>WTGY01000042.1 GCA_011523365.1 Caldilineaceae bacterium
GGCTCCGCCCCCGCAACGCCCCCCCCAACAACATGCCTCATCGACCTGGTGTCGACATTGGCGACAGGTGCCTGTTCGACCGGGTTTCGCCAACCCACGATCCGCCGTCCCTACTCATTCCCCGTCGGCGCCGGCCTTGTGCCTGCCCTCGCACACCCTTCACGGTCGCCCTCACCTTCCCCCCTGGCGCCCCTGTGGCCCCAGTCAGAGTCCCCCACCATACGGCAGGCCTGACGCTTGCCCTGCGTCTCTCCTTAGACCGGCAACGATTTCAGCCTCCGCTGGCTCATAGTTCGCACCAGGCAATTCCCACCTCAATATAGCCATGCACGCTCCCGCGATTCCGTCTCGAAATGAAGACCGCTCGAATGAAAGAATCGTGGTATAGTATCCACAAAAGTCTTGCGGCTTGAGTGTAGAAGGGAATCTGAAGTGCCAATACTGGTCGTCATCATCCTTTTTGCTTGCGCCATAGGCATTGTCCTCGCGCTGATCACCCTCTCATTGTCGAGAATCAGCGGTCGCGTCGTGGAACAGTACAAGCAAAAGCTGGACGACGCCAACACAGTCATTAACCGGAGCGCCCCACCGGACTCGTGGGTCCAGCCCTTCAGAACGCGAATCGAGGACGCCCGCGCAGGGAATCTGAACTCCTCCCAGGACGCCTTTTTCGCCTTCTTTAAAGGTCGGGAACGGTCTCTTGAAGAGATCGGCGAGCAGGCCCGAAAGCACTGCTTGAAGCGACTTAAGATGCTGACTTCGTTTATGGAGAAGGGAAACTTTTACGACGAAGACCGAACTAAGAACATGGTCGTAAACTCGCTAAAGTCCGAGTATCAAAGGTGGACCAACTGCCATTGGACGGACCTGGTTTGGCACGAGGACACCGAAACGACGGATTAAGAGCTTCGAGACGTCTTGTGCTGCCTTGCTCTCCCATGCGAACATCGGAAATCAAAAAGCCTCGATTTCCACTTTGACCACATCCTTGGGACCTAATTCAATTTCAGCCTTGCTCCACCCCCCCTCTGCCGCCTCAAAGTTTTGAGTTGATTCCCCGTCAATGCGAACAGTGTAGCTGCTTCCTTTCAATCCGCGGAGCTTCAAATCCGTTCTGTGCCGGTCGCCGCTGCGATTTTCAATACGGAACGCGATCCGTGAGAACTGCATTGCCTCGCCCTCAGAATCCAGGTAGTTGCAATGTATAGAGATCGGATGATCAGTTGCAAAGCCATCGCGCTCTAGCAACAAGTGCATGCGCGCCTCTCGCCCAATAATATGCAGTCTCTGACGCACACCGTCCTGCGGCCAGATTTCAAATCGACCCTCTCGCATCCCGAGCCGCCCGCCATAGGCAAACCAGCCAAAAAGTGGATCGTCGGCTACTATCGTGGCCGCGGTTCGCAGCGCCGCACCGTACCCCAATTCAATCTCGCCGTCGTACGGCCAGCTCCCCCGCCCGTTGTCCTGTCTGATCCACATGCCGCTGTACTTTTCAGGTGTAATCGCCCAACCCGTCGCGCCATCGTTTTCCTCGCCCGGATACCAGTACCCGTAATTGGATTCGGCCGTTCCCGTATTCATCAGGCACCACGAGCTAAGGAAGGACGCATAGCCTAAGCGCAAGTAAGCGAATGGGTTCTCCACAAAGTAAAGCGCGTAGTCCACAATGGACCATCCCCCCAGCTGTGACATGTAGCTCAAGCCGTATCGCGAAGAGTCCCCACCCCAATTGTCGCCTCCCAATAGCGTGTACGACGGTTCCACCCAACCCCGCAGAGCGATATTCGCCTCAATCTGCTTGTCCATGAACGCCTCAAAGTCAGACCGGCTGACTTCAGGATGCTCGTACCAGATGTCCCTGTACTTGTCGTACCAGAGCTTCGTATCGGGCTCGACAGTCCGCGTCAACCCGTACTTTGCCACAGCATGTGATGTTTCGAACGCAGTCGTGTCAAAAGGATACTCCGAATCAAACGGATAGGGATCGTCATACACGAAATACTTGACCTTCTTCTCCCACTCTCCGCGCAGCCAGTCCGCCCGCTCCTGCCAGCCCTCCTCCTCCAACGCGTCGATCAGGTCCACGATCAACATTTCGTTGTACAGGCCGAGTCGGTAAGCCCAGTACCCTCGGGCTCCGTGCGGGAGATCGTCCAGCCCGGCAAGCCGGAAGTGGGCTTCCGCCGTCCCGAACGCCCTCTCCAGGTAACCCGCACTGTCCAGATAGTTAGTCGATCCCGGGTATTGCCTGGCGATCTGGTACATGTGAAAGTAGAGCATGATCACATGCGGATAGTCATAGCTGCGCCAGAAATGTTCCAGGCCTTCGCCCTTGGTCCCGAATCCGTGCTCACTGTGCCGGTTCTCATACCAGTTGGGCACTCCGTAAATGAAATACGGGTAAGGTAGTTCTTCGTCCGTGCGCTGCAGCCCGCCCCATATAAACTTCTCGATGTAGTACTCGACCGCATCAATCTCCTTCTGAACGGGAAAGTGCACGTTCTTTGCGGCGATAAACGGTGCTTTCGGAAGTGCCGTGTCGTCGCAGGTCAACGTATAACCGTACCAGCCGTCGAATCCGCCCGTGTTCTCAGGACCCCGCAGGACGGCCTCCCGCATGTCCCAAACCGAAAACAGGCCCTCGTACCACTTGCCCGTGTTTCTGTGCTGCTGCCTGTCCACCAGAAAAGCGGTACGTTTCTTGATCAATGTCTCCAGCGGCTCGGTTACAAAAAACTCAAGGTTCATGTAGGAGCCGCTGCCGTAGTGGACCGTCAGGAGATTCTCCCCCAGTCGGGAAAACTGTACACGAAAGCTGCGGGCATCTGCTTGCGTCTCATCCACCAATTCAATGCTGGTTTGATCAGGATACTCCGCCGCGACTTCATACTCTTGGTGCTGTGTCCGGATCGAGAAAGTCGCCCCCAGATCGATCGGAACCGTCATACCCGGCACGACATGAACGTCGAACAGGCCTTGCCGGTAGAGGACGTCACGCACGCCATCGTAGTCGTCAGCCCACTCCAGGCAGAAGCCGTATGCAACGCCGTCGCCGTCTGCTCCTCGCGGCGACAGTGTGACGCTTGTATGAGGCTGGCGCCATGTCCCGCGCGTCTCCTGGCCCCCGGTCAGTGCGGAATGGATATACACGCGGTAGGGCACGCTGGTTGTCGAAGGGTGAGGATCGATCTCTTCGTAGTACTCCAGCTTCGTTCCCGGCAGCGGCGTCATCACCAGGTAAGGGCCGACGCCGTTCGGGCGCTGCCAGAAAAGGAAGGAACCATGACCTGAGATAAAACTGTGGCGCGCGACAACCTGCGTATAGTTGGCCAGGTTGTCGCGCACAAAGCGTCTGTTAAAGGGCAACGGCAGTCCGATGTCGCCGATTTCCACCGTCTCTTCCGTCTCGTTGCGCAACGCCAGGCTCCACATGAGGCGGTCCCCTTCCACGCTGAACCGCTCCACCAGCCCCAACCCGCGCAATCCGTGCAGCAATTGGCTGTCGCCGCTGTACACGAACGCCCGCGACCCGCCTTCAATCTCTTCAACCCTACGGATGTCGCCGGAGGAGAAGTTCGTCGCAGATCGCCACGCCCCTCCGCCTACGCGATAGCCTACCAGCACCTCCCCAAGCGTTTCGGCCGGCGTGATGTATTCGGTATCGTACACATCGTCCTTCAGCTTGAGGCTACTGATCCCCCCTCGATTCCACTCCAGCAGAAACTGCCCCTGCAACGGCACTGCCTTCTCTGTCATCATATCGGCTTCTCGACTCTGTTTCCCGCGTTCTTCGCCGCCCTTCGCCTGACTTCGCGGATCAACCAAAGGTGTCCTTCGCGCCCCTTCGCGTAACTTCGCGGATCAGAAAAAGGTGATCTTCGCGGACAGAATTCGCGGCAGCCACCCTTCCTCACCACATCACCCATCCCCCGGAATTGATGTCCTGACCCGTCATGCTGGCCGCATCATCCGATGCCAGAAAGACCGCTATCGCCGCCGCCTCCTCCGACCCGGCCCCCTTCTCCACGTAGCCTTCATCGCCGCACCACCTTCCTGCCAGCACCGCGTTCGGCCGCGGCTCCCGGTACCGGCGCCGTAATGCCTCTTCATCAAAAGCTTCCCCCCTGTACTCCGCCCGCGCCCGTTCCAGCTCGACACTCCTCTCCTCGTGTGAACCTGGGCAGATCGCATTGACCGTGATATTGTACCGGCCCACGTCCGCCGCCAAAGTGCGTGTAAATCCAAGAATGCCCATCTTCGAGGTCGTGTAGGGAGTCCGGTGCGAGAGAGGCTGCTTGCCCGAACCCGAGCTGAAGTTGATTACGCGCCCGTACCTCTTGCGGATCATTTCCGGCAGCGCATACTTGCAGCCGAGAAAAGCCGAATCCAGATTGACTGCCAGCGTTTCCTGCCACTCCTCCAGGCTCATTTGCCATACATCCTTCGTCGGACCGGCTATCCCGACCACGTTCACCAATATATCGATCGTACCGAAACGGTCAATCGTATCCTGCACAAGCTGCCTGACCGGCTCCTCCTTCGAAACATCCGTCTGCGAGCAGAGAACCTCCCCGCCGGCCGCCCGGATCCGCTCGCCGACTCCGCCCTCCAACTCCTCTACGGGCACGATGTCGCAGACCGCTACCGCAGCGCCCTCCTCGGCAAACCGCACCGCCACCGCCTCCCCGTGTCCCCGCCCCGCGCCTGTGACCAGGGCTACTTTACCGTCCAAGATAGCCATGAATGACCTTTCCCTTGTCCCCTCGCTTACAATAACTGTCTCTTGACGACCGCCTCATCCAGTTCCACCCCCAGCCCCGGCCCTGTTGGCGGTATGATATATCCGTTCTCAAATACAATCGGCTCCTTGAACAGCTCCTGGTGCAGAGGCCCTCCGTTGTACTCCTGGATCAACAGGTTGGGCGAACAGGTATCGAGCTGCACCGCCGCGGCCGCTGCCACCGGCCCGCAGTACATGTGGGGAGCGATCATGGCGTAATGTGCCTCCGCCATGCCTGCGATCTTCTTCGATTCCAGGATCCCGCCGCACTGCCCCACGTCCAGCTGAATGACCTGCGCCGCCTGCTTCTCCAGCAGCTGAGCAAACTCGAACTTCGATACCAGCCGCTCTCCTGTAGCGATCGGGATGCTCGTATGTGCCGCCACCCGCGCCATCTCGTCAATGTTTTCAGGCGGAACCGGCTCCTCGAACCAGAACGGGTCGAACTCTTCCAGTATCTTGGCAGCGCGGATCGCGCCGGCCGTGCTGAACTGCCCATGCGTACCAATTCCGATTTCCAGATCGTCGCCCACCGCATCGCGAATGCACTGGAAGATCTTGGCAACGTGGCGGATCGTCTTCAAAGAATAATCGCTGGGATTCGGAAATATGGGCTGAAAGGGATCGAACTTGCATGCCGTATTCCCCTCTTCAACCAGCTTGATAGCGACCTCCCCGGCCTTTTCCGGGTTCTCCCAGATGCCTTCCGACGGCATATATGCATAGGCGCGTAGCTTTTCGTGGTAACGACCTCCCAGCAAATTATAGATCGGCTGACTCGTCGCCTTACCAACGATGTCCCAACAGGCCATCTCAATCGCACTTAATGCCGGCGTCATGTCAAGTCCGGGATGCCGGTAGTCGTGACGCGAAGCAAAGATAGTCTGCCACAGTTTCTCGATGTCAAAGGGGTTCGTGCCCACGACAAACTGCTCACCCAGATCCTCGATCAGCCTGACCTGCGCATCCAGGTTCTTCGCATTTCCTGAAGGCCGCTCGCCCAGCCCGACAATACCCTCATCCGTCTTGACCTGAACAAACAACCACACGCTCCCGCCTCGGAAAGGCGGTACATTCTTTACTACCATGGTTTCAACTTCGACGACTTTCATCTCTTTACCCCGCTTGATGCTCTTGCGTAGTTTGTGATTGGCTACAAATCCCTCTGGTACTCAAACAGAAATAAGAGGGACGCTCTACCAATCCAAAGAGCCGTCCCCCTTAGTACCTTAACGCCGATGTGATCTTATGACAAAGGAGTTTTCGTCCAATTCCTGCGATGCTACTTAATCGGCCGCCACCACCCCCTCGGCCCGCAGTGTGGGATCATCCCGGACCGGCGTCCTGCTGATGCCGTTGGACTCCCACTTAGACGGCCACCGGAAATATTCGTTCATCTCCTGGTTGTACCCCTGTCCCAGAATCGCCTCCAGGGCGTCCTCGGCCTGCGCATAGGAACGCGTTTCGTTAGCGTCCAGTAACTCCCATAGCAGGAGAGAGCGATCACCGGTCTCTATTGCCAGCAGAGTCCGCTCAAGCGAGAGAACCAGAGGCAGGATCTGAGTCAGCATGATCTTCCGCGGCAGAGGGTCAACCTGAATGCGGTGGATACCTTCCTTGTTCACCACTGCCGGAATCTCTACCGCAATGTCATCCGGTACGCCAGGCAGCGCTCCGTGGTTAGGCACGTTTACCTGGAACTGCCCTTCATTGTCATTTACCAGTGCATCGATGATAGGAACCTGCTGCTCGATCGTCTTGCTCTTCCCCAGGCTTTCCACAAGGCTTGCCGAAGGGTCCTGGGCGAGGCGGGCGATCTGTTCCACCCTCCGCGCCTGGTTGTCAACGTACATCGGCCAGGACAGGTGCGACCGCTGTCCGCCCCAGGGCTCGCCGAACCAGAAACGCTTGGCATCAAAGTCCTTGTGATACCACCAACCAATGTACTTCATCCACACCGTGTCGCCCAACGGCATCAGTCCATACAGCCGGTACATATGCACCGCCGCACGCGACAGGTCGATCTCCCACGCTCGCCTCAATTCCCCGGACCAGCCCGACCTGCCCTCTGGCAACGGTCTGCTGGCCGCAGTTTCCGCCCAGTACGCCTCACCCTTGCTCTGAATCCACTCGTCAATCAACGGGTAAGCGTCCTTGCCCTCGTACTCAAACTGCGTCAGCCAGATATTGTGATTCAGACCTGGAGCCTGCCACTTCACCTTGGTATGGTCCAGTTCCAGCATGTCGCAGATGTCCCGGTACCCGTAATAGCCATGGCAAAGTCCGCAAACCTTCACGTCGGTCTCGCGGCCGATAACCGTGCAGCCGTCGTAAACCGGGTTTCCCGACTGGATCAACCACGCGTCCGGGCAGATCTTCTCAATCTCACGCGCCACGTCCAAAATGAACGAAGTATTGTAAAACGAATACTCGAGCGACCCCGGTCCATCCCAGTCATAGCCGTACGCCTGGATGAGGTCCCGCGTCTCCAGGCCCGAGTCGTACGTCACGACCGAGGCCGTGTTGATTACAAAGTCGGCGTCCTGCATCGCTTCTCGCCGGTCCAGAGTCTGGTCAAAAGTGATGTTCGCCCCAAGTTCGTCGGCATAACGCTCGGCCAGCCTGTGGATCATCTGCAGCCGTTCTGCGTCCACGTCCATAAACGTCACGTGGCTGCCGCTCAGACTTTCCGTCAGGCACAGGTCCTTGACAAGCCCCAGAGAAAAAGTCGCGCTCCCGGCGCCAATCACACCGATCTTGACAGCGGTTCCCATTGCTTTAGCTCCTGTTCTGGATTAACTGTATTAGCGTTCGTTGACATTTCCTTCCAACCAAGCATCCAATTGTAGGGGCACCCCTTGTGGGTGCCCTCATGCATTGACGACTTGATGAACTCGCAAATTCCAGGTCGGTGAAACTTCAACCACTCCTAAGTACGACCTATGCACCAGGGTTGAATATCCAGCGTGAGTGCTTGCTCCTCAATTCATTGAAACTGGCAAAGTCACGTTTACTGGAAGGCCCCGGCTATCCCTTTACCGCACCAAGGCGGATACCGTGAATGAAATACCGCTGCAGGAACGGGTAGACGATCAGGATCGGCACCGTGGCGACGACGATATTGGCGGCCCGAATCGACCGATCTGACAGATTGTAGATATCTTCCATGTTGACCGTCAATATCTGCAAATTCATGTCAACCACCACTGTACGCAAAAATGTCATGATCGGGTATTTGGCGTTGTCCATTATCAAAACCATCCCGTCAAACCACGCATTCCAGTGGAAAACTGCGGCAAACAGTGTTAGCGTCGCCAGAGCCGGCACCGACAGGGGGAGAAACACATACCAGAGAGTACCCCAATAGGAAGCGCCATCGATAATCGCAGCCTCTTCCAGCTCCTTCGGGATCTCGCGGAAAAAGTTCATCAGCAGGATCACGTTCCAGATTGGCAGTGCCCCGGGCAGCACCAGCGCCCACAGGCTGTTGAGCAGACCCAGGTTGCGTATCACCATCCACCAGGGGATTAGACCCCCGTTGAAGAGCATTGCAATCAGGACGATCCACATGAATACCGAACGCCCCTTCAGCTCCTCCGACGACTTGGAAAGAGGATATGCCGCCAGTACCGTCATGGCCATATTGATCGACGTACCCAGAACTGTGCGAGAGACCGAGACCAGAAATGCCCTGTATACCGGTCCTGCCTCCAGGATTTCAAGATAGTTCTGAAAGGTTGTACCCAGTGGCCACAGCGTAACAAAACCACCCATGGACGCAGCCCGGTTGCTCAGCGAGACAGCGATCACATGTACCATCGGAAACAGGCAGGCGAGCCCGAAAAGAAACAGGAAGAGGTAATTCCCGAGTTCAAACATCCGGCTCGCGAAACTCTTTTCTTGTATCATTGATTGTTCACTGCCTGTCGCCAGCTACACGATTCGCCCTGCGATCAAAATATCCGATATCCCGCATACCTGCTGGCCAGACGGTAGGCGACCACGATAAGGACAAAGCCCATCGCCGACTGGAAGAGACCCACCGCCGCGCCCATACTGTAACGCGCCGAGATGAGTCCCGCTCGGTAGACATATGTATCGATTATGTCGCCGGTTTCATACACCGTCGGGTTATATAAGGTCAGCACCTGCTCAAAGCCGGCTTGAAGAACGTTTCCCAGGTTTAAGCAGGCGATCAGTATGACCATCGAGAGGATTCCGGGAATGTTGACGTGGCGAATGCGCTGCCAACGGTTGGCGCCGTCGATAGCAGCCGCCTCATGCAGAACCGGGTCGATGCCCGTCAGAGCGGCCAGGTAGATTATCGTTGCCCACCCGGCCTCCTTCCACAGATTCGTAACCACAATGATGGGACGGAACCATGCGTTACTGCCCAGAAAGAGAATCGGATCAAAACCTGCAAACTCAATGGCCCGGTTGATCATTCCCGACGTTGACAGCAGATCCAGCAAAATGCCGCCTAGCACAATCCAGGACAGAAAATGCGGCAAATAGATCACCGTCTGTACCGTACGCTTGAAGATCATTGACCGGATTTCGTTGAGCAGTAACGCCAGTGTAACCGCCATTAACTGAAGTGTCGTGATCTTGCCGACCGCAATGATGAAAGAGTTGGCGACTACGTTACTGAAGTCCGGATTGGAGAAGATAAACTTGAAATGCTTCAGACCAACCCAGGGCGAACCTCCAAATCCCAGGCCAGGGTTGAAATCCTGAAATGCGATCACTACTCCGTACATGGGGTAGTAGTGAAAGAGGGCAAGCTGAATGACTGGGAGCACCATCATGGCGTACAATGGCCATGATCGCCCCAAATAGTTGCGGATTCGCAATCGCTTTGCAGCCGTTTCGGCAACGGTGCCGTGATCCGCTTCCACTACTGCCATAATGTCAATCCGGGGATACTACTGGGAATTCATTTCCGTTCGGAGTACTGTCCCCTTACCTCGCTGCGAAGGGCAGAGTGTCCCCGGTTCCCCGAGAACACGCCTGCCCCTTGCAAAGTCTGGGAACTGACTTACGACCTTGCGGCCCACCACTCGTTCACTTCCTGCGTAACCAGGTCGCCGCCAAGGTTTGTCCACTGCTCAACAAAATCGTCGAAAGCGCTGAGAGGCTTCTCTCCGATAATCATGCCGAGCACGTTTTCCTCTACCAACTTACTCAGGTCACTGCCCCTTTCGATCATGGTCGGTGTAGGCAGACTCTGGTATTCCGTAATCTTGCCCTGTTCTGCCGTCTCCAGAATGAAGAGGCGTGACTGTTTGCCCAGAATTCTCACGCCGGTGGGGTCCTCAAGCGAAAGCGTTTGGTAGGCGTCCCGTTCCTCAGCCGGAATCTTTCCCCATTCCTCAAGCTGATAGTCTATCAGGTTGGCTACGTGACGGGGATCGATCATGCCGCTTCCGCGCGTTCCTATCGGCCCAATCGCCCAGGGAGACCAACTGATTCCCGTAGCCGCGACCGAACCATCCTCTAGCCACTCATAGTTGTGGCTCTCCCATCCGTGGAAGCGCCGGTCATAGTCCTCGGTCAATTCGTGCATGAAGTTCGTAATCGTGAAGATCTGATCGACGTGCTCCATACCTTTCCGGAAACAGAAGGGGCTGCTACGGAAGTTGTTCTCAGTGTGCCGTGCTCTGACACCATCCGGGCCGGCAGGATTGTCGGCAAATGCCCAGACTGTCTCCGGATCGTTTCGCACCGTGTCCAGCCACGCGCCCCAGGATGGCGTGTAATGAATGCCGCACTGACTCGCGGCCACGTCCTGGATCGAATCGGAAGTGTTTATCGTGAAGAAATCCTCGCGGAAAATGCCGTCTTGGTACCATTGGTTCAATAGCGCCAGCGGCTCCTGCATCTCCTCGCGAACCGCGTCAAAAACCAGCTCGCCCCCCACCTCTGTCCAGTGATTTGGAACAACCCCGTGAGGTGCCCAGATTGGATCGATGCTGCCAAACCAGGTCGCAGAAAAACTCTTGTTCGCAAGCAACCCGATCGTCGTTCCCGGCGCACCCTTGCCTATGTCAGCCTCTACAATGGCCATTGCCGTGTCATGCAACTCTTCAAGCGTCTGCGGAACATCCAGGCTGAGCGCGTCAAACCAGTCCTGCCGGTACCAGAGGATATTGTCATTATGGGCAAGGTCCTCTACTCTCGGCAAACCGTACTTTCGACCGTCTACCGTTGTGAAGATCCACGGAAGCTCACCATACTCAGCCCACGTGTCCTGCCACCGCTGGCTGGCATACATTGTGTATGCGTCGGTAATGTCCTCAAGCAGACTGGCCTCTACCATCTTCACGAAGATATTGGAAGGCACAGTTTCCAGATAGTCCGGCATATCGCCGCTTGCCATGGCCAGATTGTACTTTGTCGTTGCCTCGTCGCCGCTCGACCAGGACCAGGCCACCGTAAGTTTGACGCCGAACAGCTTCTCAATCATGCGCGACCAGGGATTGTTCTCCAATGAGTCGCCTTCGCCGAACTTCGTTTGGGCGTCCACCCGCCGCGTCGTCGAAATCTCAATCTGTTCCTGCCCCGGTGCAGGCGGCAGTCCCTCCGGCAGGTCAGGCAGTACGGTAGTCCAACCGCGGGGACTATTTGGACTCCCGGGCATGTCCGCGCCAAGCAATTCGGGTACCGACTGCGTCGCAGTTTGCGGCATGGTGTCCGAACTCTCCCCCGCACTGCTTTCGGCTTCAGGCGCGCCACCCGGTCCGCAGGCCGCGATCAATGCAGTCGCGCCGGCAGTGCCGCTCAACTTCAGAAAATGACGTCTCGAAAAATGTGTGCTGTTCGGCATTTCGACCACCCTCCTTTTCAACTCAGAACTGTCCGCTAGTTTGGAGTACAGAAAAGCAAGGCACAGTGAATGGAATGCGTCACAAATCGCGGCAACGTTCATCCTCCCCGCCGCCCTGATGCGGGGACTGAACTATACAAGAACGCATTGGCTGTGTCAATCGTCGTAAAAGTAATGTATTCTTGCCAACATGGTTTTCCACCATACCTTGCCTTCCATTTTGAAGTCAGTTGTCATCAAGAACAGGCCCGCACATGCGGCCTCAATTCTCAAATGCACGTGGAATGACTTCCCCAAAATAAACTACAGACCAATCCGCACTTGCGCGCGTTGTGGCAAAATGCCACCCACTGATTCAGAGTTGGAGACTTCGAACTCGCCTTACTTTTGTCTTCGAAAGACACTGCAAAAAATGGTCCGGCCCTTCCCTCCGCGTGACCGACAGGAGATGACGGGTCCATCCGGGCCTCATATAGGAAAACCACACAACTTCAAGCGAGAGTCGGCTGACCTCAAACTGGCCGGCCAGCAATAGAAAAGCGACCCTGCCCACGACCTCGGTCATGTTCAGAATCGCTCACACTTTGTAGATCCGTGTCCGCCTGACAGCGCAAACAGGATTCGTTAACTGTGGTCAGAAGGTTAGCCGGCAAGAATCCGGGCCAAGGCTTCTCTCCTTCACCAACTCACCCGTCACTCTCCATTTCCGTCTCAGTCTCCGAATCCATCTCCATCGCTTCCACCACGGGCAACGCCTCAAACGGCCCCGTGGTCGTCACGTAAGTGGCCGACACCCATCCATACCCGCTGGGAAGATCGGCGATCGCCACCTGCACCCAGTCGCCCGACTCTGTTCGGCCTATCCCGTTAAACGTAACGCCAGCCACCGCCTTGGCCACGATATCGTAATCGGTACTCGGACCGGCGCGCACGTTCAACCGCAGTCCGAAATCTATGACCGTAACCGTGACCCTTTCTGGGGGCCCGGCAGGTGTAGGTGTGGGCGTTGGGGTCACCGCGCCCTGTGCAGCCTCCTCTTCTTCGACTGGGATCACTTCCTCCAAGGGAATCGTAAACTCCTTGACGGTCAGGATCTGGCCGCTCACGACTAACAGCTCATTGGCCGAAACCCAACCGTGTGGCCCTTCGTCGTGATATACGTAGTACCAGCTGCTGTTTTCCGTTCTGAAGGCCGCAGTCAACCGCGAACCGGCTCTGAAATGTTCCACGAAGGACCCGTCTTCGCCATCCCACAGGACTGCACCCCCAATTCGAGCCAGCGAGAGTGCCGTGGGTCCTTCAGGCGGCATGAACGGTGTCGGAGTTGCCTCCGGCGTTCCCGCCTCAGAGGTAGCCTCGGGCATGGCTTCTTCTGTAGGCTGCGGCGTCGCCTCTTCCATCGCCTCCGGCGTGCCTGTAGCCTCTTCCATCGCCTCTGGCGCGCCGGTGGCCTCGGGCGTCGCCTCCATCGCCCCTTCAGGAGCTGGTTCACTCGTAGCCGTACCCGTTACCTCCATTGCTTCAGTCGGAACCGCCTCCGTTGTCGGCGTCGACGTTGGCGATGGCGTTGGCGGTGCAGTTGGAGATGGCGTCAACGTGGGCGTCGGTGTAGGAACCTCTACCGGAAGCCGGCCCAGTCCTGCAGCCAGCAGCGTCCTTACCTCTACCCAGCCTTCAGTCTGATCACGTGTCTGAACTAATACCCACAGTAGGTCTGTGGAACGCAGCCGGGCCGTGACGAGTGAACCCCCCACCAGCTCCCGCTGAGGCTCCCCATTTGGCCTGTCGTAGAGGGTCGTACCTTGATTGCGAACAACCGCGAGAACTGTTGGCGTTATCGGTGTTGACTGGGCTAACTGATTTTCAAGTCGTCCGCTTTGAGCCGAACCAGGCTGATTTATCGCAAGATAAAATAGCGCTGCGAACCCCAAAACGAGTCGAATCGTCATCGTCATATCTCCAGCACTCGAATGTGGTTCGTCATTGCGCTCCCCTTTGAATGCAGTTGACGTAGTAACAATATCTGGCGGGATCCTGGGCAACCGGTGCGGCTTCGTCGACGACCTGCTGTTGCCACTCGATTCCCTTTCAATTCAATAATTCCACGGACCCCAAAATCCTTGCCTCGCACGGAGCGAAACACTTTGGGGCCAGCGATGCGCTTAGGGGCATTACCCTTTGCACCCAAAACGGTCTACTCGAAGGTCGCTGAAACAAAGATTCCGGGATTGAACTGCGCGGTACCTTCTTCCGGAAGTCGAATTGTTACAGGGAACGTCGAGTTTCCTTTGCCGGGCAGACTGATTGGCGAAATCTTGGAAATCGTCGAAAGAACGGAGATGTCATCGCTGCCGAACCGGGTAATGCGCACTGGATCGCCGACCGACATCGTCAGCACCTGGTCCTGGGGAATACCAACCACCAGCTCCAACGCTGATGGGTCCCCTATTTCGGCCGCAAGTGAAGAAGCACCAATCACCTGGCCTTCCTCAGCATTGAGTGCAAGAACCACCCCTGTCATCGGTGCCCTGACTATCGCCTTGTCCAAACGCTGCTGCGATTCCTCCAGGTTGACGAGCGCCTGGCTCACCCGCAGTTCGGCCGACTTCTGGCTGGTCGTCAATTCCTCTATCCTCAGAACCGTCGCCTCCGCAGCCGCGACCCGCGCCCTGCCTACTGCCAGATCCACCTCCGATATGCCTTCCTCGAGTTCGTTCAACGCATGCTGGGCCCGGTGAGCCGCGGCCAGGGCGCTCTGTACTTCCGAAGCTCGCGCCGGCTGCGTTGCCTCATTGTAAGACGCCTGCGCCACATTCAGGTCGATCGTGACCCGCTGCAAATTCGCTGCCTGCGGCGTACGCCCGACGTCGCCTCGCCAGGCCACCTCGTTGTATGCCCGCTGTGCCTGCGTTACCGCCAGTTCCGCCCTTTCCAGGCTTGCCCTCAACTGCTGCAGGCGGGCTTCGGTCGGGCCGGCAAGAAGCTCATTGTACCGCGCCCACGCAGAGGAGGCGCTCGCACGCGTTGCGGCCAGTTCGTCTTCGGTCACGCCGCCAAAAGCCAGTTTGTCAAGATTGGTCTGCGCCACCTCCAGATTGGCCCGAGCAACCGCAAGATCGCCTTCTGAAGACTGCTCGTCGATCTCCAACAACGCAATGCGAGCCAGTTCCAGCGCTATCTCTGCCCGCTGAACCGCCCAGTCAAGTTGCGTCGAATCCAACCTGAACAGCTCCTGCCCCTCCTCAACCAGGTCGCCCACTTCGACGAACACTTCCATGACTTCGCCACCCACGCCCGGAGTAACCGAACGCGATTGCGTAACCTCCAAAGAGCCGAAATATGTGGGAATGCTGGCCTGGGACTCGACGGCGTTCAGCTGTGCCCCCGTGGCCGGAGCAAGCCACCCGTTCGCGGCCAGATCTGTCGTAAGCTGCCCGCTTTGAAAGAGAGAAACGCCTGTCGCAACGATGCCGATCAGAAGAAGAACGGGCACAACTCGACCAATGGTTCTTAACATGGTGGCCTCCTCTGAAGAATCCATATCCTTCGGAGCCTGATATCTTATGTAATGTTGGGGGAAAGCCTAACCCGAACTTGCTTCCAGGTCCGCCGGCCTCCGAACAGTCTGCAAGGCGCCTTCAGCCCAACTCTCGCCCGCCGGCGCAACCTGAACAGTATACCAACGCAAAAATTACAGCGCAAAGTCCCTTCCGAACTAGGACGCCCCAAATCGCACCGAAACCGGTGAAATCTCGGGCAACGCATCAGGCGAATCCCCTTCATTCCAACGCCAATGCGATTCCCATCAAGGAATCTCGGGCCGTTCCTCAAACCAGCGGCACCCCTAAATCACACGTTCGTTTCCGCCGTCCACAGGTATCTGCGCCCCTGTCGTCTTGGCAAATGCAGGACCCGCCACCGTACAGGCAAGCGCAGCCACATCAGCAGAGGTTATCTCAACGCCCAGTAGATTGTTGGCCTTATATTCGTCCACGCTTATGCCGTAGCTGGCTGCCCGCTTCGCCAGCAACTCTGGTGACCAAAGCGCAGTGTCAAAGACCGCATTGGGGTGTAGCACGTTCACTCGGATGCTATCCTCGGCCAGTTCCAGGGCCGCGACCCGTGCCAATTGAGTAAGGCCGGCCTTTGCCACCGAATAGGCCCCCGCTCCCGGCCCGGGCGCCGGCGCGTTCTTGGAGCCGATGATAACTACCGCCGGATCACAGCCCAGCTTCAGAAAAGGTGCGCACGCCTGCAATAGCCGCTGCTGGCTGGTCAGGTTTACCTCGATGCTCCTGTCCCAGTGGCCGCCATCCATTTCGGAAAGCAACTGGCTTGCCGGAAATATGCCCGCGTTGCAAACAAGGACATCCAGACCGCCCCAGCGACCCACCACCTGGTCAACCGCCGCTTTGAGCCCGTCGTCATCAGTTACATCGCAACAGATACCAAGCACTATCTCAGGGTCGAAAAGCTCTGTGACCTTGGTACTGATGTCCACAGCGGCGACGACCGCACCTTGTCCGACGAAAGCTTCCACGCAGGCTCGGCCGATGCCGCTGGCCCCGCCCGTTACCAACACCGCCTTGCCCTGCAACGGGGGCGGCGCGCCTGCGCCCTTCAATTTCGCCTGCTCCAACTCCCAATACTCGATATCGAAAATCTCACCCTCGCCCAGCGGCTTCCAGCCCCCCAACGCCTCCGACCATCCGATAGCCCGCAGCGTGTGGCGCCTTATGTCGTCGATAACCGCGATCTCCTTCGGGTTGGCCCCGAACGCTACGCTGCCTACGCCCGGCCACAATGCCCAACGCGGCGCCGCGTCCAGACGAGAAAGGCTGCCGTCCGTATACCTTTCAAAATACGCGCAGTAGTCGGCAACGTACTCGCCCACATCCTGCTCCGCACCCTCCTCTGTGACAACCAGGGGAACTCTTTTCGTGCGGATCACATGGTCAGGAGTCAGTAAGCCTCGCGTTGCCAGTTCCGGAGCCTCTGGCAACTCCGAAAACGTCCTTGCCGCCGCGCCTTGATCAACCGAAGCCAGTACCGCTTGCCCCCTGGCACCTGAAACGGCCTTGCGCAACTTGGCCAGTTCCTCCAGCGGCGCCGCATCTGAACTTCTGCCAGAATTCCCGACCTCAAACCCGCTCCCGGCCTTCACCTCAATACACTCTTCGGCGGCCGTGACTATCTCGATGTGCCGTTCGTAACTCCCGCGCGCATCGTCAGCAAAGGTAAAGACCCCATGATTCAGCAGAATCATCCCCGGCAGAGAATCCCAGTCAGTGTCTCTCGTCATCTCATAGATCGTGCGTGCAAGCACAAAACCCGGCATCACATAAGGGACAATCATTATCTGCGGCCCGTACAGGTCGCGCACGATCGCTTCGCCGTCGGGCGTGTTTGTAAGGGCCACAACCGCGTCAGCATGTGAGTGATCCACGAAACGGTAGGGAATAATCGCGTGCAATATGGCTTCGACTGATGGGTTCGGTGCGTACGGATCGGTCAGCGCCGCCCTCTGCGCCGTGACCATCTCGCTGTCGCTCAACTGCTCCAGTGTCGCCATGCGCCGCAACGCGCGCAACCGCACCGGCGCGAATCCCGGCGCCTCGATAGTCGCCAGATCCCAGCCGCTGCCCTTTACGTACAGGACCTCTTCCTCGTCACCAAATAAGTCCCGCGCCGCCGCCTTTACCGATGTATTGCCGCCACCGTGCAGTACGAGCGAAGGATCGCTCCCTAACAGCCGCGACGAATACACCCGCAGGCTAAGCGGGTCCCCGGAAAACTCGGCCGCCTCTTTGTCATTCCATCTACTTTGCATGCTCCAGCGCTTTCAACCCTTCCTGGACCCTAACTGGCCAGTCGTTCCAGAGACTCCTGCACGCTGGGTCTCTTGCCGGCGGCGACATCCTCCCTTCGCCTTTCGTGAAAGACCGTCAGGATCCCGTTGGACTTTGCCAGCCCGCTGATCTCCCTGCAGTACGACTCAAGATTTTCGCCAGGTATAGCCCATAGCGCGATGTCATCGGAAAGCGCGTCCAGATAAGCCCGTGCACCGCAGCAACCCAGGCTCATCGCCGCCCTTCCACCATTTCTGACCTGGGGAACGACCGCGCAGGCAGGCCTACCCATCGCCGGCGGAACGCCCTCGTCGACCCTGGCTACCGCTTCCGTTAAAATCAGGCTCTGCTGAGCGTGTGCAAAGAGCAGGACGACGTCGGCGTCCATGGGAAAGTCGGCCAGAGGCCCGTAAACCGCATGTTGGACTGGTTGTTGCATGACCGGTATCGCGGCCACTTCCTCTTCGCGAACATAGTCTAGGCCCTGCATCGCCTCGAGCGCCGTCATCAGTTCGGTCTCCTGCGCCGCCGACGCGCCCGCAAGATTATGTGTGTGTACTCCGATCGCACACAGTTCGTGGTCCTGGGCGCTCGTCGAAAATACCTTCTGCGACGCCTCCTGCCAGAAGTAACAGCCGGCAGGAGCTACATCACTGTATGACGAGATTCCTCCCTGAGGATCGTCGGTGAAGGCAACTGCCACTGGAGGCAGCGAAAGTTGCAACGACTCCTCAAGTTGCGCGGCCTGTGTCTCGTATTTCTTCATTGAGTGCAATCTCCTGAATGTGTCTGGATTTTGGACCTGCTCTCTCGTCTGAGGCTGGATGAGGCAGCCTTCATGCCGAATCGGGACTGGGCTGACCCATAGAATCGCAGCGTACTATTGAGAATGGCTTCAAGCCTGCAATTCTTTCACGAAGTCCACCCACGCTGGGTTTGACTCGAAGCCAAGTTTGAAATTGAGGGCCAGCATCGGACTGCCCTCCTCGTTACTCGTCTCGATCGTTTCCGCGCCGTTGGCCTGAGCAAATTCAACTGTGCGCAATTTGAGAGCAGTTGCGATTCCTCTGCGTCGATGGGACCTGATTACACCGGTCAGTCCCGCGTCAAGGCGCCTGCCTTCCGGGTCGTTGCGCCACAGATTGCTCATCCCTACCAGGGCCCCGCCGTCGCTCAGGGCAATGAAGAATGCCTCTTCCACCAGGGCCGGATCTCCCAGGACCATTTCCTCAAATTCAGCTACCGACGGCTTCGCAAACGGTTCGGTTGAAGGAACGTCCTGCACGATCTTCCAACGCAAGTCGCGCAGCCTCCTCTTCCAATCCGGCTCCTCTGTGCGGAATTGGGACAGCGTAAGCGGACGTATCCTCTCTTGGGCTAGCCGGTCATATGCCTCTGCCCAAACTGATGCATCGAACGCCTCAAGCTGCAAAGTCGACGAGGGAAAGCGCATAGCCTCCTGAAAGCCATTTCTGAGCAGGAAGTCGACTCTGTCTCTGTCGTCTTCCTTCGCTCGGCATACCAGACGTCTGAACCTGCCCTTGTGACGTGCCAGCACGCCCTGAACGCCCTCAAACAGGGCCGGGAGAAGCTGAACCTGCGGATGTGCGGGATGCGTGTCAAACCGCGCATGGGCCGTGAACGGGCTCTCCTGCCAATACGCTTCGTAGCAGGCCCCAACAGCCACCATCTCCTCGCCGTCCGAATAGGCGGCGACCCGTGCCATGAGTGAATCCGTCGGCCACTCACGGTCTTCTCGCTCTAGGTCCTCCCCTGACTCAGGTCGACCCCCAGGTGAAGCCGCATGCAGAAGAGAAGCCAGAGCCTCGTACTCTTGCTGGCTCGACTGAAAGGGACGAACCGTGTAGACTGTCATGTCCGGCCGTTCATCGACGGCATCCTGACGGCAGCGTCGCGCCGCTCATGCATGTTGTATTCCATCGACTTGGGATAACGGTCCGGCAGATGAGAAACGTCATTGAGACGGCTGAGCGCCGCTGCCGGCATCACCCAACCGCCTGCCCCAAAATTGTCTTGCGCCTGTTCGACAGTGCGTGCCCCAACAATCGCGCTGGTTATGGCTGGCTGCTCCAGAACCCAGCGCGTGGCTACCTGCGCCGGTGTTCGGCCCAGCTCTGCCGCCGCGTCCAGAAGCGTTCTCAGCGTCTCGTCGGCATTGGCAGCAAAGTAGCTCTGCGGAAAAGCCCATCCCTCCTCAGACCGCGTGCCGCTGTGCGAGCGTTCCCCCGGCCTGTACTTGCCCGTCAGGAAACCGCCTCCCAGGGGACTCCACACCACCACCCCTATCCCCTTCAACTCGCATACTGGAACGATCTCCTGCTCGATATCGCGTACGACGAGGCTGTATTGTGGCTGATAGGCCGCGAAACGCTCCCAACCGTTGTGGTCGCTGAGCCACATCGCCTCCATCAAACGCCAGGCCTCAAAATTGCTGCACGCGGTATATCGCACCTTCCCTTGCCTCACCAGATCATCCAGGACTCGCAGAGTTTCGTCCAAAGGCGTCTGCGTATCCACGTGGTGAACATAAAGGATGTCGATGTAGTCCATCTGCAAGCGGCGCAGACTGTCCTCGACCGTGTGCATAATATGAAAGCGGCTCGTGCCGGAACTGTTTACATCAGGCCCCATCGGATTGAAAAACTTGGTCGCGACGATGGCATCGCGCCGCCGTCCCTTCAGAACCTTGCCCAGAATCGTCTCTGATGCACTGTCCGCGTAGGAATTGGCAGTATCGAAGAAATTCACCCCGGCGCCGATCGCCAGGTCGACAATACGCGCCGCCTCCCCTTCGTCTGTACCATGTCCGAAAGTCATCGTCCCCAGGCAGATCTCCGAGACCTTCAGCCCGGTTCGCCCTAACCGCCGGTATTCCATGCCCTTCTCCTCAAGAGAGTTTTAAGTCCAACTGTCTGTAGCACTGTTATCGCGCGAGCTTAAGGTCGATTCTCTCGACCACGGTCGTCAGGGTCTTAACTGTGCCGCCTGACGCCAGTGTCAAGTCGTGTGACGGCCTCCACTTGCGGCAGCCCTTCATCAGTTCCCGCAGTGGTAGACTTGCTCAGCCTTGCCTCTACGCCTCTGCGTTCCCGGCTATCCCGTCCTGCAGACGCCGCATCTTCAGGACAAAGGAATCCTCATCCAGCGCCACGTCACCATACGCGATCGTCTCCCCCTTGGCGATCGCCCTCTTGAGCACGGCGCCGTCTGCAAGCCCGAATGGCAGCAACCCCTCCATCTGCGCGACGGATGCCTTTTCGCACTGGCCTACCACCGTGTACCCCCCGCCACCGTCCAGTTGCTCGCCAGCGCGCAAGTCGCGCTTCGCAACAGTTATGCACTCCGCGGTCGGCGTTGGCGCACAGGAGCCATTTGCGGCATTGAAAAGGACTGCACGCGCTATACTCAGGGGCGCCGGTACCGCCACGAGATGATAGGGACGGTATAGGAGAAAGTTCTTGCCGTCACCTCCGACGTGACACCCGTTGTAGGCCAGGTCCTCCCGCGTAAACGGATGGTCCGAGCGAACGACGACAAACACGCCCATCTTGAGCGGATTAGGCAGCATGCTCCTGCCATCTGTGGCTACCGAATTGGCCAGTTCCACCACGCCGTGCTGGCTCAGCAAACCTCCTTCCTCCGCCAGGCTGAAGCGAACAGGTATCTCTTCCAGATTCACCGACGGCTCATGCATGCCACGGCGGTCCGGCACTAGGCCGGCGGCGTTGGCAAGCGCGGTCATCTCCACCTGCGCCTTCGTCCCATCGCGAAAGGAGTTGAACATCTTCAGATTAATCGTGCGCCGTTCAATATGCTCCTCGGTGAAGCCGAAACGAGATGCAGCCGTTTCCGGCGTACCTTCGAAGTCATTCTCATAATATATCGTGCCCCGTCCTGCCGCCACGATCTCCAATCCCAGGCTGCTCGCCCATTCTACGATGTTCCAGGTCACGGCCGGCTGGTCCCCGTCTACCATCGTGTAGACCACGCCCGCGGCGTCTGCCGTGCGACGCAGGAAGGGGCCGACAGTTACGTCCGCCTCTACATTTACCATTACCACATGCTTGCGATTGCTCAGGGCTTGAAACGCGTGTCGGGCGCCTACTTCCGGCAGGCCGGTCGACTCGACAACGACCTCAATCGATTCGCAATCTGTCAACGTCAGTCCGTCTTCGACCACGACCGGCCTGCCAGAGCGGACCGCGTCCTCCAGTTCGTCCCCTGTTTCCGCAGTCCGTATATCCTCTTGGCTCGCGCCGCTCGAGAGATAGGCATAACGGGCATTGTGGGCATTAATGTCCGCAATTGCCGACACTTCCATACCATTCATCTGCGAAATCTGGGCCACCAGACCCGCACCGAACTTGCCCGTACCGATGATACCTACCCGAATTGGGTTCGATTCCGCTGCCCGCCGCGCCAACAACTGACTTATCACAGGTCGCTCCTACTTGCATACCCCAAGGTCAATCAGCCCCGTCGCTTTCTGGCTCCGGCGCGAAGGCAAGCTCCAAAGCCTTGGCTGAAACTTCCAGATAGATCTCGGAAAGCCTGTCGTATATTTCCGGACTGTCCTGTTGAAACGGGGGCGGGCCAAGCCGGCGAAGAAGCGCCGTGCGTATCAGAGGCGGCGCGATGTTGTAGTGTAAAGCCCGCAATTCATGACGCGTTCCCCCGGGCCCCAGCTGGCTTCCACCCCAGAAAGCATCTATCTGCGCCGCCAGGTCGACCTCCTCGCCTCTCTGAATGCCCGGAGCCTCCAACGCCTGCAAACCATCGTAGCCTGCCAGTGACGCGTCGGATGCGATTCCGGACTCTTCCCCATCACTGAAGGATTCCTCAGAAATGCCGTTGCTGCGGCGCAGCCGCAGTCCGGTCAACACCTGGTGACGGTCCCTGCCGCGCAGAAGCAACAGCATCCAGGGGTCGTCGGCTATCATCCTGCCAAAATGGTACAATACCACCAGTGCATGCTTGCAGGGGGTCCTTTGGCTCTGGCACTCGGAACAGCTCGCCGCAACCTCGCCGCTATCTGATGTCGGTGACAGTAGAGCGACTTCTGCGTCACTGAAAACCGTGTCCAGAACTGACAGAAAAGTTTCCCATTCATCTCCCCCGGCCAGAAGCTGTGCCGCGTACAGCGCCTCTTCGGCCAGCGTGTCAAGAACTGCCGACCACTCGTCATCGCGCAACGGCAGAACTTCGATTTCGACTTGGCAGGCGCCTCTCTGGTGTTCCAAGACCTCCGCCTTAATGCGGCCAAACTGCACGTCAACCGACTTCACTTGCATCCGTCGCGCCAGCGACTGGCCTCTCTTCAGGTCGAAGCCCTGTCCTCTAAGATATTCATACCACCTGCTGGACCATGAAGCGTCCTTAGCATCTGCGTCTGCCATTGGCCCTTCGGTTCTTGTCGAAGTCACTCTCTCTAAATTTGCCTCTTCGCTGCTTAGCGGCAAGACATGCCTGTCCGCTCGACCTGGATGACGCAGCCGCTTGAGCCGCCGCCTTGTGCCACTGTTCGGTCAGATCTTCCTCCGCCAGGCGGATACTATCGACGACTTCACCCTCCACTACCCACGACTGCGAAGAGCAATTAGCTGGCGAAGACCCTCGGTATCCATATCCGCCAGCCACTCTTCCCCGCTGTTCACAATCGACTCCGCTAAGTCCTGTTTGCTCTCGATCATCTTATGGATCTGCTCTTCCAAAGTACCTGAAACGACAAACTTGTATACCTGGACAGAGCGCTTCTGGCCGATGCGAAATGCCCGGTCCGTGGCCTGGTTCTCAACCGCCGGGTTCCACCATCGGTCAAAGTGGAAAACGTGATTTGCCCTCGTAAGATTCACGCCGACGCCGCCCGCTCTCAAACTGAGGACGAAAATCGGCGCCCCGTTGCTATCCTCCTGGAATGAACGCACCATCTGCTCCCGCCTGGACGCCGGCGTTCCCCCGTGCAGGAACAACGCGTCCCGTCCCAGATTCTCCATCAGATGCTGCCGCAATAGGTGGCCCATCTCCACAAACTGGGTGAAAACCAGCGCCCGGTCTCCAACCGCCAGCGCCTCCTCCAGCATCTCGGTCAGGCGGCTCAATTTACCGCTTCGCTCCTCCAGGGGCCCCTTTTCTCCCAAAAAATGGGCCGGATGGTTCGTAACCTGCTTCAGCTTGAGCAAGAGACCCAGCACAAGACCCCTGCGCTGCACGCCCTCACTCCTTTCCACGCGAGCCATCGTCTCCTCAATGACTTTCGTGTAAAGCGTTTCCTGCTCCTTGGAAAGGGAGCAGTACACTACCATCTCATTTTTTTCAGGCAGATCCGAAATGATCGTCGGATCGGTCTTGAGCCGGCGCAAAAGAAAGGGCTGCACCATGCGTCGCAAATCGGCTGCAGCAAACTCGTCGTTGTAACGCTCAACCGGAAGCACAAATTGCTGGCGGAAGTGCTCCCGCTTCCCCAGGTAGCCCGGATTGAGGAACTCCATTATGCTCCACAACTCAAGCAGCCGGTTTTCCACCGGCGTACCCGTTAGCGCGACGCGGAAGGGAGGCGCGCTCCCCCTTTCAATCTGGGTACGCGAATTGCCCGTCAAGCGGCGGATCGCCTGCGTCTGTTTGGCCGACGGATTCTTGATGTTCTGCGCCTCGTCCAGGATCAGATCGCTCCAATCCTGCGTCTCCAACATGTCGATATCCCGCCGCGCGATCCCAAAGCTTGTGATCACCATATCGTGCTCAGACAGTGCAGTTCGAAACGCCTCGCCATTTAGCCTGCCGCTGCCATGGTGAAGCAGAAGACGCAGACCTGGCGCAAATCTCTCGATCTCGTGCCGCCAGTTCGCAACCACGCTCGTAGGACAGATTAGCAGCGCAGGCCGGTGCTGGCCCTCATCCTCGCCATTGCAGGATTCACGGTGATTCTCGGCCAGGTTGCGCGAGTGGAGCAATAGGGCGATCGCCTGGATTGTTTTCCCCAAACCCATGTCGTCGGCCAGACAAGCGCCTAAGCCCAAACGGCGCAAGAAAGAAAGCCAGCCTACGCCGCGCCGCTGATAGGGCCGCAGTTTGCCTACAAAACCTTCGGGCTCCTTGACGTCCTCAACCGGGTCTATCCCCCGCAGCCGTTCCAATGCCGTGCCGAGCCACCCGTCCGCTACAACCGCCTCCAGGGGCAGTTCAGGGCCCGAAAGACCCTCTGCCATGTCCCAGTCGCCGGACGGATCGGAGGCCATTACCAGGTTATGAGGCGCCGGTCCTTCTCGACCCCCCGACAACCCGTTCGACCTGTAAGGTTCACTTGACGGCGTCGCCCATGGCTCCTGTTCCGCCTCCTGTTCAGTACGCGTAAATGCTTGGGCCAGTCCCACGGCCTGCAGCAGTGGAATGCTCCCCACCGAGTCGTTGCGGTCAATGAACTGCCGGGCCGCCTGCACTTGCGCCGGATCTAACTCTAGCCACTCGTCTCCCAGGCGCACCAGCGGAGACCCCAACTCCGCTAGACGCTCGAACTCCTCCCTGCTCAGAGTCTGTTCCCCAAGAGTCAGTTCCCACCGGTACTGAATCAGGCCTCTCAAGTCCAAAGAAGCCCCGCCCCCTAAGACGTCACTCCGACCTCGTCCCTGGGCTCTCCCGTCATCAGGCGCCTCTCTTTCCGATTGAGACTGCTCATGGCCGCCCAGGCGCAGGCGCAGTCCAAGACGGGAACGGCTGCGGGCAGCCCACCAGTCCGGTACAATCACGCCGAAACCACTGCTCTGGAGTAACGGGCCGATCTCCTTCAGAAACAAGTAGGCCTCTTCAAGAGAAAGGGACGCCCTTTCAGGTCGCGGCGCCCTTAGACTTTCGCGTATTGGCGCAAACAGCCGGCTGGCCACGCCCAGACCGGTTAGGAGTCGCTCCTGCGGCTGGTCAAAGCGTCGACCTTCAATGCGAATACTTTGAACATTCTGGTTCCATACCCTCTGCGCAGGAATCAGCAAGTTCGGGTCGTCCTTGTCCTGCAAATAATACTGTAGATGCCAGTTTTTCAGTGCAATTGGGGCGGGAGGGGAGTAGGTGGAATCGGAATCGCTTATATCAGACTCGTTGTCTTCTGTTTGAAGCTCCAGTGCAAAGGCAACTTGAAAGTTGGAATCCGCCACCGAGGAGTGGAGTTGCTCCATCCACTCGATCCAGCGCTTGTATAGCTGGTGCGCCGGCTGCGGAGGAAGTTGCAGCAGCGGCTCCTCTCCGGAAAGGCCCTCCAGCCACATTGAGCCTGACGACGGGAGCGCGAATCCTTCCCCGCCAAAGCTACGGCCAGGACCGTCGCGAAATCGGCCAGCCCCATTTGCTACCGAATCTTCCGGTGCCCACTCGCGAATCGCGCTATTGATCAGAACACTGATGAAATGCTCGACTATCGCCCCGGGAGCCGGCGCTCCCTCAAGCGTTTCCAGCTCGTACGCCCTGCATATGGGCGGCATCAAGGCGACCAGGTACTCAAGTCGTTCACGCAAGCTGCCTTCAAGCAGAAATGGCTGCCAGGCGGCCCAGAAACGGCCGCTGCTGTCAGGTATCAGACCGGGCAAAAAATGCTGCCCCGCCAGTAGCTCCAGCACAAACTTGGCTGCGTGGCTCCAGAAAAGAAGGTCATTACCCAGGCGAGCATGACGAAACAGCGAGGTCGAGGAAGGGAGTTCAATGAGCCTCTGATTGGTGAAACGGCTCAGGAAGGCCAGCGTGTGGAACGGTTCCAGAGTCAGTCCGGTCACCTGCCAGGTCTGCAATCTGAATGGCTCCGTCTCGCCGGAAAGTGCATTCACACCCCTCTGGAACGATCCCAGATGCGTCTGTGGGCGTCCGCTCTGGCTGGGCAACCATACACGGGCAGTGGCGGGACTTCCCATCAGGCTGCTAAGCTCGCTTGCCGTCGCCAACTGACGCAATATCTGACGTAGAGTCCCCACCGGCATCTGCGCAGGGTGGGAAGGGATCTTCCCGTTGATTCGCGAGCCCTCCGGACGCATTGCGGCTGAATCCTCTGCCTGCCTGGGAGAACTGCTCCCTTCGGGGCCGCCCGCGCCTTCATCCCTACCGGCCACACCGTTCTCGCCGGGTTCGCGCTCCTCCCAAACGCTGGGAGGCTCATGATTCTCTCCCCAAAGGAAGAGTCGCGGACCGTCTTCCGCTGCTGGCAATCTTGTTGAACCTGGCCCGCCAACCGGCCGGGAGCCTGCTGCGCCCTTGTGTGCTCCCTCTCCCGCCGCTCTGTCAGTTGCCCCCCTTTCCAGTTGCGACCGGCCATCTCCCTGCCCCCGCACACGCGGGATGGCCGGGAGGCCGAAGGCATCCTTCTCCTGTCCGTCTCCTGTTTGCTTGCTTGAAGTGAGCCACGCAGCGTGAAAGGTAAAAGGCATAACCTACATTGTACCTTGATTTCCCTTGATCAGCCCAAATTCAACCATGAATCCTGTTCAGCACAATCTGTTACAGCAACCGTCTGAGCCCCCTGCTTTCCGGGCCGCCCTTCATGCAAGCCCTTCTTCACCACCCCTCAACTGAATGTACACAGGCCCCAGGAGAGCGTCCAATAGGAGTCCCGCCTGACACCACTACTTTCGAAACGGTTCCCGAAAAGAACTTTGAGCCTGACAGCCTCTTCGCAATACGCAATACGCAATACGCGATGCGATAAAGCACGTCAAAACAATCCAATAACCTGTCCCGTCTCCAAATCAATGTCCACATTCTGGGCCGCCGGCCTGCTGCCAAGACCCGGCATCGTCCTCATCTCTCCCAGCAGTGGATAGACGAAACCGGCGCCTACACTCGCTCGCACCTCCCGCACAGGCACAGTGAAACCGGACGGCGCGCCCTTCAACCTCGGATCGTGACTCAGACTCAAGTGCGTCTTTGCCATGCAGATGGGAAGATTACCGAAGCCGCTCTGCTCGTACTGGCGTATCTGCCGGTCGGCCAGCGCCGTGTACTCGATTCCGTCCGCCCCGTAAATCGTGGTCGCGATCTTTTCCATCTTCGCCTTCAGAGGCTGATCCAATTCATAGAGAAACTGAAATTCGCTCGGCTCTTCGGCCGCTTCCACAACCGCCCGCGCCAGTTCACTAGCGCCGCTGCCACCCTCCGCCCAATGCGTGGAGACTGCCCATCGCGCCCCTTCCTCCTCAGCCACTCGTCCGATTACATCGATCTCACTTTGGAAGTCACTCGCAAAACAGTTGACGCAGACAACCGGGCTTACGCCGTGCGCCCGCACGTTCTGAATCTGCTTGCGAAGGTTCGCCGCGCCTTCGGCTACGTCGTCAGGCCCCTCTGCCAGCATCTCCTCCGGCAGCGGCCGGCCCGGTACAACCCTGTACCGCCCCGTGTGCGACTTGAGCGCACGCACAGTCGCCACCAGAACGGCCGCATCGGGCCGCAACCCGCTGTATCTGCACTTGATGTTGAAAAACTTCTCCGCCCCGATATCCGCGCCGAAGCCGGCCTCTGTTATCAGGTACTCACTCGTCTTGATGCCGATCAGGTCCGCCAGCACCGAGCTGTTCCCGTGGGCAATGTTCGCGAAAGGTCCTGCATGGACCAGCGCCGGCGTGTTCTCCAGCGTCTGGAAAATATTCGGCTTAATCGCCTCCTTCATAAGCACCGTCATCGAACCTGCGGCCTGCAGTTGCTCGGCCGTTACGGGCTGTCGCTTCCGGTCGCTGCCAACCGTCACCCGGCCAAAGCGCGCCCGCATATCCTCCAATCCTGTCGTCAGAGCCAGAATCGCCATCACCTCAGACGCCGCCGTGATGTCAAATCCGGTCTGTCGCTGCGGCCCGTCCGACTTTGCCCCGAGCCCGCTTACGATATTGCGCAGGCCCCTGTCGTTAACGTCTAGCACCCGCCGCCACATGATACTGTAGGGGTCGATCTCCAGCTCGTTTCCCTGGTAGATGTGCGCATCAATCATCGCCGCCAGCAGATTGTTGGCCGCCGTCACCGCGTGCATGTCCCCTGTCATGTGCAGGTTGAACTGCTCCATCGGTACCACTTGGCTGTAACCGCCGCCGGCCGCGCCGCCTTTGATTCCAAATGTCGGCCCCTGGCTCGGCTGCCGGATCGCCACCGTCGCCGTCCTGCCGATGTGGTGCATACCCTGCCCCAGCCCAACCGTAGTCGTCGACTTGCCCTCGCCCAGCGGAGTCGGCGTGATCGCGGTGACCAGCACGTAGCGGGCGTTTGGACGGTCAGCCAGTCCCTCCACGGTCTCCAGTCGCACCTTCGCCATGTGGTCGCCGTACAGCTCTATGTCCGATCTGCCCAACCCCATCTTCTCCGCAATCTCCCAGACGGGCAGCAGCTCAGCCGCCTGGGCAATGTCGAGGTCACTTGGCACCGTACTTCTGCTCATCATAAAGCTCCTATGGTCCTCCATTCTTCACGTCGATCACAATTGGCCGGAAACCGGCCTGCGCACCCAGTGGCACTGCTTCTCATCGTGTCTCGAGGTTATTGAACAACCGCCGCGTCGCCGTCGCAATCTCGCTCACAGCGTCGTTGAATGCCCCCTCATTTGCCTTCGACGGCTTTCGATATCCGCTCACCTTCCGGACAAACTGCAGGGCCGCTTCTTCCAGCTCCTGCTCTGTCGGCGGTCGCTCCGGCTGGCGCAGCTTCCTGATATTTCGACACATTTCCCACCCTCCGTCCGCAAGCCTGAGTCCACCGGCCAGCGGCTAAAATAGAGACCCGGTACCCCCCAGATTCGCGCTGCCTGCGAGCGCTAGGACTGCCCAAATCCCATCGAGACAGTTCGTTCCGGCCGCAGTGTGACTATCACACCTTCTGTGTCCTTGACCGTCTCGTAATAGTGCGCGGCCTCCGCTTCGTCGGCGTAGTAATGCCGTACAATTCGCCACCGCAGATCTCGCTGCCGCTCACCCGGTTCGATCAACTCCGCCTTCCCATACAGCGCAACATACCGGGCGTCGCCGCGCCCTCCGTCAACGCAGATGGTTACCGTAGGATCCCGTCGCAGATTCTTGACCTTCACCGTCCTCGTCTGCGCGCTGACGTATAGCACGCCGTCCTCATACACATACCAAACGGGCGTCAACTGCGGCGCGCCGCTCCTTCCCTTCGTCGCCAAAATGGCGTGACGGTCCGCCTCCAGAAATTTCAGAACTTGGTCTTCCATAGCATCTCTCTCTTCACTGTTCTCCCGCACCCGGTTTCCAAAACACGAATGGTGAAGGCCTGCTCAAAGCATGTCAACCGCGAATAATAGCAGAAACACCCGCCCGTGTCGAAACAGGAATCAAAAAGCATGCATCCCACAATGGGTGGTGAACTTCCCCATGCCCCAGGTAACAACAGAGCCATATCCAGTCCGCCATCAACTCTGAGTCAGAGGATACGGAAGTTCTCTTTCCTCACTCCTCTTCACTCTCTCCTCGTTCTCTTGGGCGGTCGGGCCTGGTCGGCCCTCCCTTGTGCGGGGGCTCCGCCCCCGCAACGCCCCCCCTACTGCCTCATCGACCGAGTGTCGATATTCGTAACAGGTGCCTAATCGACCGTGTCTGGCCAGCCCGCGTCCCGCCAGTCCCATCAGATCCCCGCAGGTGCCGGTCTTGTGCCTGCCCTCACGCCTGTTCGCCGCCTCCCTCACCCGACCTGAATGGCCGGGCGCCATCCCCGACCTGGGCCTTTTCGAAACCTGACGACAACCTCATTCGCCACAACCGCGCTCTCCTCAACCGACGCTTCTCACCCAGGAACAGAAGGCACCCATTGAGAAATATCCCGAATTGGTATATTGTAACCTCCGATAGCAGCCGGCAAGCCGCCATCGTCGTCCTCACATCAGAAAACTGTCATAGCGCCTGACCCTGTTCACTCTGCCCACAGCACTGAGAGACACTCGCCTCGAATCCAGCCAGCTCAAAACAAGCACTCAGGAGAGAACCATGCCAATAATGACCCAGACCCAGATCGACGAACTCCTGCATAGCAACACCATCTGCCGCCTTGCCTGCGTCGACTACGAAGGCGCGCCCTACGTCGTGCCCTGCTGGTTCACATACGCCGACGGAGGCTTCTACGTCGTGCCCCGCGCCCGCTCAGCCTGGGCCGGCTATCTGAAAAACGATGGACGTGTCTTCCTCTGTATAGACGCCGCGGACGGGCGCCGTGTTCTCGTCAAGGGGACCGCCGCTGTCGTGGAAGAGCCAAACATTGGCGGTAAGTGGGTTGAAATCGGCCAGGAGATGGCCGAACGCTACGGAGGCGCAGCCGGCCTCAAATATCTCGAAGCAACCATGCAGGAACCGCGCTGGCTCTTCTTCATCGAAGCCGGCGAAATGCTCTCATCCAGCGGAGGCTGGGCGCAAAAATACAAGCACTACGACTGGTGAGAAAAAACACCGAACTGAACTCTTTCTGTTCTGTATGGACCCGGCGCCTCGTCTCTGAAGATATACAAGCATTGGAACAGCGATCTGCGCGAGTAAAGTACATATCCGCGAAGGGCCGCGCAGCAACACAACGAAAATCCGTCACGCTCTTGGTGTTCTTCGCGTCCCCTTCGCGTGACTTCGCGGATCAACTGGTCTTGTCTGTCCCAACACTCATCTGAGATACACGCTATCGAACCTACCTGCTTTAACCTATCGCCGACTTCCTAACGGCCTTCCAAAAGCTTCAAAGAAACCTTCTCCCATATCGCTTTCTACTCACTCATACCGCAACGCCTCCGCCGGATAAATCCGCGACGCCTGCCACGCCGGCAATATCGTCGTCAGCAACGAGAAGAACCAGGCCGCCGCCAGCATCCCAGCTATCGTCAGCCACGGCGTCGGAAAACTCAGTTCCGTCGCCAGGTCATAAGCCTGGCCGATTGTCATGTCGCCCAGAATCAGACCCGTGACTCCACCCAAAAGTATCCCCGTGAGCGCAATGAAGTTCGCCTCCAGCACGAACAACAGCGCCACCGTGCCCGATGGATAACCAATCGCACGCAGCACACCGATCTGCTGCCTTCTTTCAACCACCGTACGGCTGCTGATCACGCCCAGACCCGCGATTCCGACCACCAGCCCCAAAGCCAGGAATCCCTGGAACAGTCCCAGAATCCCCCGCAAAATCGCCTGCCCGGCTGCAAACAGTTCGGAGAGCGGCGCCGCATTCAAGCCGCTGCTCAACATCGACCTCTCCAAAGCCTGCGCTGTTTCCCCCACGCTCGCGCCTTCCACCACTTTCGCATAGAAAACGTCAGGCTCCAAAGGTTCGCCATTCAGAATATCCAGCACCCGCCGGTTCATCTGAAAACTGGCCTCAGCCAGCGTATCGTCTTCTGCAAGTACGCCGATTATCTGGACGCTGTGCCTGATCTCAACCGCGCCTTCTGCGCCAGTCGGACTGCTGGTCGAGACCTCCGCCTGAACGCCGCCAATCTCGAACGCCGCTCCCGTCGTCAGCCGGTCCGGCCGGTTACTGAGCTCGACCATCACGTGGGGTACCGTTCCGCCCTCCTCCAGGTAGAACCCCTGCAACTCGATTCCTCTGTCCCACGGCGGGCCGCCCGAACGGCCGCCTCTGCCAAACCTGTCCCCGCTCCCTTCAGCATCCTCCTCGGGAGGCTCCTCGACCCACCTCGTAGTCACCACCGCTACGTCGTCCCGTTCCGCCAGCGCCTGCCAGACCGCCTCGTCGCTCCCGTAACCCTCCGCACGCATCTGGAATCCGTAATGCAGCGCAGCCTGTTTCGCATAGCCCTCGTCAATCCCGGCCATGAAGACTGTCGAACTTCTGTCGATTCCATGTTCAACCGGCTCCACCTGCTGCGCCGTAACGCCCATACGCGCCACTGTTCCCAGCACCGCCACCTGCTCCCTGGGAAAGTCAGCTCGCCTCTCCGCCTCCTCGTGAATGTCCGTGACCGGATCGAACAGACTGAGCAGACTCCGTGACATGACGATGTCAAATCCGGCCGTGCGCTGTTCGTTCGGCTCCGTCACCACCTCGGTCGCCCGAATCACCACGCTCATCACCGTCACCGTCGTGATCACCATCGCAAACAGCAGGATCGCCGTCCCCGTCCTAAATCGATTGCTCAGCGGATACGCCACCGCCGTCTTCAACACCGGCGTCAGCGGCCCGATTCCCCCCACCAGCCGCACAAAAAGTCCGGCGAGGCTGTCCGCATTGAACATCACCACCATGATCGCGCCGATAATGATAAACGGCCCGCTCAGCGCAAACGACAGCAGCGTGAAACCAGGGTTCTGGTTGAACCAGGGCAGGTCCGTGTCGAGCACACTGCTCCACGGCACGCCCCAAAGGGCAAGGAAACCAACACCAATGAACGTATACGCCAGGCGGAGGCGAAGTCCGGACTGTCCCGACGTCCATCGGCGGCCCAACCACGCGCCGCCCCAGCCTACGCCCACCAGCAGCAGTGTCGCGCCCATGAAGGCAACCGTCTGCCCCTGATCCCGGCCCAGCCATATCAGATAACCGCCGGCCCCGAGCAGGAAAACGATCGCCAACCCGCGGAGCGCTTTGCCTATTGCCCCCTGCCTCTTTCCGTTCGACGTGTCCGGCAAATTGCGGATTGCCGTGATGATATTGAGACGACTCACGTTCCACGAAGCAACTGTAACCACCACGAACGTCAGTATGACGCCCAGGCAGTAGGCAATGACCAGAGATGTAGGCGCCGCGTGCCAGTAGAAGCGAATCGGCGCCGCCGCTCCCTCGACACGCTGAGCAATGCTGTTTATGAGACCGCTCATGACGCCAATCATGCTGTACGAGACAAGCAATCCCAGGCCGAGCCCTACCAACGCCGCCGCCAGGTCGTATACCAGCCCTTCCGTGACAAACATCTGCACCAGGTGGCCCCGCCGCATCCCTACCGCTCGCGCAATGCCCAGTTCGCTGCGCCGTTCCGCCGCTAGCATCACGAAGATCAGGAAGATCAACAGCACCCCCGCAAAGATCGAGAGAATCCCGAAGCTCGAAAAAACCGTCCCCAATGCGATGCCGCCGATTTCCGCTACATCGGTGACGAACTGCTTGCTCAGCGGCGCCAGCACCTCGAAATCCCGCAAATCGGTCATGCCCGCTTCGAGCGCCCGCCTTTCGTCCTCACCTAACGGCAGTTCTCTCAGCCAGTCCTGGATTGCTCCGCTGCTCAACGCGCCGCGCAACGCAATCGGAATCTCGCCCTCCGCCGGACCGGCGACATAATCAACCAGCACCTCAAGGTCGGACTCGAAGCTCGTCGCCTGCGTCCACATCCCCGCGATCTGCATGATGAAATCCGGTACGTCGTCCTCGAACAGCGGATTGACCGGCGCTGCAGACTCTCTTTGTATGACCTCGGCAATTTCAGGCCTGCGCAGCACCGCCAGTAGCCCTGCCAGCCGCTCCTCGTTGAGCGACAGCGCCCGCAGCTGGTCGCTCACCTCAGCCGTGTGCACCATTCCGCTCTCTTCATCGCCGGCGTTCGAGATCAGTATGTTGTTGACCTTGTCCGGCATGAAGAGCAGCTTCTGCGCCTCATCCGTGTGCATCATTACCACCGGCAGGACCGCCCCCAATGGTCCGGCCTCTGCTACAACCGCACGTACCAGATAGGGAACCGGAATCGGCCCGATGAAGACCTCCAGCAGGTCGCCCGCGCGTGCATCGAGCTGCAGAGCCCCAAGCTCGTTCAGGTACACCTCCCCCTGGCGCAACTGCAGCCCAAACTGGCCCAGCGTCTCGTCCACATCCTGCCCCAATGTGTTCAGGTTGATCGAGCTGAGCGCCTCTGTCGCCGCCGCGATCAGTTCCTGTTGGTTCGGTACGTCAACGCCCAACATCGGCAGTGTCGGAACTGTAATCGGCGCATCCGGATCCAGATTGAACTCCGCCAGATCCTCATCGCTGATCCCCAGACCCTCCAGGCTGATCACGTCAGAATCAATCTCGTCGAGTATCTCGCTGGGGAACCCAAGGTTTCTCAGGATCTCTGTAGGTAGCGCCAGCTGCCGCAGCGTGAAACTGGGCCCTTCCTCCTGCAGCAACACAGCCCCTGCCGCTCCAAGCGCCAGCACAGTCCCGACCAGGCTGGTCTCTTCCAGCCCGATCGCCGTCCCGACAACCTCCGCGGCCTCTCCCGACTGTTCCCACAGCCCGACAAGTTCAACAAAGACATCCCCGATTCCGTCGCGCAGGTCAGCCGTACTTACCGGTTCGCCGTCAATGTCGTGCAAGCCGAACCCGGTATCGTAGCCCTCATCCACGGCAAATAGGAAGCCCAGCGGCTCCCCCTGACCGGTACTGACGTTGCGAATGATAGTTGGAAAGAGAATCGAGCCGGCTACCCCGTCAATAAGGGGATATTCTGCCGCCTGTTCCTGCAACTGCGCTTGCCGCTCCTCCGTTATGCCCGGCAACCCCTCGTCTAGCACCGCGATCAAGGCGTTGATGTCGCCGCCGGTCAGTGCATTGAGCAGCGCCGCGCTTTCCGGACTGCTGGCTGCATCGGGGTCGATTGTGCCGCCGTCTGCCAGCTGCGTTAGGTCCATCAGAAACGGCGGCGACACAACCTGGTCGATATGCCCATAGGCGTCGATGGTCTGACGCCGCACCGTCTTGTCCAGCGTGTCGCCAAGGCTCAGCGCCGATACAATGATCATCGTGCTCAGCGTGAGACCGATAACAATAAGCGTTGACTGTGCCGGGCGCCGCGGAATATTGCGAATGCCCAGTTTGCCGATAATCGGGTTGCGTAACGATATGAGCGCAGCGCCCGCCAGTATCAACCCCAGAGCAACCGCCAGGTAGAGTGCGACCGGTCCGAGGAAGCTACTCATTTGCCACGATCTCCCCGTCCTTCATCTGCACGATGCGTCCGCACAGGCTTGCCACCTGCGGGTCGTGCGTGACGATGACAAAGGTCCGCCCCTGCTCCCGGTTCAGTCGCTGCATCAGCCCCAGCACCTCTGTCGAACTTCCCACATCCAGATTCCCGGTCGGCTCATCCGCCCAGACCAGCGCCGGGTTATTCACCAGCGCCCTCGCAACCGTGACCCGCTGGATCTGTCCGCCGGAAAGTTGCATCGGCCGGTGAGAAGCCCGGTCGGCCAGCCCGACGCTCTCCAGACTCGCCAGCGCCCGCCGCCGCGCCTCCGCCGGTCGCACCCCACTGACAAGCAACGGCATCTCCACATTCTCGACCGCCGATATAACCGGCAACAGGTTGAAAGACTGGAACACGAACCCCATCCGCCTGGCGCGGTAGTCAGTGCGCTTGCGGTCATTCATGTCAGCCAGCGAAGTACCCTCGATCGTCACTTCGCCTTCATCGAAGCTGTCCAGCCCCGAAAGCGTATTCAGTAATGTGGTCTTGCCGCATCCGGATGGCCCCATGATCGCCACCATTTCCCCTGTCCCAATCGTCAGGTCCACCCCCCGCAGCGCATGCACTTCGATCTCGCCGCTGCGAAATGTCTTGTGAATGTTCTCAGCGACCACAATCGGGGCCGTCGCCTCCTCCTCTTCCCTGATCTCCAACTCGTTACCACTTGCCTGCTGACCCTGCGTGGCCGGCGCTTCTCGTACGGTGGTCTGACTCATATTGTTCAGTCTCGTTTCCAAAAGTTAGGGCGCTCATCGCGCCGCAAGGTACCAGAATCTGAGCAACTGGCATGTTATACTTACAAGTACGCCGCCGCTGCCAAACTGTTTCTCTACCCCATTTCAACGACCTGCCATCCACACTCGCCCGGTCCGGGATCCGCTGACTATGAAACTACTCAACGATGCACAAATGCAGGACTTCATCGTCAATGGTTTTGTAAGGGTAAAGGCCGCGTTTACGCCAGCCTTTCATGAAACCGTGCGCGCCCAGGCCGATGAAATCTTCTCCACCACGGGCAATCCAGGAAACGACATCCTGCCCGCAATCCCCCAGCTGGCCGAACTCTTCTCCCACCCTGCCGTCACAGGCGCCCTGACCAGCATCCTCGGCCCCGGCTACGCCATGCATCCGCACCGCCACTGCCATCTGACTCCTCCCCGGCAGCCCGCCCAGCGCCACCACCAGGACAGCTACGAAGACGACCAGAACGTCCGCCACCACCGCACCCGCTGGGCCATGGCCTTCTACTACCCCCAGGACGTGACCTCTGACATGGGGCCCACGTCGGTCCTGCCCGCCTCACAATACTATACGAGCCGCGACCAGGCCGAAAAACAGCAAGAGGTTCGACTCTGCGGAGAGGCAGGAACCGTAACAATCGTTCACTACGACCTCTGGCACCGCGCCACGGCCAATTACACCGACTGCAACCGTTACATGATGAAGTTCCTGTTCTGCCGTATGACCGAGCCGACCGCACCCAGTTGGGGAAATACCAATCCCGCATGGCCTGCTTCGGCCGCAGGAAACCATCTGCCCGCGTTGTGGCAGAGCGTATGGAACTGGCATCTGGGGAATGAAGGCGCATCTCAAGGTCACGACGCTGCCCGTATCGACAGCCGCACGACCACCGCCTTGAAGGGCCCAGTACATGAGATGTCTGGGGAACTGCCGGAAGCATTACGGTTGAAGAAAGTCTACCAGCTGGCCGGCAAGCATCAAGAGGGACTGAGAAAGCTGATGCAATTGCTGGCAGAAGAAGCCCCTGCCTTACTCGATCACAACCTCGCAGCACAATATACAAATCCCAGCCAGCTATTTTCTGGCTTCGGGCTGAGTGCGCACGGAGCAGCAGCCGTACCCCACCTTCTCAATACACTGCGCTCCGAAAGGTGGTCGCTCTGTGCCGCTGCCGCCGATATTCTCGGCGATATCGGCCTCCCTGCTGCCGCTGCCGTGCCCCACCTGATCGATACTCTGGAAGATGAATCCGAGTGGGTACGGCGCAACGCAGCCGAAGCCCTCGGCAACATCGCCTCCCCCGAAGCGGTCGACTCCCTTGCAAACCTGCTGACAAAAGACGGCTGCTCCTTCGTCCGCCACAACGCTGCACTTTCCCTCTCCAAAATAGGACCCGATTCGAAGAGCGCCCACTCAGCACTGAAGCAGGCACTGCAGGACGACAATCTCTACGTCCGCGAAAACGCCCGTCTCGCTCGTGCACGACTAGCGTGTGATGAGCTGCCGCTCTGAACGGATTCGGCCTATTCCATCTTTGCAGTCTGTGACACTGAAAGGACCTGTCAAACAAGGAACAATTCACGCGAACTGCATTCCACACTCGGATTCCATTGAACGTGGAACAAACGAAACGCAGTAATACAGCCTCCTCAAATCCAGTAGTCGCTTGCCCGGTTCCCGCGCTCCCATTGTAATCGTCGATCGTCGTTCATGAAGACCATTTCCAATGGTTTGTTCCTCTACGACATCCTGGGATTCGAACAGACTGGCAGATTCAGGCCCTCCAGGTGATTGGCGACGCCTTCATGCAGACTTGATAAGCTGAAGCCCTCCGGCAGGCACAGACTATTCCCCGTGACGTCCAAAGTCGTCAGGTTCGCAAGAGAGCCCAAATCCGGTACTGGCCCGTTCAACTGATTGTGGTCGAGTAGGAGCTGACTCAGTTCCGAGAGAGTCTCCATTTCAGGGATCCGCCCTGTCAACTGGTTGTGACTGAGCCATAGCGCTCTCATTCTTACCAGGGCACTCAAGTCCGGGATTGCCCCTGTAAGCAGGTTCCGACTCAAGTAAAGCCCCCCAAGTTTCGTGAGTGCACTGAGATCAGGAATCTGGCCACTCAACTGATTGGAGTCAAGTGCCAGGTCGGTCAGCTCGCTGAGAGCACTCAAATCCGGAATAGACCCCGTCAATTGGGCGGAGCTTATGTCCATCCGCTGCAACTTTGCCAAGGCGCTCAAATCAGGGATGGGCCCGGTCAACTGGCTGTGACCGAGGAACACATCTTGTACGCTCTTGAGGGAACTCAGATCAGGGATAGGCCCGCTTATCAAGTTGGCCCCGAGGGACAGATGCATTAAATGAGTGAGAGAACTCAGATTCGGTATCTGGCCGGTCAACTTATTGTGACTGAGTTCGAGCCATTTGAGTTCTGAGAGAGCACTCAGGTCGGGGATTGGACCAGTCAATTGGTTTGAGTCAAGCCACAGATCAGTCAGTTGGGTCATGGTCCCCAGTGCTGGAATCGGACCGGTCAGCTTGTTGCTACTCAAATGCAACTGAGTCAACTTGGTGAGTTGGCTCAGATCGGGGATCTGTCCTGTTAGCTGATTGTAACTGAGGGCCAAATAGGTCAAGTCAGAGAGAGAGCCAAGATCGGGGATCGGCCCTGTCAGTGAGTTGGAATGGAGGCGAAGCTCCTTCAGGCCGGCCAGAGCCCTCAGATCCGGCAATGGCCCCGTCAGCCTGTTTTCCCCCAAGTCTAGAAACTCCATCTCGGAGAAAGCGCTCAAATCAGGAATCTGCCCGGTCAGCTGGCAGAGACCCAGGTCAAGACTCGTCAGGCTCGTGAGGGCGTTCAGATCGGGGAAAGGTACGGCCAAAGGGTTGACCGCAAGAGATAAGTGAGTCAGGTTTCGGAGACCACTCATATCAGGGACCGGCCCGCTAAACTGGTTGTAGCTCAGGTCAAGAGTCGCTAGGTTGGTAAGACCGCTTAAGTCCGGGATCGATCCCCTCAGCTTATTCCTTGAAAGAAGCAACTTTGTGAGGCTGGACAGATCAGCTGTGAAATCGGTGGGCAGGCTGCTCAGACTGTTGTTGGCCAGATCCAGGCTCTCCAGTTTCGACAAGCCGGCAAATGCGCCCTCAGGAAGGCTTTTTAGACCGCTCTCACTCACATTCAGGCCGCTCAGATTGGTTAGACCGCTGAATATGCCGCTGGGCAAACGACCAAACTTGTTGGCCTGCATCTCGAGAAGCCGCAAGTTGGCCAGATTACTGAAGATACCTGAGGGCAGACTACCCAAGTCGTTGCCATCCACTCGCAGATGCTCAAGATTGGTCAGACCCGCAAATGCGTCGGCCGGCAGACTGCTCAGTCCACTCCTGTACAACAGAAGAACATGCAGATTGGACAGGCCCCCAAAGGCATCTGAAGACAAGCCGTTAAAGCTGTTGCTTTGTAGGGCCAGGTGTTCCAGCCTGTCGAGTTCGCCCAGATTCCCGATCGTCCCAGTCAACTGGTTGTAACCAAGATACAGAGTCACCAAGTTGGTGAGCCCGCTCACGTCGGGAAGCGATCCGCTCAGTTCGTTTCGACCGAGGTCTAGTTCTGTCAGTTTACTGAGGGCGTTCAGGTCCGGTAGATTACCCCGCAACCCATTGCCGTTCAGAACCAACCGTGTGACGTGACCTCCACCGTCCGTGACCACGCCGTACCAGGACCCGAGCGGCGCGTCGGTCAGCCAGTTTTCGCTGTTCAACCAGTTGGCGCCGCCAGTTGCCTCGTAAAGCGCAACCAGCGCGGCTCTCTCCTCGGCAGACGGGCAAGAAGGCAGATTCAAGCCTTGCACGTGAGCGGCCACACCTACATCTAGACCTGACGAGCTGAAGTTCGCAGGTAAGCAAAACTGATTGCCCGAGAGGTCTAGCCATATCAGTTTAGTGAGACCATTGAAGTCTGGGATCGGTCCGGTCAACTGATTCGCAGCCAGACTCAGAGTGGTGAGACTGACGAGATCGTCGAAAACGCCCGCCGGCAGACTGCGCAGTCCGCTGCCCTGCATTTCCAGAATCTGCAGGTTCGTAAGGTCGCTGAAGACGCCTGCCGGCAGACTACCCAGGTTGTTGCCATCCACACGCAGATGTTCGAGAGTTGTCAATCCCGCAAAAACGTTGGCCGGCAAACTGCTCAAACCACTTCTATACAATAGGAGAAGACGCAGATTGGTCAGCCCCCCAAAAGCATCTGAAGACAAGCCGCTAAAACTGTTGCTCTGTAGTGCCAGCGTATGCAGCCCGGTGAGGGCGCCCAGCTTCGGGATCGTCCCTGTCAGCTGATTGTAGCCAAGATACAGCGTCACCAGATTGGTGAGCCCGCTCACATCCGGGATCCCCCCGCTCAACTGGTTGTTGCCCAGGTATAGACCTCTTAGATTGGACAGAGCGCTCAAGTCGGGAATAGGACCGGACAACTGGTTGAATCCAAGATTCAGATAGCGCATTTTGCTGAACGCACTAAGATCCGGTATCGATCCGGAGAGTTGATTGCTACTGAGATCGAGGGATTCAAGGGACGTCAGGGCGCTCAGGTCCGGGACCGATCCGGAGAGCTGATTGTGACTGAGATCGAGGGATTCAAGGGATGTCGAAGCGCTTAGATCGGGAATCTGTCCAGTCAACTGGCCGTGACTGAGATTTACCCGGCGCAAGTTCGTAAGTGCGCTCAGATTGGGGATCTGTCCCGACAACTGGCTGTTACTGAGATTCAGCCAGCGTAAATTCGCGAGGTCGCTCAGATCAGGAATCGACCCGCTCAGATTGTTATCGCCAAGAAGCAGTTCGTACAATATCGTTAGGCCGCTCAGATCGGGAATCGGACCGCTCAGCTCATTGCCGCCTAGGTCTAGGTACCACAGCTTTGTTAGCCCGCTCAGATTGGGAATCGACCCGCTCAGACTGTTTCCGGACGCATCCAGATAGACCAGGTTAGTGAGACCTTTCAGACCCGGAATCCGCCCGCTCAACTGATTGCCTCTGAATCTTACGTCGATCAAACCGGTAAGAGCGCTCAACTCCGGAATCGACCCCGTCAACTCGTTGAAACTCAGGTCAATCTTCTCCAGGTCTGTGAGGGAACTGAGTTCGGGGACTGGCCCTGACAGACTGTTGTTACTGAAATCGATGCGCGTCAGATGCGTGAGAGCACCCAGATCCGGAATCTGCCCCTGCAGACCATTGCCATCAAGAATCAACTCCGTGACGCGACCGCCCTCGCCCGTGACCACACCGTACCAGGAGCCGAGCGGCGCGTCGGTCAGCCAGTTTTCTCTGGAATGCCAATTTGCCCCACCCATTGCCTCGTAAAACGCTACCAACGCGTCCCTCTCCACCGTAGAAGAACAGAACGGCAGCCCCAGGCTCTCCACGTGAGCGGCCACGCCCTGATTCAGTCCTGACAAGTCTGAGTCTCCCGGTAAGCATAGCTGATTGCCAGAGATGTCTAGCCAGGTAAGTTTGGTGAGGCCGCTGAGATCTGGGAACGGTCCGGTCAACCGATTGGCACTTAGGTTCAAACTGGCCAGATTGACGAGAGGGTCGAAGGCGCCCGTCGGCAAACTGCTCAAGCCCATGCCCTGCATTTCAAGAATCCGCAAGTTCGTCAGGCCGCCGAATATACCTGAGGGCAGGCTAACCATGTTGTTTCCATCGATTCGCAGATGATCGAGAGTCGTCAAACCCGCAAAAGCGTCGGCCGGCAGGCTGCTCAAACCACTTCTATACAATAGGAGAACATACAGACTGGACAGCCCGCTAAAGGCGTCCGAAGACAGGCCGCTAAAGCCGTTACTCTGTAGTCCCAGGTATTCCAACTCGGGGAGGTCGCCCAAATTTGGAATTGTCCCCGTCAACTGATTGTATCCGAGATGCAGAGTCTCCAAATTGGTGAGCCCGCTCACATCCGGCATTCCGCCGCTCAACTGGTTGTTGCTGAGGTCCAACTCACGCATGTTGCTGAGTGCGCTTAAATCCGGGATCGGTCCGGACAGCTGATTGTTGCTCAGGTCCAAATCGTACAGATGACTGTAGGAGCTCAAATCGGGAATCGACCCGGACAGCTGATTGTGGCTGAGGTCCAGGAATACGAGAGAGGTAAGGGCGCTCAGGTCGGGGACCTGTCCGGTCAACTGACCGTCACTGAGATCGAGCCAGCGCAAGTTGGTGAGTGCTCTCAATTCCGACAATGACGCCGACAGCTGGTTGGCCCCCAGGTTCAAGTAAACTAAGTTGGTGAGGGAGCTAAGGCCCGTGACAGGCCCCGTCAATTCGTTGGAACTGAGGCTCAAATATCGCAGATTTGTGAGTGCGCTCAGGTCGGGAATCGACCCGCTCAGTTTGTTTCCGCCGAGAAATAGCTCGAACAGGTTTGTAAGTGCGCTCAGGTCGGGAATCGACCCGCTCAGTTTGTTTCTGCCGAGAAACAGTTCGAACAGGTTTGTAAGGCCGCTCAGGTCGGGAATCGACCCGCTCAACTCATTGCCGCCTAGAGATAAGCGCGTCAGGTTTGGAAGACCGGTCAGTTCGGGAATCGACCCGCTCAGCCTATTGCTGCCTAGGTCTATGGACGACAGACTTGAGAGACCACTTAGTTCGGGAATCGAGCCACTGAGCTCATTGCGGCCCAGTGACAGGTATTTCAGGTTTGCGAGTGCATTCAGTTCCGGGATTCGCCCGCTCAACCGGTTGTAGCTCAAGTTAAGGTTGGTCAGACCGGTAAGCGTGTTCAACTCCGGGATTCGCCCAGTCAACTCGTTGAAACTGAGGTCTACGAACTCTAGGCTGGTCAGGGCACTGAGCTCGGGGATCCGACCTGACAGCTTGTTTTCGTAGAGTTCAACATATGTCAGATCTGTGAGACTGCTCAGATCGGGAATCGGACCTGTCAGCTGGTTGTAGCTGACCATGAGATGCGTCAATTTTGTAAGAGTGTTCAGTTCGGGGATTGGACCGGTCAGTTGGTTGGAGCGGAGGCTAAGTACCTCCAGGTCTGCAAGCATGCTTAAGTCCGGGATCGACCCTGTTAACTCGCAGTAGTCGAGGTTCAGTACTTGCAGCTTGGTGAGCGCACTCAAGTCTGGGATCGGTCCCGTCAACTGATTGCCACCTAGGTACAGCCCTTTTAGGTTGGTAAGCGCGCTTAAGTCGGGGATTGGACCGGTCAACAGGTTGTCCCCGAGACCCAGACTCGTCAGGCTGGTAAGCGAGCTTAAGTCAGGGATCGGCCCGGTCAACTGATTGCCGCTCAGAACCAGAACTGTCAACCCGGTGAGCGCACTGAAGTCCGGGACAGTTCCGGACAGCGCGTTGCGCCACAGGATCAATTCTGTCAGATTGGCGAGGGCGCTCATGTCAGGAATTGGCCCGCTAATTCCGTTGAAACTGAGGTCCAGCACTGTCAGGTTCTTGAGTGCGCTCAGATCTGGGAGATTCCCCCTCAACCCATTGCCCTCTAGAACCAACTCTGTGACCCTTCCGTTCTCGTCCGTGACCACACCGTGCCAGGTACCGATCGGGTAGTTGCTCAGCCACTTGTCTCTGTTGTACCAGGTTTCCCCACCGGTCGCCTCGTAAAACGCCACCAACGCGGCCCTGTCCTCGGCAAACGAGCATGCAGGCAGCGCCAGACTCTCCAAATGAGCGGCAACTGCCTCATTTGAACCAGAAGGCTTACTGCCGGCCGGGAGGCACAACGGATTGGCCGAGAGGTCCAGTTCGGTCAAGGCGGTCAGGCCGCTCAAGTCCGGGAACGGCCCCGTCAGACTGTTGTGACTAAGGAACAACGTCGTGAGCTCGGTTAACATGCTGAGGTCTGGGATCTCCCCGCTCAGCTGGTTGTTGTCGACGGCCAGATGAACTAACCGGGAAAGTGCGCTCAGATCGGGAATCGACCCGGTCAACTGGTTGTCCCCCAGGTCAAGAGAGTGCAGTCCGGTGAGTGCCCCCAGGTCGGGGATGGGCCCCGTCAAATGGTTGTGTCTGAGATCGAGTACGGCCATGTCGGTGAATTCGCTCAGTGCCGAGATAGTTCCCGTCACATTGCTGCTGCTGAGATCGAGCGACTTCAGTTTGGTGAGTGTACTCACCTCCGAGAAAGAAACGGTCAGCTGGTTGTCCCCGAGTTCCAGGATTTTCAGGTTGGTCAAACCCGTCAGATCGGGTACCCCTCCAGTTAAACTATTGTTGGATAGTAACAGCGCATTCAAGTTTGTGAGCGTGCTGAGTTCCGGTACTCTCCCGCTCAACTGATTGAAGCCGAGTGACAGCACTTCCAGACTGGTGAGAGCGCCCAAGTCCGGAATCTGCCCTGTCAGCTGGTTGTTAGTGAGGTTGAGGTACTTCAGGTTGACGAGCGTACTCAAATCAGGGATAGACCCGGTCAGTTCGTTGGTATTGAGATTCACGCTTGTCAGATTGACTAGGGCACTCACATCGGGGATTAGACCAGTCAACCCGTTGAAACTGAGGTCCAGCTCTGTCAGCTTGCCGAGTACGCTCAGATCCGGGACGGGTCCGGTCAGCTGGTTGCCAGCAAGGGACAGGGAATTCAGGTTGGTAAGGCCGGTCATGCTCGGTAACCGACCCGTCACCTCATTGCGACTGAGGTTCAGCACTGTCAATTCGCTGAAAGCGCTCAAATCCGGGAATGGTCCTTCCAGACCATTGTATTCGAGAACCAACTGCGTAACGTGCCCATTCTCGTCCGTGACCACACCGTACCAGGAGCCGAGCGGCGCGTCGGTCAGCCAGTTGTCACTTTCTGTCCAGTTGGCCCCGTCCATTGCATTGTAGAGGGCCGCCAGCGCTGCCCTCTCCTGAGGCACATTAGGTACGTCCGCAGCTTCCTTAACAGTGACATGAACATACTCCGACCACGCGCTCGTCTCTCCTGACTCGCTCACAGCGCGTACCGCATAATGGTATGTTGTGCCCGCGACGACTTCGACGTGGCTGAAGTCTGTGCCGGTCAAGTCGCCGTCGTCCAGCTGCGCCCAGCCGTCGAGCTCCGTCCATGTCCACAGATCGTAGCGCACCGCGCCGGGAACCGCCTCCCAACTCAATTCGACCGAGCCCGCGCCTGCCTCGGCTGACAGGACTGGCTTTGCCAGAACCGAGAATGTCGCCATGGGCGTGGCCGTCGCCTGCGTACCCGGAGTCGAAGTCGGCGTAGGCGTAGCACTGGGCGTCGGCTCCGCGGTTACCGCCTCGGCAGCTACCGAAGCAGAGGCGCGCTCCGACCACGCGCCAAGTCTGCCCGCCCTGCTCACGGCGCGCACCCAATAATAGTAAGTCGTCCCCGCAACGACCTCACTGTGCCTGAAAGAAGTGTCCGTTAGCGCGCCGTCGTCCAACTGGTAGTAGCCAATCGCGCTGTCCCACCACGCCCAGAGTTCGTACCGTACGGCTCCAGTTACCTCTTCCCAACGTAAGGCAATCTCTCCCTCTACACCCTCTGCAGTCAGTTTCGGAGCCGCCAGCACCGGTTCGGTGGCTTCTGCCGTTGGTGTTACTGTCTGCGTTGCCGGCCGCATCGAAGCGTCTTCGGGAGTTGCGGTCTCCGTCGGCGTTACGGTAGGCGTATGCGTAACTGTAGCAGGCACATTTGAAGCTGGTGTGGAGGTTACGGTCCCGGTTGGTGTTGCCGTAGGAGTATACGTAGCCTGCCTACCTGAACCCGGCGTCGAGGTTGGGGTCCCGGTTGCAGCTGCCGTAGGTGTATCTGTAGCCGGCATACCTGAAGCCGGTGTCGAAGTTGCGCTTTCGGTTGGCGTTGCCGTAGGTGTTTCTGTTGCCGGCATATTGGAAGCCGGTGTCGAAGTGGCGGTCTCCGTAGACGTTGCCGTCGGCGTGAACGCCTGGTTCACAGGCGCTGTTTCGTCGGCATACTCCGACCACTCGCTCGTGGTTCCACTGCCGTCTACCGCGCGAACTGCGTAGAAGTAGGTCCTGCCTGGCACAAGCCCGCTGTGCGTGAAAGATGTGTCAGTCAAACTGCCGTCATCCAGCTGCTGCCAGTCGTCAACATTGTCCCACACCCATAGATCGTACCTGACAGCGCCGGATACCGCATCCCAGCTGAGCTTGACCGTGTTCTCCTCAGTCAGCATCGCAGTCAACACAGGCGTGTCCAGCCCAGTAGACGACCCGGTCTGGGCGTACGTACCCAATTGAGAACTGAGTAAGAGGGAGATCAGTACCGCAACTGAGGTGGCCAGATGAACTGCTTTCTTGGCTCTTGGTGCCAACAAACGCGTTTCGCCTTCCATTGGGAGACCCCCGTAATGCTGCGACGCAGACTCTTGAAGAAGAGCAGCACGCCTAGCTCTTTCATGGAGCGTGCCGGCCGTCGAAGCGCTGGGCTGTGGCCGGGACAGTCCCGGTCACTGTTTCGTATTCATGAAAGCGACTTGAGGAAGAATGAAGCAAATGTTCATCTCTTCTTTACAGTTTAACCCCAATCAGCGGCGATAGCCTGGCCCGAAAGTCTCGAATGTGGAACTTCGGTCTCCCAAAAACGGTACACTGCCAATTGAAACTCTCTTCTGAAGAGAAGCGTTGAGGAATCGAAGATGCGGCACTTCTGTCAAAGTGAGGCTGAGCACGCGACCACCTCTGTGGTGTGACCTTCTTAGGTTCGACCCATTGCACAGTCATAGTCAATGTGGCACGCGCTTCCATTCAGCCGATGGACGATCAGCTGGCAGGACCCCCATGGCGCAGCCCGCCCCACAGATGGTTGCTCGCTGACGTCCTCCAAGACAGCGGTGTGCCGGCGCAATGCGAACGCCGTAAGGGACCGCACAGCCCCCCAACTAAGTCCGGTACGCCTCCCGTGGTCAAACCGACCCTACGAGTGACTTCGCGGATCGAACGGTTTTTTCCGTCACTACATGCAAGCAAGGCAGCTACTAAGCCATAGCCATCCCGCGTTTAACACTGGGGCAGGGGAAGCGACCTCTCTGACAACTGGCCACTATCCACTGACCACTGCAGTTATGGGCGGTCGGCCGCAAGCGGCCTCCCTTGTGCGGGGGCTCCGCCCCCGCAACGCCCCCGGTCATGTCCGCGCCGTAGCGAGTGTGTGGCTAATGTGAAGTCGCCGTCTCGCGGCGGCCGGGCTTCACCCCCCCAACCCGCGTCTTGGCCCATTCCGAGTAAGTGCCAGCGCAGGCAAGGCAACTCCCATTTCTACCCACCGTTCACCGCAATTACCATCAGGAGCCCGTTACACAAATGCTGACGGTACAATCCACCTGGACAGACCGCACACTGTACACACTCAACATGGCTCAGTAGTTGCCAAGCCAGAAACATTTCTAACAGGCCAACAGGCGTTCCATTCTTATCGAAGCGATGCTGACCTGCCCCCTCCCTGACGTCCAAGGTTCGTGGTCTTTGCAACAGGCAAACAAATCTTTTCGTTCCGGCAGGACGTCGCCCGCAAGAGTATACACCCTTAGCGTGTCGTTTACGTATCATTGCTGACACTTGCTGTGCCAAAAACATGCCAGAATGTCCGGAAAGGGCGTCCGCGCGCGACGCCCCTTCTTGCATTCATGGTTTGTATGGGAAGGACTTTAGGTGCGGTCGGGCTGTTCGTCCTTCCGGACCGACGGTTGCAATGTGAAGCGCGCACTGTATTAAACGGCATCCTCGCAACTCCAGGACACGACCAATTCGTTCCTGCCGGCACCATTAGGGCCGATTTCTCCTTACCCCAATGAAGCCTGGCAAGACAAGCGCCAAGAACAAACCGATCTGGGCCGAAGGAGCGCCTCCATCACCCACATCCCGCCCAAGAGTTCACGGCCTGCAAACCGAGGGCACCGACCCATCGCCCAAAACCTCTTTGATCAACCTGGCAGCCTCTGCATCGTACGCCTCCAGCGTCGACTCACTATCCCCTCCGAAACCCGGCAGCGCCCCCCACAACCAGTACTTGACCGTCTCTGCCCAGTACTCCTCGGCTCCCACTGACGCCGGCCGCCCTCTCCACAGCCCTTCCTCCACTGCCGCCTCGTACACACCGTCAAGCCGCAAACTGAACTCTTCTCCGTCAGCCTGTTCCTCAAGCGCACGCCGAATCAGGTGAGCGAATCCCTGCAGAAAGTGCCCGCAGTTCGGGTCAAACTGCGTCACCTTGGCCTGCCACCCATCCCTCCTGCCGGCGGCCTCCCCCCAATAACCGAAAAACTCGATCCGCGCGTCGTTGGCGGCCAGTGTTTCGAGCAGGTCCGGTCGGTCCGCCAGCACACCGGCAATGATATCTCGCGCTTCCCTCATCTTCTCGTCAGGCACCTCTGACGGCGCCACGACCACAATCCCGTCGAAAGCCAGGTATTTCTGAAAGAACAAATCAAGTCCAAGAGAAGGTGGCGGCGGCCGATACTGCTGTTGGAAGACCGCCGCATACAACGGCTCCGACCAGCCGCTTCTTGCGCCTTCAGCGTCCCGCGCACGTACCTGGTAATAGTAGTTCCTGCCGTCGGTCACTACGCCGTGCGCGAAATGTGTATCCGCTAGCTCGTCGCCCAAAAGATCCCAACTTCGATCGATGCTGTCCCACACCCGCAGATCATAACTCTTAGCGTTAGCCGCCGCCTCCCAATTGAGCATCACCCTACTGTCGCTGACTGTCGCTTGCAGATTCCTGGGCGCAGCCGGTACAAGCGGCAGATCGGCCGCCGCGCAGTCCGCCAGTGAAAGCGATTCCAGGTGCGCATTGACGAATACACTTGAGCCCGGCCCATCCGACGCCGAAGCCAGGCAAAACTGATTGCCCGTGAGCTCCAGAAATATCAGACTGGAGAGTCCGCCAAAGTCAGGCAGCGGGCCCGTCAACAGATTGTGGCTGAGTGACAGTCGCGTCAGTTTCTTGAGCGCATCCAGATCGACCACCTGCCCTGCAAATTGATTGTCACTCAGGTTCAGCACCCTCAGATTTCTGGCGAGACTGAGATCGGGAATCTGACCGGTCAACTCGTTCGACTCCAGAAAGAGCCACCTCAAATCTGCAAGAGCCCCCGGATCGGGAACGATGCCGGTCAACTGGTTGCCCCCCATCGACACCCCGACCAGCCTCTTCAGGCCGCTCAAATCGGGTATGGGTCCACGCAACCCGTTCTCCGAAAGTTCCAGGGTTTCCAGCCTGACAAGCGCGCCCAATTCCGGGATACCACCTGTAAGACCGTTGTCGCTGAAGTCTAGCTCCTTCAGGAAGGAGAGCGCACCAAGTGCCGGGACTGGTCCGGTCAGCAAGTTTGAGCTCAGTTTCAGAATGGTCAATCTGGTGAGGGCCCCCAGTTCAGGTATAGGACCCTCTAACCGGTTACCACTCAGATTCAGGTCAGTCAGCCTGGGGACATTCTGCAATTCGGGGATCGGCCCCGTCAGCTGGTTATTCTCAAGGAAGACCTGAGTCAGCCTCGTTAGCCCGTCCAGCTCCGGTACCGCTCCCGTAAACTGGTTTGACGCCAGCGACAACCGCCAGAGGTTCGCAAATTGGCTTAGATCGGGAATCGACCCCGTCAGCCCGTTGTTACTCAGATACAGGACTTCGAGGCTGGTGAGTGCACTCAGATCAGGAATCGGGCCCGTCAGAAGGTTATTGCTGAGAAACAGCACCCTCAGTTGCGACAAATCGCAAAGTTCCGGCACCGTCCCGGTCAACTGGTTGTTGTCGAGGTAAACGCGCGTCAGCCTGGCAAGAGAGCACAACTCAGGCACTGGCCCGGTCAACTGGTTTGACCCAAGGTCCAGCGTTTGCAGCTCCGCCAGTGCACGCAACTCAGGAATCTGCCCTGTCAACTGGTTACCGCTTAGGTGCAGAGCCGCGAGGCCGGTCAGAGCACTCAGATCGGGGATGGCTCCCGTCAACTCGTTGTTGTCAAGGTACACACCTCTGAGATCCCCTAGCGACTCTAGATCCGGCACGCCGCCGGTCAACTGATTGTCGTGCAGTGCCAATGTCACAAGACCGGAGAGGCGGCTCAGGTCCGGCACCTGCCCCGACAACCTGTTGATTCCCAGGTTCAGGTTCTCCAGGCTGGTGAGTGCAGTCAAATCGGGTATGGGTCCACTCAAACCGTTGTTCTCAAGATACAGTCCGGTAACATGACCCTGCTGGTCCGTATAGACGCCGTACCAGTTCGCAATCGACACGTCCGAAAGCCAGTGGTCCTGCCGCCTCCAGTTCGCTCCGTCCGTCGCCTCGTAGAGAGCAACCAGCGCCGCCCTTTCCTCCGGGACCTCCGGAACAACCAGCAAGCCCGGTACCGTCGCCGACACCTGCTGTGCCCACTCGCCTTCTGCTCCGGTCCCGTCTATCGCACGTATTCCATAGAAGTAGGTCAAGCCCGCCGGCAGCCCGCCGTGGCTGTAGGCCGCTGCCGTCAAATTGCCGTCATCCAGCCTTTGCCAGCCCTCCCACCTGGTCCACGTCCACAGTTCAAAGCTCGCCGCCCCGTCCACCTCCGTCCAGCTCAACTCGACACCGCCCTCTACTGCCACCGCTGAAAGTATCGGCGCCACAAGCGTCGAATGCGCCGCCTCGATTGTGGCCGCAACCTGCTCTGACCAGGCACCAGTCTCCCCCGAATCGCTCACCGCCCGAATCAGATAGTAATACGTCGTGCCCGCCGCGACTTCGACATGGTGAAAAGTTGTCCCCGTCAATTCGCCGTCGTCCAACTGATTCCAGTCGATCTCACTGTCCCACCACGCCCAAAGCTCGTACCTGGCCGCGCCCGAGACCGCCGTCCAGGACAACGCAACGGCGTCTTCGCCGGCTTCCGCACTCAATACGGGCGCGTCCAGGACTGCCTCGGACGTCGTCTGCGCCTGCGATACGCGATCTGTGAGGGGGAAATGCCAAAACACCGTCACAAGAAGAACGGCCGCGACAAAGAGGTTCCTGACTCTTGGCATCAGACTGTGCATTGGTTTTCCATGGGGAGTTTCCTCGCAACCGGCGACGAGGACGATTCAGGTTTGGCCGGCTGCAAGGATTCTAGAATGAAACGGCGCGTGCGTCAAAGGATCAGTCGAAGCTGCCCCGAACGGCTATCAAGACCCGCGAACCGACTCTTTTCAAAATGCCCAAAATCGGGGGCAGGCCTTGTGCTCGCCCAGCGCCTGCGGATTCGGCAAGAAACTCCAGCTTACCTTTTGGGAATTCTACAGAGGTCAGCAGTCGGCTTTTCGGGCAATCGCCAAATACAGGATGAACCAGGCAAACACCTGCGCTGCCCATCACATCCTAACCTCTGTTGGCGAACATGAAGAGGGTTGCACTGTGCCCTGAATTCTTACTCGGACCTGTCGAAAAGCGTCCCGCAGCGTCTGACTCTTTCAAACGAGTCGTTTGGGGACTTGGGGCCCCCGGGAACAGTACACTGTCTGGGAAATTCTCTCAGTTGGCGAGGAACACTGAACTTGCAAGCTCATAGGGACCAACCCGGAATGCGGGCAACCATTTGACTCACTCTGGGCCAGGACACGGACTCGCACGACCCGCAGCACTGGTCAGCCTCATGTCCGGACAGCAAGCTGCCTATGCTGCAAACAGGCTGGAGTCAGGCTCTTCGGTTCGTGAAAGGGCCCAAAGGATTCTGAGAGGAATTCAGGTTCACAGCAGGACGAGGACGCTCGAGTCTCTCTTCGCAACGCCCTCCGTTTCAATCAAGGCTTACAATAGGAAGGAACTGAGGCATCGCCAAACATTTCCTCGATGAAATCAGCGATGTCCGGATCGTACTCATCCAACTCCAGGTGCCTCGCAGACGAAGGATCGCTGATCGACTCCTGAAACCAGAATGCGACCGTATCTGCCCAGTACTCTCTTACATTCGTTGAAGCGTACGCACCACGCCAAAGACCCTTGGCAAGCGCGGACTGATAAATTGCCTGTAACCGGGCATTGAACGCACTGCCGCTGGGCAGATCCTCTTTGGCTGAGTGTATAGAGTGGGCGAATTCATGAATGAAGACAAGGCAATGGCTGTCTTCTTCCGGTACCCCGGCCACCCACGCACCCGACGCAAAGAACGCGGCGCCTAAGTGATCAACTTCTGCAGATGAGTAGTCTGGCAACTGGCTGACCCCCCGGCCCTCGGCATCAGTTCCGTAAATGGAAATGCGAAGGTAATTTACAAGGGGGGCCTCAAAGAGGTTGGGATTTCCGGAAAGCACACCGGAGACAATCTCGCGCGCTTGCACCATCTTTCCATCTGAAACCTCAGTCGGAGCAACGACCACGACCCCGTCTACTTCCAGATACTTCTGGTAATACAAGTCTAGACTGAGAGATAAAGGGGGAGGCAGGAACTGCTGCTGCACCACAATCGCACGCACACGGACCGACCACGAGCTTCGAACTCCATTGGCGCCGCGCGCTCGGACATTGTAGTAATAGTTCCTTCCGTCGGAACGAACATCATGCGTGTAGTTCGTACCGCTGATGACGCCTCCAACAGTTCCCCACTCTCGATTTAGACTGTCCCACACGCGCAGCTCGTAGCCACTCGCTCCCTCTACTGCATCCCAGGTCAGCGTGACCCGCCCGGCACTGACGGTCGCTTCAAAACTCTTCGGTGCGCCCAGTACCCCCGACAAATCGGCCTCTGTGCACGTAGACGGATTGAGGCCCTTTAGGTGCGTGTCTACTTCACTATTCGAATGAGTCAAGCTTGTGCCCGCAATGAGGCACAGTTGATTTCCCGCGAGGTCTAGACGTCTCAGTGCCGGCAGAACACTCATCTCCGGAATCGGCCCTGTCAGACTGTTGTCACTGAGGTCTAGTGAAAACAGACCTGTCAATGTGCTCAAAGCAGGAATCGGTCCGGTCAACAGGTTGTCACTTAGGTTTACTGATTGCAGTTCGGTGAGCGTACTCAAATCGGGAATCTGCCCGCTCAATTGGTTGCTATGGAGGTATAGCCACTCCAATTCAGTCAAACTGCCGAGAACAGGTATCGTCCCCGACAGCTGGTTTTCCTGGAGAAATAAGGCTGTCAGACCGGTGAGTGAACTCAGGTCCGGCAAAGTTCCCGTCAACTGGTTGTTGGAGAGGTCCAGCGCCCATACGTTGCTGAGTCGACGTAAGTCTGGAATCGAACCGGTTAGCATGTTGCGGCTAAGGTTCAAATGTCCTAGTCTGGTTAGTTGGCTTAGTTCTGGGATGGTCCCAGTCAGTTGGTTTCGGTCGAAGAACAGCCTCCTCAGATTTCTGAGGGCGCTGAGATCTGGAATAGACCCTGTCAGTTGGTTGCCCGAGAGGGACAAATGTATCAGGCCGGTGAGCCTGCTGAGATCGGGAATCGGCCCGGCTAGCTCGTTTCGGTAAAGGTCCAACTCGCTCAGGTAAGTGAGAGCGTCGAGATTCGGTACCTGCCCGGTCAGTTGGTTGTCACCGAGATACAAGTGGTGCAAGTTGGTGAGACCATTTAGGTCCGGAATAGGCCCAGTCAGATCGTTATACTCGAGGTACAATCGTTTGAGCTTTCTCAGAGCGCCTAACTCTGGAATTGGCCCGGTCAACCGGTTAACTCTGAGATTCAGCTCCTCCAGTTCAGTCAATGCACTGAGAACCGGAATCGTGCCGGTCAACCCGTTATCCCCAAGGCTCAGCCGCGTCACCCGCCCACTGCTGTCTGTGATGACGCCGTACCAGGAATATAGAGGCGCACTGCTTAGCCAGTTACTGTTATTCTTCCAATTGTCGCCGTCCGTTGCCTCATACAGCGCAACGAGTGCTCCCCTCTCCGTTGTAGCAGGGGTAGCCGTGACTGTGGGAGTGGCTGTAGCGGTAGCAGTAGCAGTGGCAGTAGCGGTAGCGGTAGCAGTGGCGGTAGGAGTAGCAGTCCCCGATGTGCTCTCAGACGCCGTTGCGTTTGCGTATTCCGACCAGTCGCTCATCCCGCCTAGGGCATCCGCCGCTCGGACAGCGTAGTAGTAAGTTGTGCCTGCAGTAACCCCTTCGTGCGTGTATGTCGTGTCGGTCAAGTTGCCGTCACCCAGTTGTTGCCAGCCGTCATCTCTCGTCCATGCCCAGAGTTCGTAGCGAACTGCCCCCGCAACCGCTTCCCAGCGCAAGTTGACCACGCCAGCGCTTGCCTCTGCAGAAATTGCGGGCCTGGCGAGAGTTGAGACCGTAGCTGTAGATGTAGACGTAGATGTAGGCGTAGGCGCCTCTCCCGACCCCGCATCCCCTGCTGTCGCAAAAACCTGCTCTGACCACGGGCCGGTCACTCCGGACTCGCTCACTGCCCGAATCAGGTAGTAATAGGTCCTCCCTCGCGTAACTCCACTATGCCTGTATTCGCTGCCTACCAAGGCTCCGTCGTCCAGCCGCTGCCAGTCGTCGACGCTGGTCCACACCCACAATTCGAAGCGCGCGGCGCCGATGACCTGAGTCCAGCTCAGGTCGATCGCGTTTTCACCTGCTACAGCCGATATTGTTGGTGCAGAAAGTGCCGGTACTGTAGGCGTCGCCGTCGGGGTAGACGTGTGAGTCTCCGGCAAGGTAATCTCGGCATACGCCGACCACTCACTCTTGACGCCACTGGCGGCCACTGCGCGCACGGCATAATAGTACTTCGCACCCGCCGCAAGACCGCCGTGTCTGAAGAATGTGCCTGTCAGTTCACCGTCATCGAGACGTTGCCAGCCTGTGCCGCCGTCTCGCCACACCCACAGCTCGTACCTGGCTGCGCCGTTGACCGGGTTCCAGCTCAGGTCAACCGTATTCGACCCTGCCAACGAGGCAGCCAGAGCCGGCGGATCCAAGACGTCCGCCGTCACGCTCTGCGCATACGATTCGATTTCGTTGAAGAATGAGAAAGAAAGAAGCGCCGCAAGGAAAGCGACCAGAGAGAGGATCGAAAGGGCGCTGTTAGACGCTGCACCAAGTCTGTTTCTCATTTCGGCACCGGAAATGAAAACGCCTTATGACATTGAACAGTCTGAATGGGACGGATTCTCCCATACCAGCCCAATGCCTGCAAGCAGCGCGAAAAGTATCAGGGCTTGTTATCGTCTGTTAGAACAGCTACGTTCGACAGCGCAGTACGGCTGATTCGCCAAGGCCCCAGCAGCCACTCGAAGAAAACCCGATTCCCCTTCTGTGTCCTTAGCATCGGTTCGCGACCCTTCGTGGATAATGAGGTGTCCTTCGCGCCCCTTCGCGTGCCTTCGCGGAAAGAAAGATGTTATTCGCGCCCCATCGTGGCCCTTCGTGTATCAAACCGCCGCCATACCGAAAGCCGTGCTCCTCAGGAAAGCGGTGCACCAGGTTGATCGCCTCAACGCGCTCAATCCGCACCGTTCGCCCCCGCCTTCTCCTGCATCCACGCCCGCAGCGGTACGTCCTCCGGCTTCGGCGAAGAATACCCATGCCAACCCGAAGGCGCCGCCCCCAGCAGCTGCTGTCTGATCGGGTCGACCCGCCCCATCACATGGTCCACAGTCATATTGTCACGCGGGCGCAGCCACCTGTAGCTGTATCCGTAAAAGAGGACCTTCCGCGTCATGTCCGACGTATTTGGGCTCGAAGCATGCCAGATGCGCCTGTCGAAAAATACCGCGTCCCCGGGCTTTGCCCTTACCGCAATGCCGCCCTTGGGCTTCTTGTCTTCATCAACGGGCAGCTTGTTCAGCAGATGACTACCGGGTATCACATATAGGTTCGCCCGCCCCAGCTCAGTCGTGTCCGTCAGGAAAAACGCCACCTTCAGCGAAATGCGCGGCTGCGGGTCCGTCTCCAGCTCGTTGTTGAGCCGCCCGCTGTCCTTGTGCCAGTTCAACCCCTGCTGCCCCGGCCCCGAAACCGCGTTGGGAGGCGTGATTATCGTGTGCGAATGGTAGAGCTGAATGTTCCAGCCCAGAATCCCCCAAACCTTGGGAAAGGTCGTCGGGTAGTCCAGCAGCTCCAGAAAAACGTCATCCTTGCCGATGAAGTCAAAAATGTTGATCCCGTCCTTGGGTCCCAAGCCCTCCTCCGCCTTCTGGTCGGCGGTCAGACGGTCGACAACCTCGGTTGCCCGTTCCACCATCTCCTGCGGGATCGCGTCTTCAATGACCATATAGCCCTGCTCCGCAAACTCCCGCTCCTCCTCCGGCGTCACCAGGTTCTCAAGCCACGCGTTACTCATTGCTCCTCTCCTCTAGCTTCAAATTGCCAATCTCTGCCTGAATCATAGACCCCCACATCCATTTGTCAAACCCGCTCACCCAGTGCCTGCCGCCAAGAATAGGAGCAGACTGTTGCATTCATCCGGCAGCACCCAGTCTGCAGCCAAATCCCATTCCAACCTCCAGCAGCCACTGCACACCCACTGACCACTGACTACTGACCACTGCAGTTCCGGGCGGTCGGCCGCAAGCGGCCTCCCTTGTGCGGGGGCTCCGCCCCCGCAACGC
>WTGY01000188.1 GCA_011523365.1 Caldilineaceae bacterium
CTCTAGCTCACCACCTCCCTTTCAGTATAGCTCACCCCCATTTTGGGATGCACCCGACCGAAACTGGGTGTTGACAGATCATTAGAACATATGTACAATATGGGTATATCAGACTTGGAGAGCCCTGACGGGCCACAGACGCGATGAATCGATCCAATTGCAGATGAAATGAGGGAACTGTACAATGTATCAGCAGATCACTTTGGTTGGGAATTTGGGCAATGATCCTGAGTTGAGGCACTTGCCGAGCGGGGATCCTGTAACGAATTTCAGTGTTGCCACCAATAGGTACTGGACGGGCGGGGACGGGCAAAGACAGGAGAAGACGGTCTGGTTTGAGGTGGCCGCGTGGCAGCGACTTGCCGAGACGTGTTGCCAGTATCTGACAAAGGGTCAGCGCGTACTGGTTGTTGGAGAGTTGGACGAGCCCGACGTGTGGACTGACGACAGTGGAAACGCGCGGGCCAGCTTGAAAGTGCGGGCGCGGAATGTGCGGTTCCTCGGTTCGCGGGAGCAAGGTAACGTCATGTCGGAGGGGCAGGCTGTGTACGGGAATGGCCAACATGCTCCCAGTCCGGAATTGAACGGCGGAGAGGGGATACCGTTTTAGGTTTCCATATTGTAGTGACGTTTCCCGGGACGACGGGGATTCCGGCGCGGCCAGGGATGGTTGCGTCTTGGGCCGATTGACGGGATTCGCTCTATTTTGAGACATTCATCACAGATCGAAGGAAGGAAAAACGTTTAATGTATCAGCAGATCACTTTGATTGGGAATTTGGGCCGCGATCCGGAAATGAGGTACTCAGCAAGCGGCGTGGCTGTCACCAACTTAAGCGTCGCCACCAGTCGAAATTGGACAGGTCAGGACGGGCAGCGTCAAGAAAAGACTGTATGGTTCAGGGTGTCAGTATGGGATAGGCAGGCCGAGACGTGCAACCAGTATCTGACCAAAGGGCAAAGAGTTCTGGTTGTCGGCGAAATGGAAGAACCATACGTGTTCACCGATCAGGAAGGGAATCCGCGTGCTTCTCTGCAGGTGCGGGCACGAAACGTGCAGTTTCTCAACTCACGAGCCGAACGAGAAGCTATGGGCGTAGGCGGGGGCCAATACGGCGGCCAGTCCGGACAGGCGGGGGACGGGTCGGGAGCGACACAGGAGTTCGGTGGTGAGGAGGATATACCGTTCTAAGGGATAGGTCTTGCTTGACTTGGGCGGCTGAACTGCAGCGTGGCAGAGCCGGCAATTGTGTGACTTCAGGCAGCAGACCCTAGCCCAAGCGGCATAATCGCGGGGAGAGTGATAAGGGGGAGAGCCATGTATCAGCAGGTCACATTAATTGGGAATCTGGGCCGTGATCCAGAGATGCGATACACGCCCAGTGGCGTGGCGGTAACCAACTTCAGTGTCGCCACCAGTCGATCCTGGACTGGGCAGGACGGCCAGCGCCAGGAGAAGACGGTCTGGTTTCGAGTGGCAGCCTGGCGACGGCTGGCCGAGACGTGTAACCAGTACCTTACGAAAGGGCAGAGGGTGCTGGTTGTGGGCGAAATGGAGGAGCCCACCCCGTGGACAGATCGAGAGGGCAACACGCGGGCTTCACTTGAAGTGACGGCGCAGACTGTGCGGTTTCTGAACACGCGGGCTGAGAGTGAAGCGCTTGCGGGTGGATGGAGTCAGGCCGGTGGGCAGGGCGCGGCCGTGGGCGGTGGGTCTGGTGGGGACGCGATGGCTGGCGGTGAGGAGGATATTCCGTTTTAGGTTGAATTGACGTTACGGAGGGTTGCGAGGGACAACCTCTTTTTCCGCGAAGTCACGCGAAGGGTCGCGAAGAACACCTTTTTTTATCCGCGAAGTTACGCGAAGGATCGCGAAGAACATTGGGGGCGAATTGGGTTTTCTTTGCATGACTGTGCGGTCCCCTGCGGATTAGACACACTTTGTTCCCTTCGGATCGCGGTTCAGACGAAAGTAAACAAGCCTCAGAAGCTACAGATTGCCCGCGCCCCCCAACCGGCGCGGGCAGAGTTTTTTTGTGTGGGCCGGTTGGTGAGGGTTATGCTGCTGACGTTGCAGGGGTCCTGAGCCGATGCGGCTTTTGTCGTTGACGGTGGTTTTGCTCCGTGAAAGATTCGATATCGAGAGGTAGTTGGTCGTATTGGGGGAAGCGCAGATGAAGATTGTAGAGGTCGAGACATTCCGCGTGCGAGTGCCGCTGCACCCAGTCAGCTGGCACAGCGCGAATATTGAAGGATGGAGCGGCTCCTGGTGGGACTTACCAATTGTGCTGCTGCGGATGAAGACGGACAGCGGTCTCAGTGGGCTGGGTGAAGCGCCCAAAGGCGTGGCAGAGAGTACGGTTCGTCAGTATGCACCGTTGTTTACAGGGCGGGATCCTTTTGACCTGAACTGGCAGCATCTGCCGATCGGCGACATTTGGAGCCCGGCGAGCGGGGTTGAACAGGCCTATGAGATGGCTGTGTACGATTTGGTAGGCAAGGCGCTCGGGTTGCCGGTCTACCAGTTACTCGGGGGCGCGTATCGCAGCCGCGTGCGCGGGTCTCTTTGCAGCGGGCAGATGTGGCCTGACGATGCGGCGAGGCGGGCGCGGCTGGCGGCAGAACTGGGGATTGACGTGCTCAAGATGAAGGCCAATTTGGGCGACCCGGTGGTGGAACGCGTTGCCGCCATCAACCAGGCGGTTGGGACCGAAGTAAAGGTGACCGTCGACGCGGGGCAGCACCTGCGACATCCGAGGCATGTTTTGGAAATCGCACGCGGCCTGGAACCCTATCTCGATAACATAGAATGCTTTGAGGACCCTGTCTCGCGCAGTAACTTGGATTGGTACGTTCTGCTGAGAGAGAAACTGGATTTTCCCCTGGCATTGCACCTGGGCAATCATCAGGATGTCATCAACGCGGTCAAGCGCGAAGCGTGTGACTACCTGAACCTGGGCGGCAGCATGAACAGTTTCAAGCAGGGCACGGCGATAGCGGAGGCTGCCGGTATGCCTGTGTGGCATGGGTCGGGGGTCGGGTTGGGCATTTCGGAGGCCTCTTACGTCCATGCATGCGCGGCGACCAAGGCGACAACGCTGTCCAGCGATATTGTGGGGGAGATGCTGCGCGTGGATGATCTCATTGTGCGCCCTCTTGAGTTCGAGGACGGTTACTTCGAGGTGCCACAGGAGCCGGGTCTGGGTGTTGAGCTGGATGAGGAGGCGCTTGAGCGGTTCGGCGTTCGCCAGGCTTCGTAGACATTTTGGGAAGGCCTCTCAGAACAGAACAAAACCAATCGATCCGCGAAGTGACGCGAAGGGGCGCGAAGAACAGCAGAGACGTATCGGACTTTTTTTGCGGGAATGCGCGGCTCTTTGCGGAATAGCTGCACTTTGCTCGCTCAGATCGCTGTTCGGATTTGCGTAAGCGAGCCCTAGAGATTTCAGATTGCCTGCGCCGGTTGGGGGGCGATGTGAAGTCTGAAGGTCGGCCGGTTTGTCAGGGCGTGTTGCTGGCAGGCAGGCCGATTTTGCGTTTCGGCAGGGCGAGTTGCTGGATGTTTGCCGGTCAGATGCGGACGGACTGGCCGGTGCGGGCGGAGTGGTGGGCGACGAGGAGGGAGCGCAGGATGGTGCGGCCTTCGGGGCCGGTCAGGCGGGGCGGGGCGCCGGTGTGGAGGGCGTCGATGAGGTGGCGGGTGGCGTGGATGAAGCTTTGCTCCCAGCCGGTGGGGATGTCGTCGAATGTGCGGGTGCGGCCGTCGCGGGCCAGGGTGACGGGTGGGGCGTCGGTGAGGCGGCCGTGGCCGCCGTTGATCCAGATGACGCCTTTGGTGCCGGTGATCTCGACGCGGTCGTCCTGGGCGTAGTAGTGAGTGTCGATCCGGAGCTGGGGTGAGTAGACGACTTCGAGGGAGCCGAAGCGGTTGTTGGGGAACTTCCAGGAGACGATGGCGGGGGTGTCGAGGACGCGGCCGGGCATGAGCTCCATTGCGCCGATCCAGGCGTGCACCTCTTCGGGCGGACCCATGAAGTGCCAGGCGAGGGCGAATTTGTGGTGGCCGTCGTCGAAGAGCAAGGGGCCGCCGCCGCAGGTCTCGGGGTTGAAGCGCCAAGCCCAGGCGGCGAGGGGTACGTGCCAGGCGGTGGGGCTGAAGCCGGCGTTGCTCTTGATGCGGATGGTGAGGGGGTCGCCGATTTCGCCGGCTTCGATGAGAGTTTTGGCGTGGACGACGGGTGGGTAGAAGATGAAGTTTTCGTAGACGCGCAGGGTCTTTTGGGCGGTCGCGGCGGCCGCGATCATTTCGCCGGCCTGGGCGAGGGAGAGGGCCATGGGTTTCTGGACGGAGACGTGTTTGCCGGCGGCGAAGGCGTCGAGGGTGACGGGGTGGTGGAGGTGATGGGGCAGGAGGACTTCGACGAGGTCGAGGTCGGGGAGGGCGAGGAGGTCGTGGTGGTTGGTGAAGACGCGATTGGGGGGCGCGTTCCAGGCGGCTGCACGTCGTTGGGCGGTCTCCTGGTCGATGTCGCAGACGGCTGCGAGCTGGGCGCGGTCGTTTTGGCGGTATTCGAGGGCGTGGAGGTCGCTGATGCGGCCGGCGCCGATAATGCCTACGCGCAGCATGGGAAGGCGGTAGCCCCTCGATTCAGGTCAAATCTTGCTGGCCGGCGCGGTTCAGATTTCGCCCATTTCGAGGCGGCCCAGATAGATTAGCGACTCCAGATCCTCAGCGGCATCGGGCATGTAGCGGGTAACGGCCGCGCGAACCTGCTCCAAGTCATCCTCTTCGGCGAGGCCGAGCATCCTGGACAGATCTCCCAGGTCCTGCGGGCGGGACGTTTCCATCTTCATCAGGACGAGATAGGGAAGGCCGAGGACCGGGTAGCCGGCGGCGTCGGTCCGGTCGGGTTGCAAGGCAACGTCAAGCCACTCGAAGGGGATGAGGAGCAGGTCGACTTCGGTGCCGTCGGGGGCGTTCAACATGTAGCCTGGGATTGACAGTTCTGAAGCGACTTGGTAACCGGCCTCTTTCAGACGCGCCAGCGCGGCGTCCCCGTCATGATGGTGGACGAGGATGTCAAAGTCACTGGTCATGCGCTCAGGCATGTAAGCACGGGTGGCGACGGCGCCGACGACGGCCCAGCGGATCCCCTTAAGAATGGCGCGTAGGTCAGGCCAGGCGTAGCGTGCTGAACGCTCGCGCAGGAATTGGGGGGCGCTGCCGGTCCCGGGCTGCTGGCGGCGCAGGGAGATCGAGATAAGAAAGCGGCGCCTTTGGGCCGGGGTGAGCTGGCCGTCGGGCGCGATGGCGGCGATGGCAGGCGGTATTTGCGCGTGATCTTTTGCGATGTCAGCCCACCTCCGTGTTGGTTGGGTAGAGGTCGATGCGTTCGGCGTTGGCGCGCAGGGGGAGGCCGGCGGCGTAGAGGACGGTGTCGGCGATGTCTTCGGACTGCATCATGAGTTTGCGGGCTTCCTGCGGGGGCGGGACGGGCCGGCGGTCGAGGAGGGGTGTGGCGGTGACGCCGGGGTTGATGATGCAGGCGCGCACGCCGTGCGGGTTGCCCTCCTCGTTGGTGACGCGGTTGAGGGCGTGCATGCCGAGTTTGGCGCTGCTGTAGGCGACGCCGGAGAGCAGGCTGGGGTAGTTGGCGGCGCGTGAGCCGATGTTGATGATGGTGCCGGCGCCGCGGGCTTTCATCTGCGGCATGAGCAGGTTGGTGAAGAGATAGGCGCTGACGAGGTTGACGTCGGCGACGACGCGCCAGTCTTCGACGGTGGTGGCGTCGATGCTGCGGTTGACGACGTTGGTGCCGGCGTTGTTGACGAGTATATGGATGGGGCCGAGCTCGGCATCGATTTTCTTGACGGTGGCGCGGATCTGGGCCTCGTCGCCGACGTCGCAGGGGTAGACGAGGGCGCGGCCTCCGTCGGCCTCGATGCGCTGGGCGAGGGTGCGGAGGACATCCTCGCGGCGGGCGATCATGGCCACATGGGCGCCGGCGGCTGCGAATTTGAGCGCGATGGCTTCGCCGAAGCCGCTGCTGGCGCCGGTTACGATTATGTTCTGACCGGAAAAATCACTCAATGTACGGTCTCCTTTATGGTCCTGCGCGTTCGCCCGGCGTCGGGGACGGGGCGCAGGCTTAGTGGGTGCTCAGTTTCAAGAGGTCATCGACGGTGATGGGCTGGCCGGTGGCGATGGAGTGGTTGGCGGCGATGCCCAGCAGGATGGAGGCGGCGCCGTCGACGTGGGTGGCGGCGCGGGCGAAGGGATCTTCGGGCGGGTCGGGATGGAAGATCTGCTCCAGCATGACACGGTCGCCGCCGCCGTGGCCGCCGACGCCTTCGGGGACCTCGACTTGGTAGGGTGCGCCGTGCATGGGGAAGACCCAGATGTGTTTGCCGCCGAAGTCCTGGAGCTGGTTGGCGGCTTCGGGTAGGGTCTCCTCCTGGCCGGCGACGAAGGTGCGTCCGACGGCCTCGATGGCCTCGACTTCGATGCGGCCGCGGTCGCCGGTGACGGCGGCGCGGTAGCCTTCCCAGGGGCAGTAGGCGAGCAGGGAGTAGGAAAGGATGATGCCGTTGCGGTAGCGGGCGGTGACGCTCATGGTGTCTTCGGCGGTGATGTTGTCGCCGAAGACGTTGCGATCGCGCAGATAGCCGCTGTCTGCTTCGGCGTTGAGGTAGAGGCTTTTGAGGGTCTCGTCGGAGTCGAGGCTGATGGCAAAGGGATCGTTTGCAGCGGCCTCCTCGCCTGTGTAGCGGTCGTAGGTGTAGGTCTCGCCGCGGGCGGCGGCGTTTTCGCGGCCGTAGAAGTGGAGGTCACCCTGGGCGTAGACGGTGTGGGGGATGGAGTCGATCCACCAGTTGATGAGGTCGAAGTGGTGGGTGGACTTGTGTACGAGGAGGCCGCCGGACTTGTCTTTTTCGCGGTGCCAGCGGCGGAAGTAGTCGGCGCCGTGGCGGGTGTCGAGGACCCAGGAGAAGTCGACATGGCGGGGGCGGCCGATGGTGCCCTGCATGATGAGCTCGCGCACGGTTGTGGCGAGGGGCGCGTAGCGGTAGTTGAAGGTGACGCGCAGGGAGCGGCCGGTCTTCTGGATGGTGTCGAAGATCTGGCGGGCTTTGGCGTCGTCGGTGGTCATGGGTTTTTCGGTGATGGCGTCGCAGCCCAGTTCCATGGCGCGGCAGATGTAGTGGTGGTGGGTGGCGTCCATGGTGGTGACGATGACGACGTCGGGTTTGGTTTCAGCGATCATGCGGTCGAAGTCGTCGGCGTGGTAGGTGGGCAGGGGGCCGCTGCCGGCGCGCGCCTGGATCTGCTGGTTGTAGAAGTCCATGCGCGTCTGGCTGAGGTCACAGAGGGCGACGAGCTCATTCCACTGGGCGTAGTCGCCGAGGATGGCGTGGATGTACATTCTGGCGCGGCCGCCGGTGCCGACGAGTGCGTAGCGGCGGAGAGGTGAGGACACGGGATGGTTGCCTTTCTGGACTGAGATTCGTTTGATTCAGGTGATGAGTTTGATCACGTTCGGTTGAGAATTGCCTGAACGGCGAACTGCAATTTATCCGCGAAGGGACGCGAAGGGGCGCGAAGAAAAACCCTATTTGTTGACGCGGTTGATGATTGTTGATGGCCAGATTCGCGCGACAGACCAGCAGATTGGGCGTGCGGTCGCTTCTCCTTTGTCAAAGATTGAACTTCCTCTTCCGATGGACAACGAGTTCCAGCGTGTCCTTCTCATATGCAGGTGCGCTAGAGCAGGTCAGATAAAGCAGTACTGGACAGCGAAGACGTACCGTCAAGGTTGTACCGCGCTCACCCTGGCATGCCCACTTGTCTTCCGGACAGGTCCAGGGGCGGCGGGGGCCAGTGCAGGCCGCGCTGGCCTGAGAGCTCGCGGTTCTTGACGGGCTGCCACTCTTTTTGGGGCAGGCCGACAAGCTGGCCATCCTGCAGCCACTCCTCGTCGTTGCCGTAGAGCTCGTCTACAAGAAGCGCTGTCATGTTTTGAAGCAGGGCTGCGTGGCTCTCCGAACCGCTCAGGTCGTTCATCTCCTGCGGGTCGGCTTCCAGATCGAACAACTGAAAACGGTTGCCGGTTGGGTAGTAGATCAGTTTGTACTGGTCCTGCCTGATCATGCGCGTGGCCATGGGCCCTTCGCCGACTTCGCCGAAGAGATAGGGGCGGCGGGCGTCCCCGACCATTGAGGCGCCTTCGACGGTTTCGGGGATTGGGATGCCGGCCAGGTCGAGCAGGGTGGGCATGACATCCTGCCAGCCGACGAGACGGTCATCCTGGGTGCCGGCGGGGGTGCGTTCGTCGTTGGCGGGGCCGAGGAGCAGCATGGGGATGTTGGCGGACTGCTCGTAGTAGAGGCGCTTGGCCCAGAGGCCGTGCTGGCCGAGCATGTCGCCGTGGTCGCTGGTGAAGCAGATGATGGTGTTATCGAGCAGCCTCTCCTCGCGCAGCGTGCCGATGACGCGGCGCAGCTGGTGGTCGATATGGGTACAGAGCGCGTAGAAGGCGCGGTGGATGCCCTGAAGCTCCTCTTCGCTGAAGGTGTTGCCGTAACGGGTCTGGATCATCTGCAGCGCGTAGGGCAGATTGTCGAAGTCCTGCGACCAGCCGGACTGTTGGGGGAGCGGAATGTCTACGTCGCGGTAGAGATTGTAGTACCACTCAAGGGGGACGAGGGGCGGGTGGGGATGGCAGTAGGAGAGGAACCAGAAGCCGGGCCGGGTGGGATCACGGCGGCGGATCATGCGGCACATCTGGTCGGTGGCCCAGTTGGTGACGTGGGTCTCCTCGGACAGATGCCAGGGCCGGTAACTGTATTCGTTGTTGCTCATGCCGTGGGCGAAGGAGCGGCCGGGATGTCCTTCCTCGCCGAGCCAAAGCTCGTAGTCGTCAATAGCGCCGAGGATGGGGCGGCCCTCCTCGGCGAGGATGACGTCGTCGAAGCCGATGCGATCGCGCTGGGGAAAGACGTGGAGTTTGCCGACGGCGTAGGCCTGGTAGCCGGCGTCTCGGAAGGTCTGGGCGGCGGTCGGGAGCTGCGGCATGGGTTCCTGCACCTTGAAGACGCGGTCGCCGTGGGTGCGGGTGGTGGTGCCGGTCATGAGCGTGCGGCGGGCCGGGATGCAGACGGGGCACTCGGCGTAGGCGTTAGTGTAGCGGACGCCGGCGCCGGCGAGGCTGTCCAGGGTCGGGGTGCGGACGGCGGGATGTCCGGCGCCGCCCATGAGGTGGGCGGGCCAGTGGTCGGTGGAGATGAGCAGGACCGAGGGCGCGTCGGGGCCGGCATGGGATTGGGGTGCCATAGCGGGGCTCCAGACTTTAGTGGTATTGGGCCAGGTCGGCGATGGCGGTCTGGACTTCGCGGGCGATTTCGGCGGGGACGGGCGGGTTGAAGGGCGCGCCTTCGCCGCCGTCGATGTCGTCGAAACCGCACTGGGCCATGGCGGAGATGACGGCCGAGTAGTTGTAGCGGCGGCCGTCGCGGAAGCGGAGCTCCTCAAGGGCGAAGATGGCGTCCTCGACGCGCTGGGACTCTGCGTGGTCGCCGGCGCGCTGGGCGTTGTTGATGGCGTCGGAGGCCTTGGCGTAGGCGACGGCGATGCCGGAGGTGTGGCCCTTGGTGCCGAGCCGGGAGGCGCGTGTGCAGCGGTCGCCGATGCCCCAGATGACGAGGCCGTTGTCGCCGATGGCGTGGACGAGCGGTTCTACGTCGTCTTCGCCGGTGCCCACCTTCAAGCCGATGAAAGCTTCGGAGTCGCGGAAGAGCTTGCCCATCTGGGACAGGTCGCGGCTGTCTTTGAAGTAGTAGATGAGGCGGGCGGCGAAGCGGTCGTGCACCTCTTCGCCGAAGGCCATGAACTCGTTGTACATGCCAGCCGGGTCGTAGACACCGACGAGCGGCATGACGAGGTAGGCGTCGGGCGGACGCTGGAGGCCGGAGAGCTCGCCGATGAGGTCCTTGGCGTCGGCGAGCGGGCTGGGCAGGACGCCGGCGACGTAGACGCCCTCGTCGCCCATTTCGCGGGTGGTGATGTCGACGATGTGGACCTGCTCGGCGCGAGTCATCTGGTGGATTGGGCTGGTGCCGGCGATGGAGAGGACGCGGGGGCGGTTTTCGCTGAGATTGTTGGTGCGCATGAGGTAGCGGATGTTTTTCAGGTGGGCGTCGTAGTCGATGCTGCCGGCGCGGTAGGGTGCGCAGGGGATGGCGGTGACGCCTTCGAGCGCGGTCAGCAGCTCAGAGATGGAGAGTTGGGGGGCGGTGGCGACGGTCATAGGGAGTCCTCCTGGGAAGGCGAGCGCTGCGGTGGCGCCTCTAGCGGATCATGCGTATACGTTACGAAGTTGATGATTTGCGGTGTTAGCCGCCGTATTCTACCACTGACACGCGATTTCGTTCTACCCAATCCCAGTTGATGTCGACGCCGAGTCCCGGTCCCTGGGGAATGGAGACGTGGCCGTTGGCGTCGATGGCTTCAAGGTCGTCCACGTAGTCGACGTAGAGGTTGGGTTCGTGGCTGGCTGGGGCTTTGGGGTGGAGGAGGCCCATTTCGTAGTAGTTGGTGTTGCGGATGGCGGCCATGCACTGGCGCTGGGCGGGGCCGGGGCCGTGGAATTCGAGATCGATGCCGAGGGCTTCGCAGGCGTGGGCGAGCTTTATGACGCCGGTAATGCCGTCGTAGCCGACGTCGCCGCGCACGTAGTCGGTGGCGTCGGCGATGGCGAAGTCGATGTGGGGCTCGAGGGAGCGGACGTGCTCGGTCTGCAGGATGGGCGTATTGATGAGCTGGCGCAGCTTGCGGTGGGCGAACTGGGAGATGCCGCCGTCGCGGTAGGGGTCTTCGTACCAGAAGAAGCGGTTTTCGTCGCAGGCCCAGCCGACTTTGACGGCGTCGCCAAAGGTCATGAGCTCGCAGGCGGGGTCGAGCATGAGGTCCATTTTGTCGCCGACGCGTTTGCCGACGGCGTGGACGTTGGCGACTTCCTGGCTGACGGGTGCGCGGCCCCAGCCGTGGATTTTGAAGGCGGGATAGCCGAGGTCGAGGCAGTGTTCGGCGAAGTCGGCGAAAGCTTCGGGCGTAGAGAGGCCGTCGGGCTGGTGGTCGCCGTGGTAGGTGCTGGCGTAGCAGGGAACGCTGTCCTTGTAGCCGCCGAGGAGCTTGTAGACGGGCTGGTCGTAGAGTTTGCCGGCAATGTCCCAGAGGGCGATGTCGACGGGTGCGAAGCCGATGCGAGCGACCTGGCGGAGGGCGCGTCTGACTTCAGTGTAGATGAGCTCGCGCTGGAGGGCGCTGCGGCCGATGAGGAAGTGGATAAAGGTGGGGAGGGTTGAGTACTCTGCGCCGCTGCCGCCGGCGTACTCACCGACGATGCCCTGGTCGGTTTCGATGCGGAGGATGCTGCCCTGGGTCTTGATGCGGCTGCCGGGCTCGTAGACGAGGTTGAAGCCGTGGTAGTCTTTGCCGAGGTTTACTCGTTCGGATTCGTAGGTATGGATTTCGATTTTGGTGATGATTGGGTCGGCCATGGTTGGTCCTCGTGTGGGGTGGAGTCGAGATGTGAAGGCGGTGAAATTGGGTGCGTTTATGTGCGTGTCCTGGGGCGCGTGGCCAATTGGCAGGGTGCAGGGGGTTGGCGGGAAGGGATTTGCCTTATTCTACACTGACTTAGGCGGGTTGGCATTTTGTTGGGTGGTTGT
>WTGY01000017.1 GCA_011523365.1 Caldilineaceae bacterium
GGGGGGCGGTAGGGGATCTTTGGGAGGGTATTACGACTGTTCTCTCCAGCCGGTGCGGAAGTCGAGTTCTTCAATCAGTGCGAAAGTGTTTATGCAGTGCACGTTGAAATCCCTGCTCACATCAGGCAATTTGCGGTTGGCCCTGCGCTTACTTGGTTTGGAATGCTCGGTGGTTACAACAGATCGATTCTGTATATCTACGAGAGCGTAGGCGACTAGGAACGGGTCACGTCCTATTTTTACTATGTCCTCATCGGTTAAATTGCTGGCGTATCCCTGCTCGGTGACACGGGTTACCAGTTCCACGACAGCCTCTTCATCAAGCACTAACGCTCCCTTGTTTGCTTTTAGCCAATCGACCAATGGATCTGGTCGCTCTCTTGTCGGCGGGGGAAGGATAACCTCTTCAAAAAACTCTTGAGGAATCTTGATCCGGCCCTGTCTCCCCATCTCCAACAACCAGTCCCAGAATTCCGGGACCCTCGCGATAGGGTAGTAGTCTCGATTCGCGTCGATGAGCACATTGGCGTCAAGGAGGTAAAGCACAGGCATCGTCTATCGTGAAGGGCCAACGTCCAGTAGTGGTTGTACCTGCCTCGGCTTGACCCCCAGGATCTGCGCCGCCTTGGATGTCGAAAGTGCTTCCGCCTCCATCATGCGTTCCACTAGGCCGATTATCCGATTGCCCAGTCGGTGCCGTCGCACTGTATAGTACCTGATTCTAGTTTCCTGTCCGCGTGCTTGCGCGCGGCTTCGTTCCCGTTCCTGTTGCCATGCTTGGCGAAATATGGCGTTCAACTGGCGGAAAGTCTCCTGAGTGATCAGAGCAGATCGATATGCTTTGTAAGCAACCATAGCGCTGCTCACCTTGAACTCTTTCGCCCATGCGCTAATTCGTGATGAGACGGCGCCGATTTCGTCACCATCGTCGAGGGTAAGGGGCTTTAAATCCTGTGCGGGTAACAGGAACTCCCCGGCAATATCGTTACAGAATCGCTCTACCTCGTTCTCCGCACTGCCTCCGCTGACACCGGTATGACCGAGAAGCAAATGCACCGTTTCGTGCAACAGGGTGAACGACCAGGCCGGTCTGGCGTCTTGGTCGTTGATCACGATAAAGGGGGCCACCTCGTCGGCGATAGAAAACCCCCGAAAGACCGTTGTATCAAGCGCGGTTACGTAGTTGCCCAGATCCCCTTTGAGGAGAACAAATATGCCCGCGGCCTCGGCTCTCCTGCGCAACAGGGCAAATGCGGCCGACGCGTTCCGCTGGGCGCGGTAGTCTGCCGTACTGACGTTCAGCAGCGTCTGTAGTGATTTCAAGACGGCAGAGCGGCCATCCTCTATGCGGTGAGAGCCAACAAAAGGCAGCGGCACTGCTTCATCTTCATCCTCCATGATGACGCGAACCATGCTCTGGCGCGCCTTGATCTCCCGGATCAACGCGTCCAACAACGCTTCCTCAGGGGAATGCTCACTTTGGGGCAGGGTGCGGAAGTCCACCCCCCGGTTGCCCTTTTGCGGCGGTTTGGAGAGATAAAATGTAAGCAAGGGGCGGCGGTACTGTCCCGCCATGTTGACTAGCTGAGTCCGAGAAGGCTCTTTCTGACCGCGTTCAATTTGGGCCAGCTTCTCTGCCGCAGACGATCTGGAACTGTCTTGAAAGCCCAGCTTCCTGGCCGCTTCCTCCTGGGAGAGACCGGCCGTCTCGCGGGCCCATACCATGATTGCCGGGTTGACCTGGGGCATCGTCTTGCGATTCGCTCCTCCATCCCCGTTATGTTTGCAGTTGTGGTTGCCAGGCGCCGCTCGACAAGGCCAGGCAGCTACGCCACTTCGCGCACGGGCGCGCCGCCCTGTTTCGCGTCGGCCCTCATGTGGCATACCTTGTACTTCCTGCCGCTGCCGCACCAGCAGGGGTCGTTGCGCTTGGGCCGGTTGTTGGTGTTGCGGACCGTTCGCTGTTGGGGCGTGTCAGACCGATTCGTCTGGATGTTGCGCGCAATCGGCGCCGGCAGTGTCGGCGCCCTCTGCACCTGCAAGGTCATCACCGTCGTCACGATATCCGAGCGGATGTCGTTCATCAGCTCCTGGTACATGGCGAAGGCTTCGCGCTTGTAAGCAACCAGCGGGTCGACCTGTGCAATCGCCTGCAGGCCGATGCCCTCGCGCAGCCTGTCCAGATCGGTCAGGTGGCGGACCCAGCGGTGGTCGACCGCGCGCAGCATGATCTGGCGTTCGGCATCGCGCAGCATGTCGGCATCGATCTCTTCTTCCTTCTTGTCGTAGGTCTGATGCGCGATCTCGGCGGCCTGCGCTGTGATGTCGTCGGCGTCCAGCTCCTGCCACGGGGCCGGGTCGAAGTTCTGCGGGAAGGGGAAGACGGTGCGCAGCGTCAGGAGCAGCTCTTCCGGGTTCCACTCCTCCTCAAAGCGAGTGGCGGTGTGTTGCTGCACAGCCGCATCGATCTCGTCGGTGATCATCTCCTGAATCGCGGGCTTCAGTGACGGCTCGTTCAGAAGGCGCCGCCGCTGCATGTAGATCGTCTCCCGCTGCTCATTGACGACCTCATCATATTTGAGCACGTGCTTGCGGATATCGAAGTTGTGGCCTTCGACCCGGGTCTGCGCGTTTTCGATTGCTTTTGTGATCATATTGTGCTTGATCGGCTGGTCGTCCTCCAGGCCGAGGCGGTCCATGACGCCTGTCACCCGGTCGCCGCCGAAGCGCCGCACCAGGTCGTCCTCCAAGCTGAGGAAGAAGCGGCTGGCGCCCGGGTCGCCCAAGCGGCCGGAGCGGCCGCGCAGCTGGTTATCGATGCGCCGCGCCTCGTGGCGTTCCGTGCCGACCACATAGAGGCCGCCCACAGCCTTCACCCTGTCCTGGTCCGCCTTCGTTTCGTCCCACCTTTCCTTGAGCACCGCGGCCCAGCGCGTGTTATAGGTCGCCGTGGGGTCCCGGTCGTTCTTGAGCAGCTCCAGGCAGTGGTTCCACGCCAGCTGGGGGATGCCGGTCAGATCGACGCCGTCTTTGCGCAGCTGATCTCTAGCGAGGCCTTCATAGTTGCCGCCCAGCAGAATGTCGACGCCGCGGCCGGCCATATTGGTGGCGATCGTGACCGCGCCAGGCCGTCCCGCCTGCGCGATGATCGTCGCCTCGCGCTCGTGGTTCTTGGCGTTCAGCACCTCATGTGGAATGCCGCGGCGCCTCAACATACGGCTGACCAGTTCGCTGGTCTCAATGGCGACGGTACCCACCAGCACCGGCTGGCCTTCCTCATGGGAGCGGCCGATCTCATCGATGACCGCCCCGAATTTGGCCTGCTGGTTCTTATAGATCAAATCTTCCTCATCCAGGCGGATCGTCGGCAGATGGGTCGGGATGGCCACGACATCGAGATTGTAGATGCTCTGGAACTCCTCCTCTTCCGTCTTGGCCGTACCGGTCATGCCGGCCAGTTTGTTGTACATGCGGAAGAAGTTCTGGAAGGTAATCGTCGCCAGGGTCATCGACTCCTTCTTGACGCGCACGCCCTCCTTGGCCTCGATGGCCTGGTGCAGGCCCTCGCCGTAGCGCCGCCCCTCCATCAGGCGCCCCGTGAATTCGTCGACGATGATCACCTCGTTGTTGCGGATGATGTAGTCTCTGTCGCGGTGATACAGGGCGTGGCCCCGCAGCGCGTTGTCGAGATAAGGGAGCATCTCGAAGTGGGCCGGATCGTATAGGTTGTCCAGGCCCAGTTTTTTTTCCACGGCGGCGATGCCCGCTTCGGTGAGCGTGGACACCTTCTCCTTTTCGTTGACTTCGTAGTCCGTGTCGGCGCGCAGGCCGCGAACAAGCTGCGCGAACTGTCTGTAATAGTCACTGCTCTCCTGTGCCTCACCCGAGATGATCAGCGGTGTGCGCGCCTCGTCAATGAGAATGTTGTCGACCTCGTCCACGATTGCGTAATGCAACTCGCGCTGGGACTGGCGCTCCTTATCCAGCACCATGTTGTCGCGCAGATAGTCGAACCCGAACTCGTTGTTGGTGCCGTATGTAATGTCCGCCCGGTACGCCTCCTGCCGGGTGATCGGGCGCAGGTTCTGGAAGCGGTCGTCCTCTGCCGGGAACTCGGGGTCGTACAGAAAACTGCCCTTGTCGGGGTTGCCGGCGCTGTTCTGAATGACCGCGGCCGACAGGCCCAGCAGCTGGTAGACCGGCCCCATCAACTGCAGGCCGACCTTGGAGAGATAGTCGTTCGGCGTGACAAGATGCGCGCCGCGCCCGGCCAGCGCGTTCAGGTAGAGCGGCAGCGTCGCCACCAGCGTCTTGCCTTCACCGGTCTTCATCTCCGCGATCTTGCTCGAGTGGAGGACGCCGCCGCCGATCAGCTGCACGTCGTAGTGGCGCAGGCCGATGGTGCGGCGGGCTGCTTCGCGCACCGCGGCGAACGCCTCCGGCATCATCTCGTCGAGAATCTCCTGCTCCTCGTCCAGCAGCTCTTTGCGAATTCGTTCGACTTCAATGCGGGCAAAGCGCTGCTCATCGGTGCCCGCAACCGCCGCGTACTCGGCTTCAGCGCCGGCCAGCGCATCCCGCAGCTCCGTCGTTTCACTGAAGATCCGCTGGCGGAACTCCTCTGTCATCACTTTGAATTCGGCGCTGTCCATCCGTTCGAAGCGGGTTTCGAGCCCGTTGATCTCTTCAACCAGAGGCTGAAGCCGCTTCAGCTCCTTCTCGTTCGGATCGCCGACAACTTTGGTCAGAAATTTCTTCAGCATATTGCATCCCTCTGTTTGCCCGTTGCCGGCTCCCGTGGTTTGGATATGCAGCGACGGGCAAAGTCGATGGGGGCGTCTCGCCTCCCCCTTACACCATACGAAACACGGCGGAAAGCGGTTCTCCGATGTGAATGCGCATCTGTCCTGTCAGCCCCACAACCACAAGGACCGCAGTGCGCGCTGCACCGCCTATTCTACCATGCACAGGGAAACCGCCAATGTAGCGGATTCTTTTGTGTTGTCACTGCCCATTAAAGCGGTAACGGCCTATGCGAAGAATACTACATCAGTACATAGTTTCAGCGATCTGTGCTACAATGTGCCCGTGGCCAGTGGCTAGTGGCGTCCGCTGGCCATCTTTTCCCTGAGCCACAGGCCACTGCAGGTAAATGAATCGCCGTCTTCTCGTCTTTTTCATCCTCGTCAACGCCTTAGTCAGTCTGACGATTGCCGTGACTGTTGTATGGATAGCGGAGCAGCGGCGGCCCAGCCCGGAGGAGTTGGTCGTGCCTGCAACACCGGCGCCAGCGGTAGTTCTGATTGCAACGCCAACGTCCGGGGATGCACAGACAGCTCCGGAGAGCGGATCCGCTCCGCCCGCAACCCCGACCGAAGTCGCGGCGCCGCCCAAGCCGGGCGAGACGGAAATCTATACGGTCAAGGCAGGGGACAGTTTGTCGGCCATCGCGGCGCGTTACGGCGTCTCTCTGAACAGGCTGCTGGAGATAAACGATCTGGCCGATCCGAATCTGGTCTATGTTGGCCAGCGCCTGAAGATTCCCGTCTCTCAACAGCAGGGGGGCGCGCCCGGGGGCGCCGCGGTTGGTCTGCCGCAACAGGGCCTGCAGCTGCGTATCGAGAATGCCGGCGAGCTGGCCGCGGAGTCGGTGCAGGTCGTGAACGACAGCGATGGCGCCGTCGACCTGCAGGGGTGGACCCTCAGTCGCGACGGGGGCCCGATCTACACTTTCAGCAACATCCTTCTGTTCCCCGGCAGCGGGATTCGTCTGAACACGGGTTCTGGGCAGGACAACAGCATCAATCGCTACTGGGGCCGGGATGCAGCGGCTTGGGAAATCGGCTCGACGGTTATTCTGCGCAATCCCAACGGTGAACTGATTGCGCAGCGTACTGTGGCCGGCAGCGAATCACCATAGGTTTTGCGAAAGGGAATAGCTTTCGATGGCAACGACCGAACCACCCGATAAGCAGGACCGAGGGAGGTCCAGAAAGCGACGCTACTTCCGCCGCCGGCGGCGGAAGGGCTCCCGGGATGCATCTCTCGCTGCCGAGCAGAGCGCGGCCGGCGCAGAAGTTCAGCCAGAGCAGCGAAGACGTTCTAAGAGCCAGAATCGCCGCCGCAGCGAGAACCGGCGGCGTTCTTCCCGGCGGCGGGGCAGGACCGTGCGCGTGCAAGAAAGTCAGGCGCGGCCTGTCGAAGAAGAGAATCAGCCGCAAACCGAGGTGTATATCTATACCCACGTTATCCGGCCCACCTATAAGGACGGGGGGAGTGGAGAGTTCCAGGCCGATCACTCGCTGAACCTTGCCGGCGCAACCGCCGTCGGCCCGCCGGTGGGTATGGAATATCTCCTGGAAAGTATCGGGCAGCAGCTGGATGAGTGGTTTGGTCTGCCCGACGACTCGACAACTGAGGACAACGAAGACGGGGAAGTAAACAGGCCGAGCGCAGAACTGACCGATGGCGGTGAGGCCCGGGAAGAAGTGCACGGCTCCGGGCAGGAGACGGCGGATGAGAACCGCGCAAGTGATGACACTTCCTTCAGTGAATAGGGCCGCCTGCCAATCTCTTCATAGGACCGATCATTGGACACGGTAATCACGATTCAGCAGATGTCCGCGCATGTGGGCGAGGCGGTAACCCTGGAGGGCTGGCTCTATACCAAGACTGGCAAAGGCCGGCTCCAATTCCTGCAGGTGCGCGATGGCGGGGGTATCTGCCAGGCGGTGGTGTTTAAGGGAAACGTCAGCGAGGCGTCGTTTGAGCTCGCACGCGCACTCACCCAGGAGAGCAGCCTGCGGGTTACCGGCACTGTCAAAGAGGACACACGCGCGCCAGGCATTCCCGGCGGTTTTGAATTGGATGTGACCGGCCTGGAAGTGGTCCAGATCGCTGATGAGTACCCGATTCAGCCCAAAGAGCATGGCGTGGAGTTTCTCATGGAGAATCGCCATCTCTGGATTCGTTCCAGCCGCCAGTGGGCGATATTGCGGGTACGGGCGACCGTCATTGGCGCCATCCGCGACTGGCTGGACAGCAACGGCTACCTCAACGTGGACACGCCGATCCTCACCCCCAACGCCGCCGAAGGCACAACGACCCTCTTCGAGATCGATTTCCACGGTGAACCGGCCTATCTGGCCCAGACCGGCCAGCTCTATAGTGAAGCCACGATCATGGCCTTTGGCAAGGTCTACTGCTTCGGGCCGACCTTTCGCGCCGAGAAGAGCAAGACGCGCCGCCATCTGCAGGAGTTCTGGATGGTTGAGCCCGAGATCGCCTTCTGCGACCTGAACGGGCTGATGGAGATCGAGGAGCAGTTCGTCAGCCACATCGTGCAGCGCTGCCTGGAGGAAAATGTCGAAGAGCTGAAGCTGCTGGAACGGGACACCTCCGTCCTGGAACGGGTGACGCCCAGCTTTCCGCGCATCCATTACGACGAGGCCGTGGACATCGTCAACCGTGCTGCCACGGCCGGTGAATTGGTGCCCGGATATGAGGACAAGGTGCCCCATATCGAGTGGGGCGATGATTTCGGCAGCCCGCACGAGACCTACATCGCCGCCCAGTTCGACAAGCCGGTCTTTGTCCATCACTACCCGACACAAGTGAAGGCCTTCTACATGGAGCCGGAACCGGACCGGCCGGAGGTCTGCCGCAGCGTCGATCTGCTGGCGCCGGAGGGGTACGGCGAGATCACCGGCGGCAGTGAGCGCATGGCAGATGTCGACAAGCTGATCGCCGGCATCGAGGAGCACGAACTGCCGATGGAAGCGTTTGACTGGTATATCGACCTGCGCCGCTATGGCACCGTTGTGCATAGCGGTTTCGGTCTGGGCCTGGAGCGGACCGTCGCCTGGATCTGCGGCCTGACACACCTGCGCGAGGCGATTGCCTTCCCGCGCACGCTCGGCTCGATGCGCCCGTAGGCCCTGGGAGCGCCCGCTTCCCGGCCCTATCCGGTCCCGACCGTGTTCTACCTCTCGATTCTGCTTGCCGCCCTGATTCTTACCCTCATACTTACGCCCGTCTCCGTGCGGCTCGGACACCGGCTCGGCCTGGTGGACCGCCCCGGCGAGCGCCGCAAACATGCAGGTGTGGTGCCGCGCACCGGTGGGCTGGCTATCTTCGCCGCCTTTACCCTGACCGTACTCGCGCTTCTCCTGCTTATGGCCGGGGCGCTGCCCCTGCTTGACGGCTCCTGGCTGCCGCCGCAGAACGACCCCAAGGAGAGCCGCCGCTTCATCGCTCTTCTGATTGGCGGCGCCTTCTGCGCGATCTTCGGCTTTCTCGATGACCGCTACGAGTTTTCCTGGCGCCCCCAGTTCGCAATTCAGCTTGCCGCCGGCCTGATCGCCATCGCCGGGCTGATCTTTATCAAGCACGTCAACAATCCGTTTGCGAGCGGCTTTCTCTTCGGCCCGGATGGCTTCCCCTGGTGGCTGCTCGGCCCTTTGACGCTATTCTGGTTCATGGGAATGATGAATACCGTCAACTTTCTTGACGGGTTGAACGGCCTGGTTGCCGGTGTCACCGTCATCTTCTGTGCCATTCTCAGCATTCATATGATCTTCTTCACCCAGCCGCCCCAGCTGAGCGTGGCGGTACTGCCGGTGGCGCTGCTCGGCGTCGGGTTGGGATTTCTGGCTTTCAATTTCGCCCCGGCGCGGGTCTTCATGGGCAGCAGCGGCAGCTATTTTCTCGGTTTTGCCCTGGCCGCGTTGGGGATTATCGGCGGGGCCAGGCTTGCCACCGTCCTGCTGATTCTCGGCCTGCCGATTCTGGACGTGGTGTGGCTGATCTACAGCCGTCTGCGGCGAGGCGTCTCCGTGGGCCAGGGCGGCCGCGACCACCTGCACCTGCGTCTGCGCGACAAAGGCCTGGCCGAACATACTATCGTGGTTGGCTATTGGGCCTTCTGCGCACTTTTCGGCGGCCTGACCCTGTTGCTGGATGACCGCCTCTACAAGCTGGTGGCGCTGATTGGGCTGGCCATCATCGGTCTGCTCGTCTTGCTCTGGGCAGCGCGGCCGTCCACTTTGAGCGAAGAAAAATGAGTTCGACGAACACAGGCGGCTCGCCTGCATACCGTATCCTCGCGATCGAAACCAGCTGCGATGAGACCGCGGCCGCGGTCGTGGCGGACGGCCGCCGTATCCTCAGCAACCGGGTCGCCAGCCAGATTGAGCTCCACCGGCGTTTCGGCGGCGTGTACCCGGAGGTCGCCAGCCGCCAGCACGTTCTCGCGATTCAGGCTGTCGTCGAGGACGCCCTGGCAGATGCCTCGGTCGCGCACGTGCGCGAGTTGGACGCCATTGCCGTCACCAACGGACCCGGCCTGGCCGGGAGTCTTCTTGTCGGCGTCAATCTGGCCAAAGGACTGGCCTTCGCCAGCGGCCTGCCGCTGATTCCGGTGAATCATCTGGAAGGGCATATCTACAGCAACTGGCTCTATACAGGCAGTTCGCCTGTATCCGATTTGCAAGCTTCAGAAGACGGCAACGGTTCTGCGTCCGACAGCGCGCGCACACAGCGAAGCGGCAGCGCATCGGACCAGTTTCCGGCGCTGATTCTGATCGTTTCCGGCGGCCATACGGAACTCGTGCTGATGGAGGGGCATTGCCGCTACCGGCTCCTGGGCTCGACCCTGGACGATGCCGCCGGGGAGGCGTTCGATAAGGTGGCGCGCCTCCTGGAGCTGGGCTATCCGGGCGGCCCGGCGATTCAGGCGGCCGCGGAGAGCGGGGAAGCCGGCCGTTTCCATCTCCCCCGTCCTCTCATGCGGCCGGGCCGGCGGACAGAACGCCAACCGGATGCCCAGGCGTCTTCCCTGCCAACCGTCTTACCCGTCCGCGGCGAACATCGCTTCAATTTCAGCTTCTCCGGCCTCAAGACAGCGGTTCTCAATCTGATGCGGCAGCTCGAACGGGAGGAAGCGGAGGCGCGCCAGACGCAGACAGCGTCCGATATTGCCGCCGCCTTTCAGATGGCCGCGGTGGATGTGCTGGTGGGCAAAACCGCGGACGCCGCCGCCGAGTTTGGCGTGAAGCAGGTCTGTATCTGCGGCGGGGTCAGCGCCAACGGGCTGCTGCGCCGCGCGGCTGAACAGCATTTTGCCAAGCTCGGTCTGCCGCTGCACTGTCCGCCTCTGTTTCTGTGCACGGACAATGCAGCCATGATCGGCGCCGCGGCCTATTACAGGCAGTCATACGCCATGGCCCGACCACCCTCTCCTGCGGGCCGCGAGCACCGTCAGGATGCGGAAGCGGCTGCACAATCGACTCCTCACGAGGACCCAATCGAGCTGCCGGCGCGCGACTACCTCGCCCTCGACGTATATGCAAGTCTGCCTTTGGTGGATTCGATGCGGCGGTGAACGATCTGGGGGCCGCAGGCGTCGCGCCTGTGCTGCGTCTTTTAATCGCCTGCGGGGGAGTTAGCCGTCTGGGAAGCAGGCGGTGCGTGCGCGTCCTCTTCCAACTCCATCTCAGGGAGTGCAGCGGGATCGGCTGTCTCCGAAACCACGACCCTGCGATAGACGCCGGCGCGCTGTGTTTGTGTGACCGGACGGCGGTCGCTGAAGGGTGGATAGTTGAGAAGTTTGGCGTGGGTATAGCTGCCGATCAGCCGCAAACTGGCAATGACCGGCGCAGCCAGAAACGCGCCCAGTATCCCCCCTATGCTTGCACCCACCACGACGCCGCAGACCACCACAACCGGATGCAGATGGACGCTGGTGCCGATCACGCGCGGCACGAGAAGCTGATGTTCCAGCTGCTGAATGATGAAGTAGACCCCGATTACCAGGAGAGCGAAGTTGAGGTTGCTCAGTTCAAGCGTGGAGCTTCCTTGCGCCAGGGCGATGATGACGGCTGGGATCATCGCCAGAATCGGGCCGATATTGGGCAGGATTTCGAGCGCGCCGGCCAGAATTGCCAGAATCAGCGCCCCCCGCATCCCCATCAGGCTCAGCGAAAAATAGGTCGCTACACCGATTGAAAGCGAGAGGATGAGCTGCCCGCGGAAGAAGGCGTTCCAGATGTTGCGCAGCCGGCGCATCAGCTCCACGCCTTCCGAATAGTATTCAACCGGGAACAGCCCCTCCACGTAGCGCTGGATGCGGGGCGCGTCCTTGGTCAAGTACAGGCTGATGAAGAAGAGAAGCAGCAGGAATACGACGATGTTGACGATGCTGCCAACCACCGTCAGGCCGATTGTCGCGGTGCTGCTCACCACGTTTGTCGCCGTACTCAGGAGCTGATTGACGTAGTCCAGGATCTGCTGCGCGCCGGGCAGAAAGCGCTCCACCTCAATCTCGTCGGCCAGCGTCTGTTGGATCTGGCCCACCACCCCTTCAAACGTGACATCAAGGCCGAGGATTGTCCCACTGGTTGGCAGGTCTGCGACCGACTCCTGCAGAAAGAGCAGAAAGGTTCGCGCCGCCGCCGGCACATCAAAATAGAGCGCTCTGAGCTGGGACAGCAGGACCGGCACAAGCAGAACGGGGGCCAGGATCAACAGGACCAGGAAGAGCAGGTAGAGGACGATCGTGCTCACACTGCGGGGAATGCGCGCCCGTTCACACAGATCGACAATCGGGATCAGGAAGTAGGAGACAAGCCCTGCCATAATCAGAATCGGCAGGACCGGGCGGCTGATCCAGAAGATGAGCGCGCCGACGATGAGCAAGACGATCAGGACCGTTCTCTTGGTCGCAGTATCCCAGTCGGTGTTCGGCGCCAGAACGATACTAGCTTCTTGGGATTCAGGTTCTTCCGCTGTGGCAGGCGGTGTCGTGGAATCCATTGTATGGAAGCGCGTTCCCCTGCTTATGTCCCTTCCGGCGCAGGAGCGGGGAGACAGTCTGGCATGCGGAAGGAAGCAGGACGAAATTCTTATGCCGTTCTACAAGAGAAAACACGGCAGTCGCCCTAAAGTTGCGCTTCTACCGCTTCGTATTCGTAACCGGATCAGGTTGTCCCACCGGCCGCCGCGCCTCTGCCTGTCATGCGTTCAGTCCAGCCCCAGCGATTCGTATTCCCATTCGGCCACCGGCGTAAACTGCGATGGGTCGAGAGCCGTTTTGGGGCCAAAGGGTGCGGCCGTGACGCTGCCCACATCTACGGAGCCGTTCTCGACCGCAAGTGTCGGGAAACGGCGCCCGCTCGGGGTCGTGTGCGGGCGGTAGAGATCGCCGTGCGCCGCCAGGATCTGCGCCTGCACGCCGTCCGGCAGCATCGAGAGGCCGGCGAAGTAGTGATGGCCGTTGCGCTCGGCGTGTTCGATGCCCAGCGTTGCCAGCACGGCCAGGTCCTCCAGCAGCGCCACCGGCCCCAGGTTGCACAGGTCCTCGGCGCTGATGATATGCAGCGCGCTCGGCTCCTGGCGCTGGCGGTGACGGATGAGACAGGTGTTGGCGATGCCTTTGAAGATGCCTTTACAGTTCTTGTGGCTGGTGCCCACGTAGCCGCCTTTGAGGGCGGTGGGCGCGCTGGAAAGCTCCCCGTCGGATTCGTCGATGATGATCGGCGGCCGTTCGCGCCAGGCGAGCAGGGCCGTACCCACTTCCTGGCTGAGGGCGATATCGCGGTGGAAGGGCTGTTCGACGAAAATCAGCCGCTGCAGAAAGTCGCGCAGGGCCGGGTCGGCATTCAACCCTTCCCACAGGGCGCGAAAGTCATCGACGTTGTGATAGGTCTCGTTGCCGTCGAGCGTGTGCCGGTAATTAACATTGCGTTCGTCCAGCAGCGCGGCGATGCGTTGCAGCCGCGCCCTGTCGGCGTCGATGTCGCCTCCGATTTTGATCTTGAAGTGGGTCAACCCGTAGGCCTGGATCGAAGCGTCCAGCGATGCGGGCAAGCCGTCATCGACCTGATCTTCGGGCAGGACTTCGTCATCGGTGAGGGGATCGATCATGCCGACCGTATGCCGAACGATAACCCGCTCGAGAGGCTTGGCCGGCAGCAGGTCCGCCGGCGTATGCCCGGCAAGCTCCGGCCGCAGCTCGGACAGGCGCATTCCCAGACTGTTCGCATGCACGGCCTGGGCGAAGGTCGTGTCCGCAGCCCGGCAGAAGCCGTCGATGATCGCCCGCTCCACCAGCGAAACGCCGAACGCCCACAGCAGCGGCGGGTAGTCCGTGTCTGCGGCCCAGGTTTCCTGGGCTTGGTAAGTCGCCTGCCACAGGTCGAAGACCGTGTCGGCCGCGCCGGCTTCCTGGGCGTGTCGGCAGGCCGCCTGGATTACGTCGAGCATCTCGGCGATATCCTGGCCCATCGACGAATCGGGCACTTTGGTAAACCACTTGGGCGCAAGGCCCTCGGCGGCGATCCCGTCCGCCTGCCTGCCGTCCACCTCGACCCGAGCCTGCAAAAAGAGATGCGGCAGCGCGGTCATGGTGACGATGCCGTAGCGGAAGGGCATGCGGTTGCGCATGTTGAGGATATGGAGATCGAAGTCAAGCAGGCGGATGGGCATCAGTCGTTCCCCCGGTTTCTGTGCAAGGATAACTTGTGACTGTCGCAAGGCTTAAGCGACCGGCGCGGCGGCCAGCGTCTTGCCCTCACGCCAGCGCGCGCTCGTAACCGCGCAGCGTCGCGATCTCGCGCGGCAGGTGAACGTCCGGCGGCTCCCAGTTGATCCATTCGCCACTGAGATAACCGTCGTAGCCGGCACTGCGCAACAGCGCCAGCACCTGTTTGTGATCGATATCCCCTGTGCCGAAAGCCGTGTAGTCCGGCCGGTTCGCGTCCACAAACAGGTCGTGCACATGGGTATGGCGGATCCAGCGCCGCAGGGTGCTATAGGAGTCTGCCAGCGTCCAGCCCTCTGTGCGCACCGGATGCGCGGCGTCCCAGTTTACACCAATCGCCGGGTGGTCGACCTGTGCCATCACGGCGGCGACGTCGGCGGGGTTGCACCAGTCGTCGTGCGTTTCCATGCATACGACCACGCCGCGGTCGCCGGCTCGGCCCGCAAGGCGCGAGAGTGCGTCCGATACGCCGCTGATGGCCGACTCCCGGCTGACGCCGTCCGGAATCCGGCCGCCGAAGATGCGCAGCGCGGGCGCGCCGATGTCTGCGGCCAGGTCGATATACTGGAACGTCTCTTCCACCTGCGCGTCGCGGTCTGCGGGATCGGCGAAGCGGTTGCCGGCGGCCAGGCAGCAGATGGCGATGCCGGCGTCAGCCGCCTGCGTGCGGAAGGCGGCGCGCTGTTCTGCCGTTGCCTCCAGCTCTACCCCGTGGCTATTGCCGCCGGCAGCCCGGGGCTCGACGCCGTCGTAGCCGTATTGGACCGCCAGCGCCAGCATCTCGGCGAAGGTGGCCTGCGGGCAGGAAAAGCTCATAAATGCATAGTTCATCGCTGTAAACTCCTATTCTGTCGTGTTCTTTCTGTGAATTGAATTTTGGAAGAGCGGTCGTATCAGGTTGCAGATATCTCCACCGCCTCTCCCGTCTCCGCCGACCTGTACATCGCATCTGTGATCTGTTGCACCAGCAGCGCTTGCTTCAGCGTCGTCTGAGGGGGGCGGCCTGTGCGGACCGCGGTTGCGAAGTCCTCCAGCAGGCCGCGGTGGATGTCGCTGTAGGAATCGCTGCCCGACCACAACGTCCGGGAGACGGTCCCCTCGGCGCGGGTCGCCTCGAACCGCAGAACCTCCTTTTCCGGCGCTGGCGTCATCCGCAGGCGCAGCGAGCCGACCTCTCCGATCACCTCCCAGGATGCCTCCGCCTGCGCGGCGGCGTATTCGCCGCGCTCATAGGTGAGCACGACGCCGCCGGCGCAGCGCACCAGCCCTGTGATGTGCGTCTCGCCGTCGGACCCCGGCGCAACCGTGTCGGCGAAGATGGATGGTACGCGCCAGCTCTGCGCCAGGACCGTCTGCGGGCGCAGCTGCCAGCCGCTGATACCCAGCAGATAGTCCAGATCGTAGCAGCCCCAGTTGACGAGAATGCCGCCGCCGTTCAACTCGCGGTTGAGCCGCCAGGCTGGCGGGTGCGTCTCCGGCGCCGGTGTCGCCGGGTGGATCACGCGGCAGCGGAGAACGCGCAGCGCCCCCAGGTTGCCCTGTGCGATCCAGTCGGTAACGATCCGGTTCGATTCCAGAAAGTGAAAGCGGGAGGAGCAACAGGCCGCGACCCGGTCTCCCTGGACGGAGATCAACTGCCGCACTTCGGCGGCGCTGCGGGCGACAGGCTTTTCCGTCAGCAGATGCTTGCCGGAGCGCAGGGCCTGCAAGCCAAGTTCGATGCGGAAAGAGGCCGGCAGCGCCAGGACAACAGCCTCCACCCGCGCATCAGTCAGCAGTTCTGCGCCGCTGTTGTAGACCGTCTCCACCTTGCGGGCGGCGGCAATCTTCTCCGCCGACGCCCGCTGCACATCGGCGACGGCAACCAGCTCGATCAGGTCGGAGGCCGCGGCAGCCTCGGCGTGGGCGCCGCCGATCGTACCGCAACCGATGATGCCGAGCTTCAGGGGTGTCATTCGCTCAGTTCCTTCATGCTACAATGACAGATGACAGGACAGATACCCTCACGCAAAGGAAGGCGCATATGGACGCCCCCGCCCCATCCTGGCAAAGACTTTATACCGATGAAGAGTTCAGCTGGATCTGGCCGCCTGCCTATGAACCGAATTCGAACCCGCCCGAGTTGGAGCAGATTCTTTCCCTGCTGGAAGCGCAACCAGGAGCACGTTTTCTTGACCTGGCCTGCGGACTCGGGTGGCTGACGATCCCGATGGCGCTGCGCGGCTTCCAGGTGACCGGTTACGACCTCAGCGACGCAATGCTGACAAGGGCCCAGGAATCAGCTGAACAGGTAGGCGCGCAAATCGAGTGGGTTCGCGGGGACATGCGCAGCCTGCCAGAGAGCTGGACGGCGACCTACGATTTCGTCACCCTTACGCTCAGCGAGTTCGGATGCTTTCAGGACGAAGCGGACAACCAACGGGTGCTCGCTGAAGTGGCGCGTGTCCTCAATAGCGGCGGCCGTTTTCTCCTTGACATTGTTGTGAACCGTGACGATCTGATCCTGAAAGGCGATCGCCACGACTGTCTTGACGGCGGCGAATTCTTCATTTCAGACAGGGGGAGCCTCGATATCCTGAGCGGTATCTACACCAGGGTTTTCCGCTGGGACCAACAGGGCCAGCGCCATGAAACGACCTGGCAGATCCGGGCCTATACAGCGCCGGAGGTCAAACGGATGTTGGACCAGGCCGGCTTCCGGGAAGCGGCGGGCTACCGCAACTATGCCGGAGACAGCCTGACCCGAGACAGCGCCGGAATGGTGTTCCTGGCACAGAAGTAGCTCGCCCTGCCATATCCTATGTCAGTTCAGATGCCGTTGTCAGTTCAGCCCTCGCAACCTCTCTGCGCATTCGCGTCCCATCGTAACCCAACGCCGGTCCCAGCACCGCCGTCGTCATGCCGGCGTGGTTTTCGCGTCCGTGCCCGCGGGCGATCGCGCTGACCGAACGCGCCGAGCAGCCGTGGTCGCGACCGTCCGGAAAAGCGTCGCGCGCCAAGAGGAAGTAGGTACGGGCCAGGTCCACGGCGCGTGCGTGCAGCGCGTTGTCCCCTTCAATCTCCGCGGCCACCGCCAGTGTGATCGGATTGTAGCGCCGCTCGCGACCGTCTTCGAGCCAGCGCGGCGCGTCGGAGCGTTTGCCCACGCCCGATGCGCGGCGGGCGGGGCGTTTGGACTCGGTGTCCAGGGCGACTTCGGTGATGTCGAAGGGGTCGAGCCGGGCCACGGCCTCCAACACCGTCTTGTCGTAGCGCGTGTCGCCGGTCCAGCGGCGATAGGCCCGCACCGCATCGGCGGCCGCGCCGGCGTCCGGGTCGGTCAGCTGCGCGGCCAGCGGTTCCAGCAGCCGCTCGGCCGCCTGCCGAAAGCGCAACTCACCGCTCTCCCGCCACAGGCGCAGGAATGTATTGACCGCGTCGGAGCCGAGCAGATTCTCCGCCCTGTCGACCTCCGCCTGCAGGTCGGGGGCTTCGCCCATGAAGGAGTAGTAGAGCGCTTTGTCTTCGGCGCTGAACTCGTACAGAACACCGCCGGGGGTCAGGGCAATCGGCAGCGCGTCCCCGGCCAGAATGGCGTCCGCCCACTCTCCCGCGTAGGCCGTTGCCAGCTCGATATAGCGCTTCCTGGCTGTCTCCGCTTCCGGGTTCGACGCCGCCAGCAGACAGATGTTGATGCAGCGCAGGTGGTCCGGCGTATTGAGCGCCATGCCTGGCTCTGTGCGCAGCCCGTCGGCGCCGAAGAAGAGGGAGTGGAAGCGCCGCTTGTCCCAGTCGAACCAGTCCGGCGCCGCGTTCGACCAATTCCCCATGTGCTCGGCGGCATCGTGCAGCTGCCGGGCCGTCTCTTGGTCGTCCGGCAGGACCCGCTGCAGAGCACCCAGGAACAGCTCATAGTGCTCGGTGCCGTGGTGCGCCTCCTGCATGCGCCAGTAGCCGTGCCGCCACTGTTGTGTCTGGTTGTAATGATCGCGAATGCGATCGCGTTTTCGTTGCAGGAAGCGCAGGATGCGTTCGTCCGGGCCGACGCGCAGCAGCGGCTCCCAGCCGGTGGTGTAGGTGCCCTGATCGTGGACGTCGGTGGCCGGCTCGTCTGCGTAGCGGTCGATGGCTTCGTATGCCCACCGGCGCAGATCGTCCAGAAAGCGCTGGCAGGCGTGGGGCAGGTCGTGGGAGGGTTCGATTTGACGCCTGTACATGGCTACCCCTGCAGCGCAATCCTGAATGTATAGGCGTGATCGCACGGGCGCTGGCCGGGCGTGCTGACCGTCAGCGCGTTCTCGTCTTGTGTCCAGGCGACAGGCTCGTCGCTGCCGAGCATCGAAACGCCGCCGATGCGCCCGCCGAGCGACGAGCCGCTGCCCAGTGAGGTGATGGCGGCCTCGCTACCGGGCCAGCCCAACACGATGGCATAGAGGGCGTCGTCCTTCTGCGTGAAGCGCACGTCTTTAGCGGTGAAGGGCTGATTACTGCGCTCCGTCAGGTGTCCAACCACCACCTCCGTATCGCCCTCACCGAACCGCTCCCAGTGGCGCGTGCCGTAGATCGCCTCCCCGTTCACGTCCAGCCATGCGCCAAGGTCCAGCAGCAGTTGGGTTGCCTGCGCGGGGATGACGCCGTCGGCGCGCGGGCCGACGTTCAGGAGCAGGTTGCCGTTCTTGCTGACGATGTCGACCAGATCGTGGATGATCGTCGCGGAGCTCTTGAACTCGTCGTTTTCGATGTAGCTCCAGGCCTTGTAGCTGACCGCGGTGTCGGTCTGCCAGTAGTGCGGGCGGATGTCGTCGAGCTTGCCGCGTTCGACATCGTAGACGGCGACGCCGTCGGGGAACTTGTCCTTGTACTGGAGGACGGGCTCGCTGCCCCATTCCAGGGCGCGGTTGTAGTAGTAGGCGGCGACCTGCGGGCGGTAGGGCGCGAACTCACCGAAATGCCAGCCGAAATCGAACCAGAGCACATCGGGCCGGAAATAGTCGATCATCTCGAGCGTGCGCGCGTACCAGTTCTGCAGAAAGTCCCAGCTGGCGGGTGCGTCCTCCGGGTGGGGCGGGCAGTAGAGCTCCTCCAAGCCGGGATCGGTGGTGTCGAAATCGTCGGCATAGGTGTAGTAGCGCCAGTTGAAGGCGCGGTGGCTGGAGACGCCGAACTTGAGGCCGGCGGCGCGGGTCTCCCGTTCCAGCTCCTTGCAGACATCCCGCTTGGGCCCCATCTGGGCCGCGTTCCAGCGGGTATGGGTGCTGGCGTACATGGGGAAGCCGTCGTGGTGTTCGGCGACGGGCACGATGTAACGCGCGCCGGCCTTCCGGAACAGGTCGAGCCACTGGGCCGGGTCCCAGTTTTCCGCTTTGAACAGGGGGATGAAATCCTTGTATCCGAACTTGGAGGGATGGCCCCAGGTCTCCGTGTGGTGCTGGTGGTAGTTCGGCCCCTTGCGCGAGATCTCGTCGCGGTACATGAAGCGGGGGTACCATTCGTTGTCGAAGGCGGGCACGGAGTAGGGGCCCCAGTGGATGAAGATGCCCAGCTTATCGTCCATAAACCACTGCGGCACTTCATAGTTCTGCAGGGAGTCCCAGTTCGGTTCGTAGCGGAAATCCGTGGTCATTGCATGGCTCCGTAGGGGTTGATGGCGCGCGGCAACCTGTTGCTTGCCGTTATCTTGATCGGGATGCAGTCGAGGGTTGGTTCAATGCGCTACGGCTTCACCTGATGAGGGCTGGTGTTCCAGGGCAGTATAGAGGGGGACGCCCGTCGTGTCCAATCCATGCGGGTTATGGGTGCATTTCAATCTGGGGGCGAACTTTCGTATGCCACTGGGAGCAACCAGGCCACGGTCGGGACCGGTTCAAATCTCCGGCAGACGAAGCGCCGCCCCTGACCCCTGTTCCCTGATTTTCTGGGCGGTCGGGCCTATTCGGCCCTCCCTTGTGCGGGGGCTCCGCCCCCGCAACGCCCCCTCTCCTACAACATGCCTCATCGACCTGGTGTCGACATTGGCGGCAAGTGCCCAATCGACCGAGTTTCGCCAAACCACGTCCCGCCCGACCTATCAATCCCCTGTAGGGGCAGGCCTTGTGCCTGCCCTGGTCCCCCCCCCAATCGAAGGAACCCACGGCAATGCCAGGCCTCGTGCCTGCCCGCCTCCCCAACAGCCTGCAAACAATTTCCGCCACCGCCGGCATGGATTCCCCGCTAGTCTGCCCTCACCCCAAATCCGGGATGCATCCCGCCACTTCGCCTGCTTGACAAACTTAGCGGTGCTAAGTATACTTGGCAACATGGCGCAGAACACAGCAAAGCTGGCAACCTTTCTCGCATCCGCACGCAGCAGGCTGGACATGTCGCTCCGCGCCGTAGAAAAAGAGACCGGAATATCCAACGCCTATCTCAGCCAGTTGGAGCACGGCAAGATCAGGACCCCCTCGCCCCAAAATCTGTACAAGCTCGCCCAAATCTACCGGGTGCCCTACGAGCTGCTCATGGACCTTGCCGGATATCCAGTCCCGCAACCACCGTCCGCTGAACTGCAATCTGCCCACGATACCTTTGCGGCCCGCATCGGCGCGGTCACCGAGGAAGAAGAGGAGGCCCTCGTCGAATACCTGCAATTCATCCGCTCGCGCAGGAGGAGACGTTAATGCGTTGGTCCCATCCGGCCAGTCGCTCATTTCGACACCTGTCAAAAATCCGCGCTGTCTCACGTGGACCCTGTCGGCAGGCGTGTCGCGCCTGCCGCTTTCGCTCAAGCTTGTGACCGCAGCCTCTTCGACGAAACCGCCGAATATGACGGGATGCAATCGAATTTGAGGAAAGCCGATTCCAAAAGGAGGGGGAAACATGAGCGATCTGAGTCTATTGACCGGCGTTTGCGCCAACATCGAAAAATACGGCGTATTGATCGACAGGGTGATTGAGCGACTGGGCCGTGAGAAGGCAGATCCGACCGACCCGGACCAGAAAAAACTGGCGCAGCTCTTCGTTGACGCCGGCGACCAGGGTCTGGCGTCCCAGTCCTCGGAGGCACTGATGTTGGATAGCCTGCTCAGGACAAGATCAGGCAAACCTCTGGCAGACCTGAAACAGCTCGGTGAACGACTTCAGAAAGGGGACGTCGATCAGGCCTACCTTAGACAACTTGGGGAACTCGCCCAGGGATTGGAGCAGGAGCGAGCCGACACTGCCCGCCGGCTGCGCAAACGCTGGTGAAGAAACTCGAGGCCTTGGGCACTACCCTCGACCCTGGCCGCGGCGCTGGAGAGGGTGGCCAGGGCGCGTCTTATCGCGCCGAGCGGCGCCGACTCTACACAAGACTGACTCGAGACAATTGACAAAGGAACGAAGAAAGATGACTCGCAGTTCATATCAGGAAGTGAGGGAATTGGTAGAGGAAATGGGCGGGGTAATGAAGTGGGTGCAACACAGAGCAGGTCAGAGGGGAACCTGGGTAATCTGCGTGGGCAAACTAATCGGTATTTTCCCATACGACAAGGAGCTTGGCGATTTCCCAGGTATCTATGGCCTTTACCTTTATCACCCAGACGGGTCTTTTGAGTTGCGCCCTGACGCCAGAGAGCGGACTGTCAAGCTCCTTGAATAGCATGAAACACTGTCCGCGCGCCCTTCTGCTGTCCTGGATTCCGGCGTACTTTCGCGTGTAGGGCCTCTCACGGCCTCGGCGCTTCGGCTATACTGTGACCTATGGCGAGCTAGATGCCGTTTTCTCTCTGTTTTCTGTCGGTAGTTTCACTGGTCAGACAAGGCGTCTGCCCGGCCAGCCTCGCGTAGTCACTCGTAGTAACCATCCTCCAATACAATACACCATGCACCATTGCACACAAGGCGGCTGGAGAAGGGGGAATGGACGCCCGGACACAAGACCTTGACGGAATTACCAAAGCCTTGGAAATACGCATCTCGGAACTGCCGGTCGTACCAGAGCCGCTCGATCCCGAACGACCGCAAAAAGTCCAACAACGCAATGGTGTGACGCGGCGGATAACCGTCCCGTCCTGGTCGCCGCCACACCAGGGGAGAAGCGACAATGCCCAACATCGTATACGTGTTGACCAATCCCGCGATGCCGGGAATCGTGAAGATCGGCATGACCGACGGGCCGGATGTTCTGCAAAGGATAGGAGCCCTGTACACGACAGGTCTGCCGTTTCCTTTTGACTGCGTCATCGCCCGCGAAATCGAGGACAAGAAAGCCGCTGAGATCGAGCGCGCACTGCACGCGGCCTTCGAGCCATACCGGGTAAACCCCTCTCGAGAGTTCTTCCAGGTGGAACCCGAGCAGGTCGAGGTCCTGTTGCGGGTGATGCCGGGCCGGGACGTAACGCCGCGGGACACCGACCGGTCGGCCGAGCTCCAGCCGGATGACAGGGATGCCTCGTCAGAGTTCAAGAGGCGTCAGAGCCAGACCAACGAACTGGAGTTTCTCGAGTCTCTTAACGAGAACGGGAGAACTGTCTACGAAGAAGTCCTGGCCCTTGGAAAACGGGGCGGAATGAGAATCAAATGGGGCAGAAAGGGGTTCTCATTCAATGCGGTATCCGGCGGGGACCTGATCGTGATCTGCTACGGCTACCCACTATCAGCGTATAACCAGAACATTTACACAGGATTGGATTCGGTGCTAAGGAAGTCGGACGTCCCACAGGAGGCTGTGGAAAGGCTGAGACGCGACGCCCTGGAAACGGGCCTGTTTGAGCCTGCCGGCAGAGGCAACAATCTTGTGTGTCGTACCGACCGGAGTTGGGGCGAACCCGAGTTGGCTGCACTGACAAACTGGTTGAGAACGGTCGTAGAGCGCATTCGCGAATTCGAAAATGAGAACGCGTAACATCCCCAAAGGGAGTTGCGCCAGCCACCGCGCCGCCCGACCCGCCTCCTCCGCCCGCGTGTATACCTCAACCATCCGCGCCGTCTTTCAGCGCCCCTGCGCCATGCTCTCGTGCATCCCGCACCGCGACAGCCTCGCCCGCGCCGGCCTGTGCGGATCTCATCGTTCCCTGAATTCAGCCGGCCCCCGCCGCCTGACGAACGGCCCTCACTTCCAGCCGCACGCCCTCATGCCGCTGAATGCAGCTGATGACCTCGAACAGGTTGCGAGCGTGGGGATTGCCGGACGGTCCGAACATGCGCATCAGACTCTTTTGCGGCTTGTTCGTGAGAGAGCCCAACTCCTCGAACCCGATGGTGGCGTTAATGTAATCGCGCAGCACGATCTTGCCCGTGTCCACCTCCCCTGCAAGCAGGCACTCAACGCCTTCCTTCAGCAACGCTTCTCGAAATGCCGGGTCGCGTGCGGCGCGGACCTGCACGGTCTCTTTGAAGTCACGGGTGAGCGGCATCTTTCACACCTCCTGCTGCTTGCGACGCCTGTACTCCTGCCAGAGTGCACGCGCGCCTTCAATGGGCGGGCCTTTGTGCCGCCGCCGACCAGGATGATCATCTATCCCCACTTCTAAGGAAAATCCCGGTAGCCTTCGGTGTTCTTCGCGCCCCTCCGCGTGACTTCGCGGATCGATTAGTTCTGTTATTCAAGACATCCGAGCGAGAACCATCCCCAACAGGCCTGCAGGCTCTCCGTTCCCGTAGGCCCCAGGCCTTTCCCCGCACCCCGACCCAAACTGAAACGAGCGCCCCTAACCCCTAAACCCTGGCCCCTGGCCCCTGCAGTTGCCCTTCCCCCAGTACCCGCTTCCAATCAAGCTGCCGTCACTCGCACCCAGACAATCCCCTCAACGTGCTCGAAATGACCGTCCGCCGAGACCAGATCTGCACCGGTCTCCATCGCGTGGGCCGCTATCCACACGTCGTTCGTCGGAATCGGCCGGCCCTTCGCCCTCAATGCAGCCGCTATCCTGGCGTAGCGGTCCGCGGTGACCAGTCCCACCTCTACAAAGGACGAGTAAGGGCTGTTAAGAAATGAGCGTAGGTCGGCCGCATTCCGCTCGAAGTGGGTGCCTCGCCGGAAGCCGTACATCAGTTCGCCGACCACGACCGCGGAAAACAGGACCTCCTCGGCCCTCCGCACCAGTCCCGCAACCTCCTCGTGTCCCCGCATGAGCAGAGAGTAGGCGTTGGAGTTCAGCAGAACCCTCATCTCCAAACCGCCTCGTCAACCGTCTCGAAATCCTCGAGCGCGGCCTCCATCTCATCCGCATCTGCCTGCGTCCAGCTCCCTATCAGCCGGTCAAATGAAGCACCCACCGTATCCCCCCGGTCTGAACCTTCTGCCAGCCCGGCTCCTCCCCGCAGCAGCCTGAGCGCGGCCTGGTTCAGAGAGATCCCCTCCCGCTTCGCCAGGCGTCGCAGCCTCGCGCTCAGTTCGTCGTCAAATCCTCTGACCGTGATCTGGTTCAAGCGCTTCCCCTCTTCTGATGCAAAATTGACCCTTTATGCACCATTCCATGCTCCACCCCCCGCCCGGTCAAGCCTGACCCACGCCTGGCCTACATCCCAGACTGGGGGCGAACTCTCCTGCACCTCTAACAGCGACAATACCATGACCACTCAGCAACTGACTCTGAGGCAGGGGAAGCGCAGTCACTGCCCCCTAACCACTAAAAACTAAGAACTGACTACTAAAAACTGCCGTTCTGGGCGGTCGGGCCTATTCGGCCCTCCCTTGTGCGGGGGCTCCGCCCCCGCAACGCCCCCTCTCCTAAAACCCCCCGGCCGCAGCCAGTGTGCGGCAATATGACCTTGACGACCCGCTGCGACCGAACTTCCCCCCACCGTGCCGCCTCTCCTCGTCCCAGGCCAGCCGGTTTTAATCACAACAATCGCCGTTCTAATCACATGAACTGCAATCAAAGTCGCAATTCTCAATCCCCTGAATCCCCGTCCTTCGCGCCCCTCCGAGGATCAAGGAAGTTGCCGTCGCCCTTGCTTCGCATTGTCAAACAAGGGATCCTGCCAACTCTCCATAAAGAAATCGCAATCCATTCCAAACAATACCGACCGTAATACAGCGTGAACAAAAGCTGACGTTGTGCACCTTGCGCCAGGACCGGCACGACAATAGGTAGTGCTCTAACGCCGCAGCAGCAGCCGCTCGGCCGCCAGGCGGTTCATGCTGACGCCGGCTTCAGCGGCGTCCATTGCCAGAGCACGGTGGGTCTCAGGAGGGATGCGAAGGGTTATGGTGCCTCGGTAGCGGTGTGTAGATAGCGGCTCAGGGATCGGAGTGCCATCCTCGTCTAACGTCTTCACGGCGAAAGCGACCACGTCCCGAATGCCTGAGAACGCTTTCTCCGGGGTATCGTCCAGGTGGCTGAGCAACCCGAACTCCGCACATAGGCCCACGAACATCTCATCCTCATCGGACCAGATAACGCGATAGGTGTAGCGGTCATGGCGATTCATTGCAGTTCCTCCATTAATTTGTCGATTGCCTTGAGCGCCTGGCGTACCTGGTAGGGCTTGGCCATGCCCTTTATGCGCTGGATATTGACCAGCGGCTCGCCCTGCCAGGGCGTTCTATAGAACAGGTGGCTGCCGCGCTGTCGGGGCTGTCCGAAGTAACGGTCACAGACCTTGCGGAGATCGTCAAACCGTACGTTTCGGGGGTTCCGCCTGATCTTGTCCAAGGTCTTGTCCATACCCGAATGATAGCAGTATTGCAACCAAATGTTAAGCGACCGGTGTCAGATAGGCCGTGCGCGCCTCTGTATCGGCCTTCGAGCGGCCCGCGGTCAGCCGGCCGGAGCCGTCTTCCAGCGCCCCTGCGCCATCATCTCGTGCATCCTGCACCGCGACCGCGACAGCCTCGCCCGCGCCGGCCCGTGCGGAGCGCATCGTTCAACTGATTCAGCCGGCCCCTTCCGCCTGACGAACAGCCGTCACTTCCAGCTGCACGCCCTCATGCCGCTGAATGCAGCGGATGACCTCGAACAGGTTACGGGCGTGAGGATTGCCGGACGGTCCGAACATGCGCATCAGACTCTTTGGCGGCTTGTTCGTGAGAGAGCCCAACTCCTCGAACCCGATGGTGGCGTTGATGTAATCTCGCAGCACGATCTTGCCCGTATCCACCTCCCCTGCAAGCAGGCACTCAACGCCTTCCTTCAGCAACGCTTCTCGAAATGCCGGGTCGCGTGCGGCGCGGACCTGCACGGTCTCTTTGAAGTCACGGGTGAGCGGCATCTTTCACACCTCCTGCTGCTTGCGACGCCTGTACTCCTGCCAGAGTGCACGCGCGCCTTCAATGGGCGGGCCTTTGTGCCGCCGCCGACCAGGATGATCATCTATCCCCACTTCTAAGGAAAATCCCGGTAGCCTTCGGCGTTCTTCGCGCCCCTTCGCGCCCCTTCGCGTCCCTTCGCGGATCAAGCCGTTGCCGTTACTGCCCACTGCCTACTGCCCTTTCCCCCACTCCATGCTATAATGCCGTCCCATGCACAGACAGCGAATCGCGTCAGCGGATCCGAGCGACGACGACATCGACTGGCGCCCATCAGACTGGCGCCAATCAGACTGGGCTACCGACTTCGATGACGGCTGGTTCTGGCAACTCATCCGCGGCCGCAGGTCCGTCCGCCGCTACCTGCCCGAACCGGTCGAGAAGGCGCTGCTCGAAATGCTGCTGACCGCCGCAATCTGGGCGCCTTCAGCCCACAACCGCCAGCCCTGGCGCTTCTGCGTCGTCACCACCGATTCGACCAAACAGGAGCTCAGCGGCCGCATGGGCGCCCGCTGGCGCACCGACCTCAGCGCCGACGGCGTCGACCCGGAATTCATCGAGCGCCGCGTCCGCATCAGCCACGCCCGCATCACCGGCGCACCCGCCCTCATCGCCGCCTCCCTCTCCCTCGAAGGCATGGACGAATACCCGGACCCGCGCCGCCAGGAGGCCGAATGGCTCATGGCCGTGCAAAGCACAGCCCTCGCCTGCCAGAACCTGCTCCTGGCCGCCCACCACTTCGGCCTAGCCGCCTGCTGGATGTGCGCGCCCCTCTTCGTGCCCGACCTGGTGCGCGATGTCCTCGACCTGCCGGACACCTGGCATCCCCAGGCCCTGATCACCCTCGGCTACGCCGCCGAAGAAAAAGAACGAGAGCGCCTGCCACTCGCCGAACGGGTAACCTGGCGCTGAGCCGCGCATCCTTCAATTCGCACTAAGAAAAACGTGTCCAATGGCCCCCAAACTGGCGAACGCTTCCCCTGTCGTGGCCCTCGCCGGCGGTGTCGGCGGGGCCAAATTCGCGGCCGGCCTGCAGGCAACACTGCCCCCCGCCGCGCTGACCGTCATCGTCAACACCGGCGACGACTTCGAACACTGGGGCCTCACCATCTGCCCCGACGTCGACACCGTCCTCTACGGCCTCGCCGGCGTCAACAACCCCCACACCGGCTGGGGCCGCGCCGGCGAAACCTGGGCCGTCCTCACCGAGACCGAACGCCTCGGCGGCGAGGACTGGTTCCGACTCGGCGACAAGGACCTCGCCCTCCATCTCCTCCGCCACCAGTGGCTCAACGCCGGCCTCACCCTGACCGAAGTCACCGACCGCCTCCGCCGCAAGTTTGACGTGCCCTCCCGCATCCTGCCCATGTGCAACCAACCGGTACGCACCCTCGTGCACACCGACGAGGGCGACCTCCCCTTCCAGGACTACTTCGTACGCCGCCGCTGCGAACCCACCTTCCGCGGCCTCACCTTCGTCGGCGCCGCCAAAGCAACCCTCACCCCCGAGGTCGCCGCGTCGCTCCAGGCCGCATCCCAGATCATCATCTGCCCCAGCAACCCCTACCTCAGCGTCGACCCAATCCTTTCAGTACCCGGACTGCGCCAGCTCGTGCAGGACAGCGACGCCCCCGTGCTCGCCGTCAGCCCCATCGTCGGCGGCCGCGCCGTCAAGGGCCCCGTAGCCAAAATGATGCGCGAAATGGGCCACCTCAACCACCTCCCGCTAACCATCGTCGAGCACTACGCCGGCCTCCTCGACGGCTTCATCCTCGACCAGCAAGACCGCGCCGACAAATCCCAGCTGCCCCTCCCGACCCTCACAACCGACACCATCATGACCGACCTGCCCTCCAAAAGTCGCCTGGCCGCAGAGGTCCTGCAGTTCGGCCACAGCCTGCGAGGCGGCAACCGCACGGCAAATCCGCCCCGGCCCCAAAATGACGAATAACGCGCAGAACGGACCGGGCCTTTGGGTCGTCGTCCCCGTCAAGCCCTTCAACGAAGGCAAAAGCCGCCTCGCCGCCCACATCACCCCCCAACAGCGCCGCGCCCTCAACCGCGAACTCCTCACCCGCACCCTCACCGCCATCAACCACGCCCACCTCGACGCCGAGATCCTCGTCGTCAGCCGCGACACCCACGCCCTGGCCGCCGCCAAACGCGCCGGCAGCCGCACCCTGCCCGAAGAAAGCCAGCCCTGCACGCCCAACGACACCGAGTCCGAACCACAGCTCAACGCCGCCCTCACTCAGGCCGCCCGTCACGCCGCCGCCCACGGCGCAACCAAACTCCTCATCCTCCCCACCGACATGCCCAACCTCACAGCCGCCGACGTCCGCACAATGGCCGCCTCCCGCGGCCCCGAACCCCAGATCACCATCGCCCCCAGCCGCGACGGCGGCACCAACGCCCTCATGCTCCAACCGGCCCTGGCCATCCCCTTCGCCTTCGGCCGCGACAGCTTCCTCCGCCACCAGCGCCTCGCCGCCGCAGCCGGCATCCCCGTCCACGTCGTCCAATCCGACTCCCTCCTCTTCGACATCGACCTGCCCGAAGACTACCGCCTCGTATTCAACCACCACAGCTAGCAGATAGTGGCAAGAAACCGCAAGAGAGCGTTGACAATTCAATCTGTAGGGGCACCCCTTGTGGGTGCCCTCGCTGTTGCCCTGTGTAAATGCTTGGACACAACCGCGACTTCGTCCATACCGCTGAAACGAGACCTGTCGGGCATCCCCTCCCAACCGAAAAGCAAGAACCGCCACATCCCCTGCGCCGGAGAACTGCGCGTTCAGCCTCGTCCAGTTTGTCTCGCAAAATGGTAGCAAGACTCTGCCGCTCATCCCGCACCGAATACGCCGCGAGCCGACCTCTTGTACTTAGGTGTGTCCAGCCTGGCATATGATCACATCGGGAACCCCCCGATAGTCCCTGCCCGGTGTGCGCGTTCAGGACGTGTACCCGGTCGCCTGCCGTTCCTGACATGGGTCCACACCCTTGCGCAAAGCAATACAAACCTGGCCTGAATGAATTTCTCCCCAGGCATGATCGTCTCTGTATTCTCGCATCGTCCGCGGGAGCAGGCATCGCCCGCAATGTGAGCCCGGTCTCGGGACTACTGCGCGAATTTGCGCCAATCTGAGATATTTTGGCGACATCTCGCCGTTACAATTGACAATGTAAGAGAGAGTTCCCCCCCACATAACCTGAACGAATCCAGGCGTGCAGCCGCGGCTCTGTCAGATGGACAAGCAAAAAGAAAGAATCGGACGCAGCGCTCCGCAAGAAAATCTTGTCTGCATGGGTTCATTGTGAGAATGAACAGTGAGTCACCTGATACTGATTGTTGAAGATGACACAACCATCGCCAACTGGTTGAGGGTATTCCTGGTGGAAGAGGGATTTGAGGTCGAAGTCGCCCATGACGGCAGGGCGGGTCTCAACCTTGCACGCAGTCTTGGCCCCGACCTGATTGTGCTTGATCTGATGCTCCCCCTCCTCGACGGTATGGAACTCTGTCAGATTCTGCGCCGCGAATCGGATGTTCCGATCATCATGCTCACAGCCAGGGCAAGCCTTGCAGACCGTACCAAAGGCCTGGACACCGGCGCTGACGACTATGTCGTCAAACCCTTCGATCCCGAGGAGGTTGTCGCACGCGCCAGAGCAGTCTTGCGCCGCGTCCACGACAGGGTTCAGCAGCGGTTGAGTCACGGGCACATCACGATCGATGAAACGACACGCCGCGTCACAGTCGACAAAAAGCCGGTCAATCTGAGCCGCACGCTGTACCTGCTGCTCGCGACATTCATGCGTCATCCGAATCAGGTGCTGACACGGGACCAACTGATCGCCCTCGCCTTCGATGATGATTTCGACGCGTATGACCGGTCAATTGACAACTATATCTTTCGCCTGCGCAAGCAGATTGCCGCAGATGGGTTCCAACCAATACAGACCGTCTATGGGTCCGGCTACCGATTTGTAACCAAGGATGAATGATGTCGTTATACTGGCGTTTTCTGGGAGCATTTGTCCTGCTGATACTCTTTTCCGTCTCGCTTAGTGTCGGCATCGGATACTATGCGACGCTGGACCGATTGGACACCTATGGCGGCGAGCTCAGCAGCAAGGCAGCTAATCTTGTCGCCCAGAAACTGGGCCAATCCTATACATACTCAGAAGGCTGGGAAACATTGGTCGTCACAGTGTCCGATGCAAGCTTAGGAAGTCTCGTCAGTTCAAGGCGGGAAAATGAGCAACGCAATCAAGACAATGTGCAAGAGGAGCACTATGTACTGTTCCATAAAAGGGTGAACGGAGACGAGATACTTGTCTTCGTCGACGTTGGCGATGAATATGCCCTGTACGACGACCTCTCCGTCTTGTTTCAAAACCGAGTCGCATCCGAATTGAATGAACAGATCGCCAATGAGCAAGTTGTCAATGCATCCGGCGATAGCGCTCGCCGGTCGGTGGGTTATGCCATTCTGGATTTCTATCAGGAGTTCGGCGCAACTGAATCACGAAACTTTGTCCAGGGCCTGCTTTACACCACCGTCACTGGCGGACTGCTGACCGTCGCCATTGCCCTCCTGCTGGCGGCCTGGCTCTCCAAACGCATCTCCACCCCGGTTACCACCCTGACCCAAGCCTTCCGGACCGTTGCGCAACGCGGCGATACCGCCTTGTTGCCGGTTACCTCCTCTGACGAACTGGGGCAGATGAGCAGCGCTTTCAACAAGATGACGACCGCCCTGCAGACGCAACGTGACCTGCGCAACCGTCTGCTCAACGATGTTTCCCACGAGCTGAGCACGCCCCTGAGCATCATCCGTCTCGAGGCCCACGCCCTGCGCAAAGGCCTGCAGTCTCCGTCACAGGCCGCCGACCGCATTGTTCAGGAGGTCGATATGCTGGGCAACCTCGTGCGCGATCTGGGCTGGCTCGCCGAAACCGAGTCGGACGAGATGCAGCTCACCGTCGAACCCTGCTCCATCGATCAACTTCTCACCGCTGAACTGGCGCGCTGGCAGCAACAGGCGGAGATGGACCGCATCACGCTCTCGCTGCAATTGCCCCCTGACCTGCCGGACTTCAATCTGGACCCGATGCGCATGAGCCAGGCGCTCGGCAATGTGATAGACAACGCCCTCCGGCATACGCAGGCTGATGGACAGGTTGAGGTTGCCGCAACTGTCGAAGCGGGGCGGCAACTCACGATTCTGGTAACCGACGACGGCGCGGGGATCAGCTCCGCCGATCTGCCCCACGTTGTGGACCGTTTCTACCGCGCCGACCGGTCTCGCAGCCGCCATACGGGCGGCGCAGGCCTGGGGCTGGCCATTACGCGCGCAGTCGCCGAAGCACACGGCGGAACAGTTTCCGTTTCCAGCGAAGGCCTTGGCCGCGGCACAACCGTGCGCATCGATCTCCCGCTGCAGGAGTGAGGAGGCAAACCATGTTCAAAGGAATTACGCTCGCCGGGCTCGTTCTTCTTGCCGCGGCCTGCACAGCTACACCGCCTGGACTTTCCGTTGCGACAAGATCGGTGCAGGAGTCGAGATTACTGACTGTGTTGGAAGCGGAGCAAGGGTCAACACCGCTGCCTGTGTCCGCAGCAGCGCAGGGGCAGGCAGCGCTGACCGTGTCCGCAGAGCCGGCTGACTGTCCCGGCGGCTATCTCAGAATGCTGCCCGGGCAGGGTGCATTCGACCCCGTTGCAGAGGATATACCGGCTTATATTGACATTGTCGGCGCGACGTCCAGCCTGGATGATGAAACGCTGACGGCTGTCTTCTCTCTGCGGGAGATCCCCGAAGAGATGGAGTTCAACCGCGCAGGTGTCAAGGACCTGCACTCCGAATACATGTGGACGGTTGAAATCTTCGTGGAGAACAGCGAAGAGTCCGAGCCTGAACAGATCGAATACATGCTGGGCGCAGTTTACTCCGCCAGAAGGGTTTTAGCGGACACGCCGGCCGCCACGCGTCCTTTCCAGGAGGCTGTGCGCAGCACCTTGTGGAAGGCCAAGCACGATCATGAACAGGACGTGACTTTCCTGATAAACGTACCCGTCCATGTGCGCATGCTCGTCTCTCACGAAGAGGACACGCTCACGCTTATTAGCGAGGTCCCGGGCATCACATCCGAGTCGACCCTTCTGTTTTCGACCTACGACATTCTGCTCGGTCAGGACGGCGTCTCCTGCCATCCCGGTTAATTCAGCCCGCCCGGCCTGCATCCATGCGTTACGGAGGGCGGCCGGGTTCGACGAAGACCCAATGTTGCTTTCATTCCCCTGGGAGAATTCACCATGTTTAGGAATCTAATGGTCGCCGGACTCGCACTTCTCACCGCCGCCTGCGTACCCATACCGGCACAGCCGCCGGCAGCATCGGAACTGCGGCGTCCGGTGGACGGCTCCGCAGCTATTTCAGAGAAGGATGAACTCAAAGATGTCGCACGCGACCTGGTCGCGCACATCGATATTCGCGGCGTCGCGACGGCGCTGGACGGGGAGACCTTGACCGTCACCTTTCAACTCAGGGATCTGCCGGAGACGCTGACCTTCAACAGAACGGGCGTGCCCAAGCATGCCCTGGAGTACAACTGGGAGGTGTCGATCGACGTGGACAACGACCCGGAAACAGGCAGCGCCGGGTTCGATTACATGCTGTCGGCCGGCTATTTCGTGCATCCCCTCGCCAAAGACAGCGATACCGTGGCAGAGATAACCCAACCGGGCTTCGTCAAAGCCGGCCTTTGGGGGCTGAACCGGCGGGGGTACAGGGTCCCGGCAGAGGCCGATATCGCGATCGCGGTGTCGGCCGAGGAGAACACGATCACGCTCTCCGGCGATATTCCCGGAATCACGGAAGCGTCGCGGCTTAAGCTTCGGGCGTATGATTTCTTCGCCGGCTCCGTAGAGATGAGCGGTCATGGCCCGTCAATCACGGGCCTGGCCGCCAGCCAGTGCATACCTGACCGGCCCATTATCACTCCCGGTCAGACCGTGCTGGACGCCGCCGGCGACGTGCCGGCCGCGCATGTCGACGTTGTTGAGATCAACAGCTCCCTTTCCGAGGAGCTCCTGACCGTCGTGTTTCAACTCAGAGACGTTCCGGAGACGTTAATCTTCAACAGAACCGGAGTGCCGGAACATGCGATGGAGTACAACTGGGAGGTGTCGATCGATGTGGACAACGACCGCGCAACAGGCTTTGAGGGATTTGACTACCTTCTGACTGCCTTTCATTCTGTTTACCCAAGGGCCGGTGGCACCAATACGACTGCATCCATAACAACCTGGGGGATGGTACAAACCCATACCTGGGAACTGGATGGATGGAATGCAATGACAATCGAACAGGGCCGCCTCGAAGTATCTGCTGAAGACAACACGATAACGCTTTCCGGGAATGTTCCGGGCATCACAGCGAAGTCACGGCTTGCGTTCGGGGCTTTCGATTTCCTGGGAGGTGCGGAGGAGGTTGGATGTTTTCTTCCGTATAGCATGGGTCAACCGCAGGTCATGCAATGTACGCCATATAGCGCCCCAGTCAGGGCGGGGAATGCCGTAGCCGATGACGTGTCCGATGTACCTGCCGCGCATATAGATATCACGGCGGTCGACACCTCCCTTTCAGGGGAGACCCTGACGGCCGTTTTCCATCTCAGAGACGTTCCGGAAGCATTGACGTTCGACAGGGCAGGCGTACCGGATGATGAGCTTGAGTACAGCTGGAAGGTGTTTGTCGATGCGGACAATGACCCGGAGACCGGCTTTGGCGGGATCGACTATACGCTTTCCGCCGTGCACAAAGTGTCCGCCTCTTCCAGTGGAGGCGGCACAACCGCGCCCATAGCTGCAGGGAGGAATGTACAGGTCACGACGCGAAAAATGACGCCGGGAGAAGGTTTTGCCTCTTTCGAAGATGCCCACATCGACGTATCTGCCGAGGACAACACGATCACGCTTTCCGGGGAGATTCCCGGCATCACGACGGTGTCACCGCTCGCGTTCGAGGCTTACGACTATTCAGGAGGTACGGAGAAGGTGGGATGTCTGTCTCCCGTGCCTGTTGTCATACATGAAGGTGTGATGTGCGATTCTGACGATGCCATGATTGCACCTGGGCAGACAGTGCTCGATAGCATCACCGACATGCTGCCATCCTATATGGACATCACCAGAGTCAGCACAGTTCTGGTCGGCGAGACGCTTGCCGTTGTCTTCCATCTCAGAGATCTTCCGGAAACGCTGGAGTTCAACAGAGAGGGTGTCCGGGCAGATATGTTGGAGTACGGTTGGTCTGTGTCAATCGACGTGGACAACGACCGCGAAACCGGTGATTTTCGGGGCGAGGACTACGCCATGTCCGCCGGTCGCTTTGCACATCCTTCGTCCAGTGACGCGGGTGTTCACCTGCCTGTTGAAGAAGCTGTGCAGGCCAACTCCTGGCAGATGGATGGAACAGGCAGCGCATATCTGGGTGAAATCAGCTTGGAGGTATCGTCTGAAGAGAACACGATTACGCTTGTCGGAGATATCCCCGGCATTACGTCACAGTCGCGGCTTGTCTTCGAGGCCTATGATTTTCTGAACGGTTCGGAGCAGGTGACCTGCCAGGTTTCTGTTGTTCGCAGGTGAGCGCGAACTCCGGCATGACAGCCGTTATTGCGACCGGATTGGAACCGTCAATCTCTGACTGACCGTTGATGTATAGGGGAAGAGACATTGGAGAACGAACAATGAAAACCAAGAACTGCGCCCGATTTCTTCTGGCAGTCCTCCTGCTGATCTCAGGGTCAACCCCTGCCCTCGCGCAAGCGTCCGATCAGTGCGGTTCGGTGGAGCCGATCAGGCCCGGCGACACCGTAACCGATGCCATTTCGGACGTGCCGGCCGCGCATATCGACATTACCCAAGTCGAAACTTTCCTGTCCGGAGAAAGATTGACGGTTGTTTTCCATCTCAGGGATCTGCCGGAGACCTTGAGGTTCAATCGAACCGAGTTTGGACAGGGCACAAAGGAGTATGAGTGGGAGGTTGCAATCGATGTGGACAATGACCGCAGCACCGGTCCCGGCGGGTTCGATATGCTGCTGACCGCCTACCATATTACGTTCCGGCCATACAAAGGGGCTGACGCAGACATGACCGCTCCGATCGGGGAGATGGTGGAGGCCGGTATCTGGAAAATACATCCCGATGGTTCCACCAGCACCGAAACATACTCCACTGAAATATACTCCGGCGAATCCAGCAAAACTATTGAGGACGGCGGCGCAACAGTTCATGTCGAGGCCGACACGATAACGATCTCTGACGTCATTCCCGGCATTACATCCGCATCGCGACTGGCGTTTGAGGCCTACGATGTGCAGTTCGCCGGAGAGGCCGACCAGATAGCGTGCCATGACCCGTACAAGAAAAGTGTGGGGTCCTTGATGTGCAGTTCCGATGCGGTCCTGATAAGACCGGGGCAGACCGCAACTGACGGAGTCTCTGATGTGTCTGCCGCGTATCTGGACATTGTCGAAGTCAGCTCGTTCCTCTCGGGCGAAACCCTGACCGTTGCGCTCCGTTTCAGCGATATTCCGGAGACGCTGGTTTTCAATCGTACAGACACATTGGTAAACCGTATGGAGTACAGTTGGGGTGTGGCGATCGACGTAGACGCCGACCCGGAGACCGGCGACGGCGGGTTTGATTACCTTCTGTCCGCCCATCACATCGTGTGGCCTGGGCATGTGGGGGACAACACGGTGGCGCCCATAGAGGAGGTGGCAAAGGCCGATGTTTGGGAGATGAAACCAGGGGGGATCATCGAGGGGCTACGCGACGCCAGCCTCGAGGCGTCGGCAGAGACGGACATGATGATACTCAGCGGGCGCATTCCTGAAATTACGCCGGACTCGCGTCTCTCGTTCATGACGTTCAAGCATCTTGGCGAGTCCGATGAGCTCGGGTGCCAGGAACCGCCGGTCATCCTCACAACCACCAGCCGGTCTGCATCCGGTGATGATTCCCACGCGCTGGTTGGGCACATTGACATCCGCGGTGTCACGACAGCGCTGGACGGTGAGACCCTGAGCGTCACCTTTCAACTCAGGAATCTGCCGGAGACGCTGACTTTCGCCAGAACAGGGGTGCCGGAGGATGCCCTGGAGTACAGCTGGGAGGTGTCGGTCGACGTGGACAACGACCCGGCAACGGGCAGCGGCGGGTTCGATTACATGCTGTCCGCCGGCTATTTCGTGCCCCGTCTCGCCCAGGGCAGCAATACCGTGGCAGAGATAACCCAACCGGGTTTCGTCAAAGCCAGCCTTTGGGGGCTGGACCGGGCGAGGTACAGGGTTCTGGCAGAGGCCGATGTCGAGGTCAAGGTCTCTGCCGACGACAACACGATAACGCTCACTGGAGAGATCCCCGGGATCATGGCAGAGTCGCGGCTCAAATTCCGGGCGTATGACTTCTTTGGCGGTTCCGTCGAGATGAGCAGCCATGCTCCGTCGATTACAGGTCAAGCCGCAGACAGCGCACCAGAATCCCTTGCGCCCATCCCCATATCTGAGCCTGTTGTGATCCCCCCGCGATATGCCCAACATCTGAACTCCCTGGCATTCCTTGATGGCGTACCCGCCATCCTCATAAACCACCAGGGCGAGCCCGTCACGGCCTTGGACGTAGACCAGATGAAATCAGACAGATGGTTGCAGCTGTGGGCGATGTCCGCCATGGAGGATGATGGGGCCTTGGATTTCGCACATTCGATCACAAAAGCACAGAACTTCGCCATGGGCGCTCATCACATCGCCGTAATCTACATGAATGCATTCGCCGCCGCTGAACAGCATTGCGCCGAAAACAGGGAAGAACTGGAAGCACTGATCCAAATGTATGCCAACCAGGCATCCGACCTGCCCGACATTCAGTTTCCTTACCTGACGGTCGTTCACGAACTCGCCACGCGCCTGACACAGATGGACGCAACACAGAATGTCGGCAGCTGTACTGACCATCTGGCGTCCCTGCCGGACTTTCCAACAGTGCGTACATTCTGTTTCGGAGGAAACGCCAACGAACAGGTCATGGGCAAAAAAGCTATGGCGAAACAGCTTGAGGTTCAAATGGAAGAGCTCTCTGACCCCACCGCGCTGCACTCACTAGTGGTCAGTGCCGCCAACCTGAATTGCTGGCCCGAAACGCATGAATGACCCACGATCCATCTGTCGCTAGACCGGCAAATCAAGGTCCGTCACCTGACTTAACGGCCTAACCCACCGATTTTGGCGCCTCGCCTTGCTGAAATCGGTACATCTGAGTTAACCAATCCCCTTTGAAGGGGCGTATGCTGTTCTCCACAAGTGTTTAGTGCCCTTCGCGCTGACACAATCCGGCAACAGCAGCAAAAACGAGGAGGCGTGCCGCTGGCGCTGGCAGAGAAGCTGGCGCAGCCTCCGTGGTCGAACCATACAGTTTCGGTCTTCCCATTTACACTGGAGTTCATCGCCTTTGGTCGGATGTACGCCGAATGCTGAGAGGAGAAACTGATGAACAAGGTCCTGATCAACTCGCTCATCGTGCTGGCCTGCTTCTTTGCGCCCGTAAATGGCTACGCGGCCCCTGCATTGGACGAGGAAGTTGATGGCCGAGCACCGGTGGCCGGCCGGCCCGGCATTACCGTCACCGGTTTTGGATACGCTTCCGCACCACCTGATGCAGCACGGGTCTACTTGACGCTGGGTTCCCAACCCGGTTTTCCAGGCGTTGGAAGTGACATGCTCATCGTCGGTCCTGAGGACGTTGAAAATGTCCTTGACCTGTTGCTGGAAAGAGGGATAAGAAAGGAGACGGTGGAGACCAAACACCTTGTCTACAGCCTCTTCACCCCTACGAACCCGACGAGTGAAATCGCCTTTATCCATGACGACCCGGGCGGCCTGCAGGAATTCCTGCAGGAGTTGCATAGGGCGTTGCAAGGTCAGCAGGCGCCGGCCCTGCTGTCCACGCAGGTCACGTTCATCGTGGAAGACTGCCGCGCTCTGGAGGAGGAAGCGATTCTGGATGCGTTCGCCGATGCCAAGATGCGGGCAGGCCGCCTTTCGCGTCTGTTGGGCCTGACTTTGGGTGAGGAGGTCATCGCTGTTTCCGAGGAGACCATTGCTCCTCAATGCAGAGCTTCCTCCTGGACCGACTTCATAAGCCGGACGACCTTTACGCTCGAGAACAATGTTGCCGAGGTAGAGGCAGGAGCGATGCTGCGCGTTTCATTCGCGATTGAGAGGTAGTTCCGGTGACTGACTATCAAAGCAACCTGTCCGAATACACGCTCGGAGCCTACCGCCAGGCAAGGAACATGGATCCCTCGTCAGAACCGCTGCAAAACATCCTGCACGCCGTCCTGTGGAAGAACACTGTCAACAGAGACGAAATCACGATCTATTTCGACGAGGTGCCGGGTCATGTCGGCCTGGAAGTCTCACACCAGAACGACACCTTGACGATGACCGCTCATGTTCCGGGCATCAACCACGATTCGACCGTTCTGTTCTTGGCCGAAGACTATCTGACAGGCATGGATGGCGTTTCGTGTGAAGCGAACTGACTCTCAGTTGTCAGCATAGGCAGCAATGGTCCTGTCGCTTCGTTTATCTGGCTATGACCATGGTTTGATGCTCTGAGGTTAAAGATGAAACAGTGGGGAATCCAACAGTGAGTTCAAGGCCGAATTCTCAGACACTACACTGTCCGAAGGCGAGACCACCGCCCTGCTTCATTTCACGGCCTCTGCAATCGTCGCGGTCGCCAACACCGGCAACACCCTCCGAACCCAAACCTTCCTCCAGGCCCTCACCAGAGTCGTGCTGAACTGCTAATCGCCATAATGGCAAAGCCGTCACTCAACGTGACGGCTCGCCCCGCTGCCCCAAAACCCCCTCCGATACACGCACGACCGCCTGGTGGGTCGATCGGCGATGTCGAAACACAGAGGTCATTTTCACGCGCCCCCCTCCGGACAGCTGGGTTGCCTGTGCGCCCCAGTGTCTTATATTGCCTCCGCTCCGTGCGCCTTCCCCGCCAACCCCAACCCCTCGCCCTGTCGGCCCGAAACGCAATCCGGCTCTGACGCGAAACTCTCCAGGAAAGCGTGCGTATTGGAGCATAACTATGGGCGCTTCAGGTGAAGGATACAAACGAGCCGTTCTTGTTTCAGCGGTCGAGGAGGCGAAGACATGAAAACGATCGACTGTTCAGAGAAGACGTTCTTAATGCAGTCTCTTGCCACTGCACACGAAATGCCAACCATAACTTCAGAGCAGCGGCCTTCGTCGCCAAAGTTTGGAATTGTATCGCTCCTTCTATTGTTCACTTCTGCGCTCTTGCTTGTCGGTTGCGGCGCTCAGAGGGATAGGGATGACGACTCTGGCGAGCCCGCGACAATCAGATATGTGGCGCCGGGGGACCCACATTGGTCTGAGCCTGATAGGGTGGTGATTGAGCGATTCCTTGAGCAAGTGCCGGGGATAGAGGTTGACCGTCAATCTCAGGAGCACGGCTTAAGCCATTACTTGTCGGAATCCCCGCCTCCCGAGGTAGTAATGTGGCTGGAAAGCCATGAACTGTACGACGTTGCCCAGCAGAATCAGTTGTTCGATGTCTCCGACATTTGGGCGGAGCACGACCTTGCTGAAGCCTATGGCAGGCAGTTCAGGGAAGTCGGTCGTGTCGATGGTACTTCGCGATTCATTCCTATCGGATTTTCTTGGGCAGGCATCTACTACAACAAGGAAGTTTTCGAGCGCTATGGTCTGGTTCCGCCCACCACTTGGGAGGAATTTGGCTACATCTGCGACACGCTACTGGCGAACGGGGAGACGCCCCTCTCTGTGTCCGGGCAGGACCGCCGAGTCAACTTTTTGTGGTTCAGCTACCTCAATATACGCTTGAATGGACCTTCGTTTCATAGGCAGTTGATACAGGGGGAGGAGAGCTACAAAGATGAACGGTTAGCCGCCGTCTGGGAAACCTGGATTTCTCTTTTTCGAAGAGGATACTTTATTGAATCGCCGAGCCTGACTTCTGCGATAGGGAGTATGAACGCCCTGATTCGCGGGGATGTGAATGAACCGCTCACGGAAAAGAAGGCTGTGATGGCGCTTGCCCACCATTTCATCGCGGGCGAGTTGCCTCCTGAATTTGCCTCTGAACTCGATTTTTTCCAGTTTCCACAGATGAACCCCAATTCACCGGCAGGAGAGGTCACTTCAGTATTCGGCTACGTGATCCCAGCGGGGGCGGCGCATCATACCCAGGCAAGCGCGTTTGTCGGTTACATGGCGTCAGCCGAAGCGCAAGCGATGAAAATGGCCCGAATCGGCGAGGACCCCACAAACGTGGGATGGGTTCCCTTGCATCGCGACGTAGATCGGACACTGTTGCCAGAGGCCGCGCGTAAGGGTGAGGAAATAGTGCGGGGGGCCGACGAGGTACTGCCGCCTCTCTCTTTTGCCCTGCCTGTAACTATGCTGGCCGGTTTCGGATCGGTCTTTGACTGGATGTTCACAAAATTGGAGACGCCCGAAACCGAGATTGACGTTTCCGAAATCCAGTCCACCTTGGAAGAAGCGCGACAACAGGCGCTACAGAACGGGGAGTATCGGCAGTAGCACTGTGAAGTGGGCACCAAAAACTGGACCTCGAGCTAAGGTGCACAATGGAGCAGGACACCAGGCACGTGGAGGGCCGGTTCAATGGTCAGGAAACGACGTCGACACACCGCAGCCTACAATTTCCGGGTTGCGATGAAAGCGCTTGAGGGCAGCAAGACGATTTATGGTGAGCCCCGATCTTTGGACCACGAAACGGGAAAAATAAGGTGCATCCAGACTGATGCGTTCTGCCTCCCACCCTCTGGCGGGACTCGGTGCAGAGGCGTGTTGTGGCGGCGGCCGATACAGATGTCTGTCCACGATCAAAGCAGGCAGAACGCTACCCGAACAGGCGCAGTGGACGCCCCCAACCGCTCGCTCAGGGGCAACTTCTAAACGTCTCGCTTGTCATGCCCCAATCCTGCTACTGCCTTTTCTTTCATCCAGTCAACTGCCGGCCCGCCGCGAACTCCGGCGGCGGCCCATGCTACAACGTTAGCAATGAGAGAATCCGCCTCTGACGTCCCTGCCGCAATCGGCGGGCGACCGTCAAACGGAAACACTCTTCCTTTGTATTGCGGGGGCGGCGTCCTGCGCCCGCCGCGTCCGCGGACCGTTCAACGTGCTGCCTATGAAGGTGTAACGGACAAACAGCTGATACGTTATCAGGGCCGCTGCCGTAACGCTGGCACACACCAGGATATACTTCAGGTGATAGCTTACGGGCCACGCTACAACCAGCCACTGGGCCAGTATAACCAAGGGCAAATGCACCAGATACGTCCAATACGTGGCGTCGGAGAGGTACCGCACGGTGAAATTAGGGCGAGAAAAGAGCCAGTTGAACAATCCCATCGCACCGAAACACATCAGCCAGGCATAGGCCGTTTCGAACAGCGCGCTGGCCAGGGTCAGCGAATTGCTGAACATGAAAGCGGGCTCGGCCAGATCGCTCCCGATAGTCTCTATGGAGCTGTACTGCCGGAGAAGGCGGTCGCCCATGTAGAAAGCCGCGGCCGCGGGCAGCAGGGCGATCATCCACCAGCGGCGCACTGATACGCCTTGTTGATAGATAAATGCTCCGAAAAAGAAGAAGCAGGCGTAATGGAAAAACGGTGCAGGTACCGGAAGCAGCGTCCTGACAGTGTCCGGCCCGAAAACGGGTTCGCTCATCACCAGCGACAGCGCCGCCGAAAGCGGTATGACCGACCACCAGACTGCCGGATTGCGGAACTGCAGCCCCAGTCGTGCCAGAAGAATGAAGAGGCCAATGAGTAGCATGAGATACCAGAGAAACCACAGGTGCATCAAGGCCCAAATAGAGAAAAAGGGGAGGATCCAAAACGGGTAGTCGAACGGTTCCTGACGTCCGGACGTCAACGCCATAGCCAGGCCGGTTAGCGGTATTATGATGACGCATCCAAAGAAAAAAGGGACCCCCAACCGCTTGAGACGGTGCATCCCTAGCCCGCGGAGTCCCCGTTTCTGCCATAACAGCGCGCTGAACAGCCCGCTGATCAGGAAGAATGTCGGCCTCAGGAAGCCGGAACTGACGTTCAGCAAGATGCCGTAGGTCGGGTCGTCGCCCACCGAAGGGTCGAGCACCGGCCACCGGTGTGCCGGGTCCTGTAACACGAAATAGGTACCATGAAGCAAGACGAGCAGAAACATGGCCGCGGCGCGCAGAGCGTCCAGGTCGTAGTAGCGTGGAGCGGATTGAGAGGCAGCCGCCATCATTCTATCCTCGCTTCTGCCGGCATCGCGGCATCCTGATTATGAAACTGCGGTGACTGCCAAGTCCTTGCCAAATGGCGCTCATGATTCAGGGAGAGAAGGGTTTTCTCTCTCCTCGATTTTCTGGGCGGTCGGGCCTATTCGGCCCTCCCTTGTGCGGGGGCTCCGCCCCCGCAACGCCCCCTCTCCTGTCCGCGCCGTAGCGAGTGTGTGGTGAATGTGAAGTTGTCGTCTCGCGGCGGCCGGGCTTACCCCCCACCCCGCGTCTTGTCACATTCCGAGTATGTGCCAGCACAGGCAAGACAGGCGAGGCAACGCCCATACATACCCAACGTTCACCGCCATGACCATCAAGAGCCCGCTGCAGAAATCCTGACGGTGCATTCCCCCCAGGCAGACCGCACACGGTACACACACAACATGGCTTAGCAGTTACGTTATGGCAATAGCCGGATTAGCGCCCGCCAGGTCAACCGCCAACTCTGCCGGCCCGCACCCGCAGCAGCAACGCCACCGGCAAAGCCAGCGCCACCGCCACCCACAGCACCGTGAACACATTGCTCAGCGCTCCCGTCAGAGCAAGATTGAGCGCATGCAGAAGGCTGTCCGCCGCCGGCAGATTGCCGCCGCCAGGCCCGGCAACCGCCTCCTTCAACACCTGCGCCGCGGCCGGATCCACCAGCGCCCGCGGGTCTTCCTTCACCGAACTGAACAGCCCTTCCGGGAGAACGCTCCTGACGTTATCGGGAACCAGCGCGTCCACGCCCGTGCGAAAGCTCTGCAACATCACGACGCCGGTTGCGGCCAGACCCACCATGCCCCCCAGCGAGCGGCTGAACTGCAGCGCGGCCGTGGCACTCCCCACGTGCCGGAACGCCACACCGTTCTGCACAGCCACCGAAAGGGTGGCTACAACCGCGCCGAACCCCAGCGCCGCGATGATGAGATAAATCTGACTGAAGAGGACCGGCATGCTCTGGGCAAGACCGCCGCCGTCGCCCAGGATGGAGAAAAGGTACATGCCCCCCGCCATGAGCGCGATGCCGGCCACCGCTTGGACCCGGTAGTGGCTTCCAGTCCTTGAGAGCAGCTGGCCGGCCACTATCGCGCCCAGCACAATCCCCAGCAGCATCGGCATGAGCATCGTGCCGGCCTGGGTCGCGGACACGCCCAGCGCCAGTTGGAAGTAGAGCGGCAGAAACAGCACGAACGCGTGCAGCGCCGCGCTGGTCGAGAGCGTCACAACGACGGCGACCGCCACCGCCGGATTCCGATAAATCCCCAGCGGCATTATCGGCGACCTGGACCTGGATTCAATTGCAACAAAAAGCGCGGCCGTCGCCAGCCCCAACGCCAGCAGACCGATAGCCTGGGGCGCATACCACGTATGCGAAACCTCGGCGGACGACAGCGCCACCGCCACCGCGGATACGGCCACAGATAGCGCCGCCATGCCGGCGTAATCCAGTTCCCACTGCCGGGGAAGCGAGTGCGGTCCGGGAAAGCGCCGCACCGTCAGCGCCAGCACCGGCAGGCCGGTCAGCGCGATGAACAGAAAGGTGTACTGCCAGGAGAGCCATTCGGCAACCAAAACGCCCATGACCGGCCCCACCACCGTCGCCAGCGCGTACACGGCGCCCAGGATACCCTGAAATTTCCCCCGGTCCTCGGGCGGAAACAGATCGGCGATGGACACGTAGCAGCAGGTCATAACCGCGCCCCCGCCCAGGCCCTGCAGCGCGCGGAAGCCGATCACCTGATTCATCGACCCACTGAACCCCACCAGCGCCGAGCCGGCAATGAATAGCGTGATGCCCGCGATGAGGAACGCCCGGCGGCCGTAGATATCGCTGAGCCGGCCCACGATGGGGTAGGCGACCGTCGCCGCCACCAGGTACGAGGAGGACGGCCACGTGTAACGGTCGAATCCGCCCAGGTCGGCGACAATGAGCGGCACGATGGTTGCGACCACGGTCTGGGCCAGAGCGGCCAGAAACATCGCCAGTCCGACACAGACCATCGGCAGCGTGACCTGCCGCTGCGCCGGCGAACGGGCCTCTTCCCACGCCGCCGCGCGGCCCCGGGAACCGTCGTCGCCCGCGCCGCCGCCGTTCACCCGGCACTTCTCCGCGACCGGCGCATGCGCAGGGCCAGGCGGTACGCCCGGTACCCGCACCGCGACAGCGCCTCAAAACCGGCCCCGTCACCCGGAAAGCGCGCCCGCGACGGCAGAAACGCCCAGGAGTCCAACTCCTCGATGGCGGTGAGCACCCGGCTCAGCAGTTCCCGCGACTGGCTCACCAGCTTCGGGTCGCTCATCTCCAGCGCGCCGCAGCCGATGACCATCGGCATAAGCGTGCCCAGCATGTTCTGACGGTAGCTGCGCCAGCACGCTTCGCGGCTGTAGCCCTCCGCGCCTGCGCGCAGAACGATGGCGCGGTATTCGTCGAGGGCGTCGCGCTCGATGCGGCGCCGGAGATCGCTGGCGACGCTGGTTCCAAAAAAGAAGGCAACGTCGTACATACCGCAGCCGATGCCGAAGCCCTGCCAGTCGATCACGGCCAGTTCCTCCCGGCCGCCGCCGAACAGCATGTTGTCTGCCCGGTAGTCGCCATGCACGACACTCTTCGGGCCGGCGGAGACCGCGGCGAAGTGAGCGGGGATCCGGAACCCGAACGCCTCCGCCAGCCGGCGCGTTTCGGCGGAAAACAGATCGCCGAAACGTTCCAGCGCCGCCGGTAGGGTCAGCAGGTAGACCGTCTGCATGATGCGGCTTTCCCTGGTTGTGAGGAAGTCGCCGCAGGCGGACAGGGCCGGGTCGCCTGCGGCCTCCCAGAAGCGCCCGTGCAGCCCGGCAATTTCCCGGACCACCTGCCGCGCCCGCGCGGCGTCGATGCCGGCGCTCTGCGGTATTGCCTCCATACCGCCCAGGTCTTCCAGCACGAGAACGAAGCGGTGGCTGCGTTCGTCGAAATCGCCATGGTAAAGAGCCGGCGCCCGCACGCACCCCTGCCCTGCAACGTCCCGGTAAAACAGGAACTCTCGGCGGTGCAGCGACATCCACTTGGCGAACCGCAGAGCCAGGGCATCGGCGCCGGGCAGCTTGACGATGACCGAACCCGGACTCGCTGCTTCGCCATTCTGACCAAGCATGCGGCAGCGATAGAGATTGCCCAGCGCATTGGCCACGTCCGACAGCCTCTCGACCTCGACCGCGGCGATCTCCTGGGCAGTGGAAACCCCGCCGGCGGCCAGCGCCTGCCGCATCCATTCGGCGGTGATTTCGCCGGCGTCGTTGATGAGCGGGATCTGTTGTCCTTCCATCGATTCCTTGCCCATGGGCCCGACCGGCATCGGCTGCCGGCGCGCCCTTCGGCAGCGAGTCAATCTCCCCGGCGATGCACCAGACGCATTCGCACCGAGTCATCCGGGTGCGGCGCAGGTGACAGCCTGATTTTCAACTCGCGTTCCGGCCGTTCCAGCTCCAGGTCGGCCTTGCGCACGATGGCCGCCAGGGTGAGTGCAATCTGCAGCTCCGACAGGCCGCTGCCGATGCAGCGGTGCGGGCCCACGCCAAAGGGGGCGAATGCGCCGGGCTGCTTATGCTCCGCCCGGCTCCGCGAGTAGCGCTCAATGTCGAACTGCTCGGGCTCAGGGAAATAGTCCGGAAGATGATGACCTACCGTCGTGCCCAGCATGATCTCTGTGCCCGCGGGTACCCGGTAGCCCCCGAATTCGAACGAGTTGGATACGGTGCGCGTGAGGGCTGGCACGACCGGATACATCCGCAGCGTTTCCAGGGCGACGCGGTGGGTAACGTCCAGCTTGCGCATTCCCGCCGGCGTCGGCGACCCGCACTCCGCATACATATCGTCCACCTCCTCTCTCATTCGCTCCAGTATCTCCGGATGCTTGAGGAGGGCGTAGAGCATGAAGGCGCAGACGCTGGCAGCGGTATCCATGCCCACCAGATAGGGAGCAAGAACGTTCACGAGCAGGTCCGTCTCCGGCAGTAACTGCGGATCGGTCCGGTTCGCTTCCAGCAGTACATCGACAAAGTCCGGCGGCTGCCCCTCGCGCCTTTCTGGCCGGTGCGCTTCCATGATCCGGTCGTAAAACGCCTGCATTCGCCGCCTGGCGCGCCGGTACTTCGGCAGGCGCCCCATCACTTTGGGCAAACGTTTCGTGATGTTTAGCTGGATATTCATTTTCAGAAAATAGAGCAGATCATCGAAGTACTCTTCAGACGACAAGCCGGTGCAGAACATGCCGATCTGCTCGGTGATAATCTGCTGCATCGCGCGCTGAATCTCTATGGGCCGCCCCTGCGGCCACCCTTCGATCGCCCGCAGAGTAACGTCGTGCGCCAGGTCCAGATTGGACTCCAGCATCTTGGGCGAATATCCCTTGATTAGCAGCCGGCGCATGCGGATATGCTCCGGGCCGTCCATTGAGAGAAGAACGCGATGAGCGCCCAATGCAGCGCCGAAGTCGTGATACTGCTCCCAAGTACGGAAATGTTTGGCGGAATTGTGCTCGGCGAATACGTTCGCCTCAGGGCCCACGAGAGCGACCCAGCTGTACTGCAAAGCCCGCACTCTGAAAATCGGCCCGTGCCGCTGGTATTCCCGGAGCAGGAAGCCGCGCAGGTCCCCGGCCATGCCAAAGACGTTGCCCAGCAGGGGCAACCCCTCCGCCTCGGGGATTTCGTTGGGGGGACGAACGGACGGAGGCGCCGGTGGAGGCAAGGCCTGTATTTGCCGGATGTAGGCTGCGATCTCCCGGCCAGTCCGGTCCATCCCGGAGATGACTTCGATTCGCTGCTGCACCTGGGCCAGTTCTTCCTTGGACAGCATACTTTCGAACACGCCACAGGCCGATACCAGGCTGATGATGACGATGTCGCGTGAGCCAGGTATGTCATCGCTGAATAGCGCACGCATGATGCGGAGCTGTACTTCCTCGGTGGGCTTGTCGTCCGTCGTGTGGTAGCGGCGCGTGCGGGAAACGCCTGGCGAAAGAAGGAGCTCGCCACCCGTGTCGGCTTCCAGGATTCCCCGGTTGATAAGTCTGGCCAGTGTCCTTTCGCGGATCTGGTCGCTGCGTTTTGCCAACTGTGTAATCCAGAAGGCGATTTCGTGGGTGGTTTCTCCATCCCGCACAATTTCCGCCAGGATGGGATCCAGCAAATCGCTTCCCAAAGGGGTCGGGTCGGAGACGACGAGAATCTCGGGTCGCCAGAGGTCCGTCTTGATCCGCCGTTCCAGCGCAAGGTCCATCAGCGCCGCGCCGGCAAAGGCGACCGCTCGCGAGGGCAGCGGGAATGAATGTCGAATATCGCCGTGATCGGCGTCAAGGACCAGCAGCAGAAACTCTTCGACAACTCGCAATTCGTCTTTGACTTGCGACATTGGCAGCGATTCCCCTTCTCAGATACCTGGCTGCAGAATGACACAGGGGACTGGCCAAACGGTCAGTTTTCCTCGTAGCCCTGCAAGATTTCCTGCACCAGTCTGTCAAATTCCGCCTTGGAATAGTTGCGGTCAAACTGCCTCATGATCAGGTGCGCGATCTCCTCCGTCAGCGCACGCTCGTTGAACTCAGCCGAGCGCAACAGGCGGCGGTACACATCATCCGGCAGGTCAAGCGTAACAGTCGTTCTCATGCTTTATGCTTCTCACGCTCAATGTACTGGCAATTGGGAGTTAGGGGATTCGTTGTAAACCCGGCCGCCTCCCCCCGTCCGAAGGAAATCCAGGCCGGGCCAGGGCTACTCAGAAGATGGCAACCCTGTACCGCCATTGGACCAGGCTGTCGCTCGTGCCGCCCCGCGACGTTGGGCATATCGAACTATAAGCGTTGTGGAGTTTATCCAGTCGGAAAAAGGGAAGTCTTGGTTTGAACTTTGGAGGACAAGATCTCGAAAAATACTTCTATCTTCAGGCAATGTGTTAAAGTATACCCGGATGATGTGATGATGCTGTGAAAATCAAGCTCAGAACAGTGTGGCTTTCGTGAAGAATACCCTGGGTAGCCAGGGGCGATAGGCCAATACGAAACCGTCCACGCTCACCCTGTAGTCTGCTCGACTTGAAACGATAGAAAATCTCGCAATGCCAACCACACAGTTTCAGGACCCACACATGGAAGACGCCAACTATCATCAAAAAGAATTAGAAGCGCTGCGCGTCCGTCTGACCATGCTGGCCGAGGCGACGCTTCGCATCAACGAGAGCCTTGATTTCGATACCGTCCTGCAAGAGGTCTTGGACAATTCCTGCGCGTTGACGGACGCCCGCGTGGGCGTCATTACCATTCTGGACGAGTCAGGCGGCATACCGTTCTTCCTTGCCCACGGTTTGACCCCCACCGAGGCCGCGCAGCTCTGGACGGTACAGGGAGGGAGAGAGGTTTACGAAGAGTTGAGCAAGGATTCGACGCCGCTGCGACTCAGGGATTTTCAGGGTTTCTCCAGGGGACTGGGCCTCGACGAAACGGACCTGCCCCGATTCCTGAGTCCGATGATGTCCCTTCTGGCCGCCCCAATACGGCACATGGGCGAGCGCGTGGGCAATATCTTCGTGGGCGAAAAGGAAGGGGGCAAGGAGTTCACCCCTGAAGACGAAGAGACATTGGCGATGTTTGCTTCGCAGGCCGCGCTCGTCATCGCCAACGCGCGCCGATACCGCGAGGAACGCAAGGCCAGAGCCGACCTGGAGGCGCTGGTCAACACCTCGCCGGTCGGGGTCGTCGTTTTTAACGCCAGAACCGGCGAGCCGGTGTCGATCAACCAGGAAGCGATAAGGATTGTGAGTGACCTCCTTGTGCCGGACCGCTCTGCGGAGGAACTTCTGAAGGTGTTGACCGTCCGCCGCGCCGATGGGCGTGAAATTTCGCTGACTGAATTGCCGCTCGCGCATGTACTGAGCGCTAGCACGACAGTGCGCGCCGAGGAGATCGAGATCCTGGCTCCCGACGGACGCAGCGTGACCACCCTGATCAACGCCACACCCATCCACTCGGAGGAAGGCGCGGTCGAGTCGGTCGTCGTCACCCTTCAGGATCTGACGCCGCTGCAAGAGATTGAGAGAATGCGGGCCGGATTCCTGGGGATGGTCAGCCACGAACTGAGAAGACCCCTGACCTCCATCAAAGGCTCCGCCGCCACCTTGCTGGAGGCCTCATCCGATCTTGCCCCCGCTGAATCGAAACAGTTCCACCGAATCATCAACGAGCAGGCCGATTACATGCGCTCCCTCATCAGCGATCTCCTCGACGTCGCCCATATTGAGATGGGCGCGCTCGCAGTCGATCCCCAACCCACAGTCGTGGCCGACATCGTTGATGACGCCCGCAACTCATTCCTGAGCGAGGGCGCCCGCTCCAACATCCGCATCGATCTCGCCCCCGACCTGCCTCTGGTACTGGCGGAAAAGCGGCGCATCGTTCAGGTCCTGATCAATCTGCTCGCCAACGCCGCCGCCTACTCAAAAGAATCTTCTACAATCTCCGTGTCCGCAACGCGCGCAGAATCCCATGTAACCTTTTCGGTGATAGATCAGGGAATAGGCGTTTCGGCAGAACGCCTCCCCAATCTGTTCAGGAAATTCTCCCACTTTAGCCAGAAGGATCGAGATGCAGATGGTGACAGCAGCGGTACAGGGTTGGGTCTGGCCATTTGCAAGGGAATTGTGGAGGCGCATGGCGGGCGGATCTGGGTCGAGAGCGACGGCCCGGATCTGGGCAGCCGCTTCACTTTTACCCTGCCAAGGGTGGAAGAGACAGTGGAGCGGACTGCAGTCAGTCAATTTGTGGACCTGCACCGGATACCCGAAAAACAGACCCGCATCCTGGTGGTCGACGACGATCCGCGCACACTGCGATATGTACGCGACGCACTGACCAAAGCCGGTTTCACCCCACTCGTAACCGGTGACCCGGAAGAGGCGCTCTCCCTGTTTGAGATGGACAGGCCCGAACTGGTTCTCCTGGACCTGATGCTTCCTGGCGATGACGGTATCGAATTGATGAAGCGCTTCCTGGTCATCGCCGAGGTGCCGGTGATCTTTCTGTCCGGATACGACAGGGATGAAACCATCGCCCGGGCATTTGACCTCGGCGCCTCTGACTACGTTGTGAAACCCTTTTCGTCAACGGAGCTGTTGGCAAGAATCAGGGCAGCTCTGCGCCGGCAGGAAAGACCGAAGCAGACCGAGCCATTCGTGGCGGGAGAGTTAATGATCCACTATGGGGAGCGGCGGGTGACTCTGGGAGGAGACGAAGTGCAGCTGACTACGACCGAGTTTCGGTTGCTTTGCGAGCTTGCCGGCAGCGCCGGCCATGTGCTCTCACACGACCTCCTGCTCCAACGGATCTGGGGAGCGGAGAGCGTCGGCGACACGCGGCCGTTGCGAACCGTAGTCAAGACTCTGCGACGCAAACTGCGTGACGACGCCAACAACCCCCAGTATATCTTGACTGTACCGCGCGTCGGCTACCGTATGGCCAGGGCCGCAACCACGGACTAGGCCTCGTTGACATCCGTCAGAACAGCGATTTACGGCAACAAAGTGCGGCGGCCCCGCGCATTCAAGCCAGGAAAATCCCATGCGCCCTTGGTGTTCTTCGCGACCTTTCGCGTCACTTCGCGGATCAATCTGTTCCGTTTATCGCGTCACGCATGAGAGAAACATCCCGATCAGGCTTGCAGGCCTACCGTAACTGTTGAGTTCTGAACCGCCTTCCAAGAAATGTCAACGGACCCTGGTCACTATCTCTTCTATTCCGCCCCTGCGCCGTCAACCCGAGCACCGCCAGCGCCAAAATCGTCCTTGACAGGAAATACCATTAACCGTATTCTCTCCTCACAGAGGATAACCGACATCTCTTGCAGAGAACCGCGTGCAACCTCGGTCCTCGGGTAACCCCGGAACACCGTTCACAACCATGCAAACGCCCTGCACATGGTGTCGCAATATCCTCCGGCGTTGGAATCCCGACCTGTACACAAGAGTCATCTCAATGTGCCAGTCCGCAAAACGGGTGGACAGTTACCGCGTATAGAACCGAGTAACTTTCCCCCGCTCACGTCTCAGCCAATCGCCGCAGATCGACGATGAGCCTCCCCACCTTTCCACAAGCCTTCATACCGGGCAGACTGCGCGGCAACAGCCAGCTGAATGCCCTCGGCAGCTTCCTGCTGCGGGAGCCCCAGGTCGTCCTCACAGTCGCCCTCGTCGTCCTCATGGGGTTCCTGAACCCCCGCTTCCTCACAGCCCGCAACCTGATCAACGTACTCCGCCAGTCCTCCATCAACGGCATCGTTACCGTGGGTGTCTGCTGGATGATGATCAGCGGCAGCTTCGATCTCTCCGTCGGCGCCATCGTCTCCCTCATCAGCGTCACCATGGTCGCCATGCTCGAGGGCGGCGCCGGCATCGCCGCCACCTGCATCTTCGGCCTCGCAATCGGGCTGGCAACCGGTGTATTCAACGGCTTCCTGGTCGGCAGGCTCAAAGCCAATCCCATGCTCACCACCCTGGGCACCATGACCATCTTCCAGGGCATCGCCCTCCTCAGCGCCGGCGGCTACTACTACCGAGTCCCCCGTAACAGTCCATTCCTTCTGATTGCCGATGGGTTCATAGGCCCCTTTGCAGTCCCAACAATCATCTTCCTGGCCCTCGCCCTGGTCATGCACCTGATTCTGTCCGAAACAACCCTGGGCGCCAGGGTCTACGCCATCGGCGGCGACGAAGAAGCCGCCAAGCTGGCCGGCGTACGCGTCCCCCTCTACCGGACCCTGATGTACATCGCCACCGGAGCCTGCTCCGCAGTCGCCGCCATGGTCGTCAGCGCCCGCGCCGGCTCCGGCCACTACTTCATCGGCCTCAACTACGAATTTCACGCCATTACAGCATCCGTCCTCGGCGGCAACTACATCTTCGGCGGCAGAGGCAGCGTCGCCCGCGGCGTCTGGGGCGCAATCCTCGTCGCCCTGCTGAACAATTCGCTTACCATCCTCGGCTTCGAACCCGAAACACAGCTGGTAGTACAGGGCGTCGTAACCGCCAGCCTGGTCGCCATCCAGGTAATGGGCAGGCAAAAGAAAACCGAGCCCGAACTTCAGTCATCAGGCCCGAACGGTGAATAGCAAGAAACTGGGGCTCGTTGACGTTAGTCCGTACAGTTCCATACGAGGGCAAAGTGCGGCTGATCCGAGGAGTCACACAAAGAGAATCCCATACGCCTTTGATGTTCTTCGCGCCCCTTCGCGTAACTTCGCGGATCAAAAAAAGGTGTTCTCCGTGGTCCTCAGTGGCCCTCCGTGGATAAGAGAAAGGTGTTCTTCGTGGTCCTTCGTGGCCCTTCGTGGATCAAAGAAAGATGTTCTTCGCGACCCTTCGCGTCCCTGCGCGGATCGATGTTCCAGGAAAGCGTGCCCCCTTAGCCAGTCTGCTGCGAATTCACGAGGTCTTCCATGACCGGTAACACAACGCCGCAAGAACAACCCACAGCCGAAACCGCGCAGCCGCCAGGACCGCCGCCCGCAAGATGGGGTGAGCTCCTCCAATGGCTCATCGAATACCGCGCCTTCATCCTCCTCGGGCTCGCACTCACCTATGCCGTCCTCTTCGTCCCCTTCTTCGCCACCGGACGCAACATCACCCAGATGACCACCCAGTTCTCGATCGACGGCATCATCTCCATCGGTCTGACCATCCTCATGATCGCCTGGGGCATCGACCTCGGCGTCGGCGCCACCCTTGCCCTGGCCGGCATCGTCTTCGCCCTCTCCCAGGACCTGGGCGTTCCTATGGCGGCCCTCCTCGGCGTTCTCGCCGGAGCCGGTGTCGGCATCGTCAATGGCTTTGTCGTGACCAGGATGAAGGTCAACTTCTTCATCGCCACCCTTTCCACCATGGTCGCCGTCAAAGGACTGACATTCATCATCTCCGACGAGACCACCATCTACGGCCATGCCGACGGTTTCGGCTGGATGGGGTCGGCCAAATTGGGGCTCTTCGAATTTCCCGCCCTCGCCTTCTTCGGCATCGGCATCATCGCCCACCTCATCATGACGCAGACCAGTCTCGGCACCTACTGGTACGCCATCGGCGGCAACGCCGACGCCTCGCACCGCGCCGGCCTCAACGTCAATCGTCTCTTTGCGCTCTCCTTCGTCGTGGCCGGCCTCTGCAGCGGCATCGCCGGCGTCCTGCTTGCCTCCCGCGCCGTCAGCGCCAATCCCGGCGTCGGCAGAGACACCGCCCTCTTCGCCATTTCCGCCACCGTTATCGGCGGCACATCCCTCTTCGGAGGCGTCGGCAACGTCCTCGGCGCCGTCGCCGGCGTCATGTTCCTGGGCGTCGTCCGCAACTCGCTCAACCTTCTCGGCGTCAGCGCATACTGGCAATGGGTAATCCAGGGCGTCATCCTGGTCTCCGTTGTCGTTTCGGATGTCTACATGAATCGCAGACGCCGCACTGCTTGACCACTGAGGCGCCGGCTCTCGCCAAGGCCCGGCAGTGGGGCCGCGAAAGCCTTCGTCAGCCTCCTGGTGAAAGGAGAGCCTATTGGACAGATGGAGTTCGGGACCGCAGGAAGAAACTAAGCCCGCGAAGCTGATCTGAGTACGACCCGCAGAGCAATCTTATCGAAACAAAGGAGAAAGAAGATGAGGAAGCATTTCGGAGTCTGGATCGCTGTTATGGTCCTCGCACTCATGTTGACGGCCTGCGTGATGCCCGACGGGCAGGTGATGACGGCAGACGGCGCCGCACCCGTGCAGACCGAAGCCAAAGATTGGCCTCTGGTGCAAGACCTGCGCATCTGTCACATCATCGAGCTCGGCCATCCCTACTCGACCGCCAAGGTCACCCTGGCGGAAAAGGAAGCCAACGTATTCGGCTTCACCTATGACGTATACGATACCCAGGGCGACATACCCAACGAGATCCGCCTCATCGAGGACTGCATCACCAAGCAGTACGACGTGATCGCCCTCGTTCCCTATGACACCTCTGCCCTCAACGACGCCCTCCGCGAAGCCCAGGAGGCCGGCATCCCCGTGATCGCCGAAGGCGCCGACCTTGACGAAGAGGGCCTCGGCTACGTCAACACCATGATCGGCTCGTCCGGCTGGGCTGAGGGCAAGACCGCCGGCATGGCCGTCTGCCAGGCCCTCGAAGATGGCCAGGGCTGGGTCATCATCGAAGGCGCCACCGGCCATGGCCTCGTGCCCCAGCGCTCCTCCGCCCGTGAATACGTCGCCGAAAACTGCCCCGGCAGAGAGCTCGTCGCCGTCGACACCGGCATGTGGAACCGTGAAGAAGCCCGCACCGTGATGGAGAACTACCTGACCGCCTACCCCGACCAGATTCACATGGTCTACTGCCATAACGACGACATGTGCCTCGGCGCAGTCAGGGCGATCGCAGAGGCCGGCCTCCAGGACACCATCAAGGTGCTCGGCGTTGATGGCGGCGCCAAGGAGGTCTACGACGCCATTCGCGACGGCACCATGTGGGGCACCGTCCTCAACGACGCCTCCTTCATCGCCGTCAAGATCATCCAGTCCGCCAGGGATCTGGCCGAGAACCGCCCGGTCATCTTCTGGCAGACCTCGCCCGCCGTTCTGATCACCAAGGAAAACGTGGATCTCTTCCCCAATCTCTGGTAATCGGCTTAAGAAGGAGTGAGAGATGTTCTCTCTTCTCTCACTCCTCTCCGCTCACTCCTGTCCGGAGGAGGATCACCTTGGAAAGCAACTACATCGTCGAAATGAAGGGCATATCCAAGCGCTTTGGCAGCGTCCAGGCGCTGAACCAGGTCGACCTGGAGCTGCGTGAGGGCGAGATTCTGGGATTGGTCGGCGACAACGCCGCCGGCAAGTCCACCCTCATGAAGATCCTCAGCGGCGCCCACGTCGCCGACAGCGGCCGGATCATCATCAACGGCGAGGAAGTCACGATCCGCGACCCTCGCGACGCCCGCAGCTGCGGCATTGAAATGATCTACCAGGACCTGGCCCTCTGCAACAATCTCGACGTCGCCCGCAACATCTTCCTCGGCCGCGAATATACCCGGGGCCTGCCCTTTCTCAGCATCCTCGACAAAAAGAAGATGTATGCCGAATCCGCCGAGTTGCTCAAAAGGCTGAACATCAATATCAGTTCCCCCAGGCTCAAAGTCGAGCGCATGTCCGGCGGCCAGCGCCAGATGGTCGCCGCCGCCAAAGCCATCGCCTTCGACGCCAATATCCTCCTCATGGACGAGCCCACCGCCGCCCTAGGCGTCCGCGAGGCCAACACCCTCCTCCGCCTCATCAAGGACCTGCGCGACGGCGGCCACGCCGTCGTCCTCATCACCCAGCGCGTCCCCGACATCCTCGCCATCGGCGACCGTGTCATGGTCCTCAAAGGCGGCCGCCGCCAGGGAATCCTCAACGTCTCCGAAGTCGGGCTCGACGACGTAGTCGAGCTCATAGTCAGAGGCCGCGCCGGCGCCGAATCCGAAGAAGACGCCCTCGAATACCTCTCCTTCGGCTAAAACAGCACAGCCACATTCAACCCGCGACACTGAACGAGACGACCGAAGTTTCCTCTCTCCTCACTCCTCTATACTCTCTCCTCGCATTTGGGCGGTCGGGCCTATTCGGCCCTCCCTTGTGCGGGG
>WTGY01000125.1 GCA_011523365.1 Caldilineaceae bacterium
GGCATTCAGGGAGGCGTACCAGTGGCCGGGACTGGCGGCGCGGCGGACTGAAAGGCAGGAGGCGGCGCCGTTTGTGCGCGGGCGGGGGATGGGTGGGAGCTCGGCGATCAACGGGATGATCGGGCTGCGGGGCGAGATGGATGATTTCGACCGGTGGGCGGCGCTGGGCTGTGACGGGTGGTCTGGCCGGGAGGTGTTGCGGTCTTTTGTGCGGATGGAGGATGACCTTGATTTTGGCGACGCGCCGAATCATGGGCGCGGGGGTCCGGTGCCGTTGTGTCGGGTGCCGCTGACAGAGTGGGGCGCGGTGGATCTGGCGCTGCGGCAGGCAGCGGTCGGGCTGGGGTACGGCTGGGCGGAGGACTGTAATGCGCCGGGCAGCACGGGGGTGTCCCCGGTGGCACTGACAGTGCGGGATGACAGGCGTGTTTCGACGAACGACGGTTACCTGGAGCCGGCGCGGGGGCGGGCCAATCTGACGATCGTTGGCGGGGCGCTGGTTGAGCGGGTCGAGATTGCGGAGGATCCGGCGGAGGGAGGAACTGGAGTGCGGCGGCGCGCGGTGGGTGTGCGCGTGGGGCGCTTCGACGGTGTTGAAGGCGGAGAGGCGGTTTTGCGGGGCAGGGAGATTCTGTTGTGTGGGGGGGCGGTGCATTCGCCGGCAATTTTGATGCGGTCAGGGATTGGGCCGGGTGAGGTCCTGGAAGCGGCTGGGGTGAGTCGGGTGGTCGATCTGGCGGGAGTTGGCCGGAACTTGCGGGACCATCCGACGGTGGGGCTGCATCTCAAGCTGCGTCCTGCGGCGCGGGCTGAGGGGCCTCATGCGCGGCGGACCAGCTGCTGTGTTCGGTACAGCTCGGGGCTGGCGGGCGCGGGGCGTAATGACATGCTGATGGCCAGCTGCAATGTGTTTGGGATTGAGGGGGAGGCGCTGGAGCGAGGCGTGATCGTGGTGTCGGTTTTTCAGGCTTTTTCGCAGGGGGAACTGCGCATTACATCGCCGGATCCAGAGGTTGAACCGCTGATCGAGGAGCGTATGTTGGCGGACCGGAGAGACCTGGTGCGGTTGCGAGACGGGGTGCGGCGGTTGTTTGCGGTGGCGGGTCATCCGGCAGTTGCGGGGATTGCGGAGGAGATTTCATTGGGCGATCTTTATGGCGAGAGTGGGGCAGGTGTCGACGCCTCGGTATGCGACGAGGCGTTGGATTGCTGGCTGCTGGAGGCGTGTATCGACTGTTTTCACATTGTGGGGACGTGCCGCATGGGGGCGGTCGAAGACCCGGCGACGGTTGTGGATTCGGAGTGCAGGGTTGTTGGCGTGGATGGTCTGCGGGTTATTGACGCCTCGGTTATGCCTGAGGTGCCGCGGGCGAACACGCATTTGACTACGGTAATGATTGGTGAGCATATGGCGGAGAGGCTGAAGGGCAGTCGTCAGTAGTCAGTAGTCAGTGGTTAGTTGGCTGAGATGGCGGGGTGGACGAAATTGAGAGCGCTTGCGGGAGCATGCGTGGAGGGGGGATTGAGATGAGTGTGGTAGATAGGGAGAAGCGGGAGCAGTTTGTGCGGGACGGGTTTGTGGTGTTCAGGGGGGTGCTGGAGCCGGAGCTGGTGGCGGAGTTGGGGGCCTGGAGCGACGGTGTGCTGGGGGAGCAGGAGGCGGCGCATTTTGAGCAGAACCGGACGACGGGGAGCATGGTGCTGATTGATTGGGCGATGGCGTACCGGTACAGTGTGCTGGGGGAGCTGATCGCGCATCCGGGGGTGCTGGCAGCGCTGGGGGCGCTGGGGTTTGCGGAGCCGAAGTTCGGTCACGGGCGGATTATCAGCAAGCCACCGCAGAGCCCGCCGCTGTTCTGGCACGAGGACGGGCGGTTTTGGGATGACCCGGTGAGCTATACGTGGCAGCCGATCCAGTGTTTTCTGATGTACTATCTGACGGATACGGACGTACGCAACGGCTGTTTGCGGGTGATACCGGGGTCGCATAGGAAGCGTCATGCGCTGCACGATCAGACGGCGCCGATGCATACGGACGAGCTGAGGACGTACGCGAACCCGGAGGACGCGGCTTTCCAGCGGGCGGAGGGTGAGATTGACGTGCCGGTGAAGGCGGGGGACGTGGTGATGGGGTACGGGAGGTTGTTTCACGCGGCGCACGCGAACCGCAGCGACGAGCGGAGAACGGTGCTGACGATGTGGTACTATCCGCACTTTGTGGATCTGCCGGAGCGTACGCAGGCGACGATTTATTCGCTTGAGGCGAGGAACGGGGAGACGGGGACGGGCGCGGGAATTGCGTTGCAGGCGCGTATGGAGCCGCTGCGGATCGTGTACGAGGGCAGCGCCGAGCCGATTGCGTCGCAGTGGACGCCGGGGCCGGCGCTGAAGTAGGGGAGGTCGGTTGGGGGACGAGTCGGGGGCAGGTCAGATCTTGCCCTTGGCCTTCATATCTGCTGCGAGCATCTTCTGGTAGGCGGCGTGGGCTTCCTCGTCCTCTTTGGCGCGTTCAGAGTAGTAGATGAAGCCGAGGGCCTGACGTGTGCGGGTTGGACTTTTGTTGCCGTCGGCGCGGTGGATGGTGAGGGCGTTGTGGATGAGGAGGTCGCCGGGTTGGGCGGGGAAGGCGACTTCGCCGGCGAGGTCCTGGGGGGTGCCGTAGTCGGTTACGCCCTGGGAGAAGCCGAGCGTCTGGGTGCGGCCGTGGGGGCGGAGGGGGAGGAGGTGTGAGCCGCGCACGTAGCGGACGCAGCCGTTTACTTCGTCGACTTCTTCGAGGGCGAGCCACATTGTGAGGGCTTCGCAGGGGTGGAGCATGAAGTAGTAGCCATCCTGGTGGGGCGGGGTGGCTTTGCCGATCTTGGGGGGCTTGTTGAAGTACTGCATGTTTTTGCCGACAACGGGGCCCTGGAGAAGGAGCTCGGCGAGTTTTTCGAAGCGGCTGTTGAACATGAGGCGGTGGAAGAAGGTGTCGTGGTTGAAGAGGCCTATGATCTGTTTGAGGGTGTCGGGCTGGCCGAGGTTTTCGTAGAAGACCTGTTCGCGGGGGAGGTGGGGGACGGTGTCGGAGATGAAGCGGGCGATGGATGCGCGGGTTTCTTCCACTTCGTCGGGTGTGAGAAAGCCCGACAGGGCGACGAAGCCGTCACGGGTGTATGAATCGAGGGTTTGTTGGGGATGGTCCTGCCAAAGTTGTCCGTTGAGGGAATTGGTCATTTGGGGCTCCGGGGTGGGGCTTGGATTGTCAGCGAATGGTTAAGGATAACTGCTTTTTTCCGCGAAGGAACGCGAAGGGGCGCGAAGAACGGCTTTTTTCTCAAGTAGGGTGAAGAATTGGAACTGAATGGACGCATTACTCCAGGATGCCGAGGTGGCCGAGGTTCATGCCGACGCGGCCGCCGTCGACGTGGATGGTGGTGCCGGTGATGTAGGAGGCGTCGTCGCTGAGGAGGAAGGCGATGGCGCTGGCTACTTCCTCCGGGCCGCCTCGGCGCTGCATGAGACAGGAGTCGATGGACGTTTCTTCGAGCTCTTTTTTGTAGGCGGCGGGGTCGGGGTGTGAGGCGAAGTGCATTTCGGTCACGATCCAGCCGGGCGCGACGGCGTTGACGCGGATGCCGTATTGGGTGAACTCCTGGGCCATGGTCTTGGTGGCGGAGACGACGCCGGCTTTGATGGCGTCGTAGACCCACATGCCGGGGCGGCCGAGGTAGCCGCCTTCGGATGAGAGGTTGACGATGGCTCCGCCTTCCACTTTGAGGAGGGGGAGGAGATGTTGAGTCATCATTACCCAGCCGCGCAGGCCGACGCGGGTCTCGATTTCCCAGTTTTCAATCCAGCCGCCGTCTTCGATGCTGCCCTGGCGAAGCAGGGCTGCGTTGTTGACGAGAATGTGGAGAGAGGAAACCTTCTCTGCAACTTCGCGCGCGCAATCCTCCACTGAAGCGTCGTCTGCGAGGTCAACGTTCACATAGCCGGCGGTTCCGCCTGCTGCGCGGATCCGGGAAACGGTTTCTGCGGCCAGGGCGGCGTTGAGATCGGCGATGAATACGTGTGCGCCTTCGGCGGCGAGGCGTTGCGCGGTGGCGCGGCCGATGCCAGAGGCGCCGCCTGAGACGACGGCCGTTTTGCCCTGGAAGCGGGTCATTGCGTAAGGGTTGTGGGTCATTGCGATGGGCCTGTCAGTTCCTGGAGGAGGGTGAGGGCGGCCTTGGCGGAGCGCCTGGCGTCGTCGAATTTGCCGGTTTCGATGACGACGTAGCCGTCGTAGCCGGCCTGCTGCAGGGCGGACAGGACTGCGGGCACAGGAACATCGCCCTCGCCGAACGGTTTTCTGTTGAGGCCTTCGTAGTGGAGCTGGTCGGGCGTGCCGCGGGGGTCATCGCCGCGGTGGTATTCCTTGGCGTGGACGCGTACGATGTGCCGTTCCAGTTGGGCGATCTCTTCGAGAGGATCGTAGCCGAGTGCCATGCAGTTGGCCATGTCCCAGTAGTTGCCGACGGCGGGGGAGTCGACGCGTTCGAGGAGGGCGGCGGTCTCGTCGCCACGGAGGGTGTGCTCGATGGCGAGGGTGACGCCGGCTGCTTCGGCTTCGGGGGCGAGGAGGCGCAGGTTGGCCTCGAGGCGCGCGACGGATTGGTCGTCGCGCATCATGGCCGGGCCGAAGAAGGGGACGAGGAGATAGGCTGCGCCGAGGTCGGTGCAGAGGTGGATGCCGGTGCGGACGGCGTCGAGGCCGAAGGTTTCCTTGTCGGCCTGGGCGAGGCCGCCCCGGTTGAGGAAGTGGGCGGCGACGCAGGGGATGTCGACGCCGGCCTGGGCGGCGTTCTGGCGGATTGTACTGCGGTTTTCGGGGGCGAGAGGGCCGCCGGGTTGGGCTTCGGTAAAGTCGTACCAGTCGATTTCGACACCTTGGAATCCGAGCTCGGATGCGACAGTGAATACGGAAGAGAGGGGCTGTTCGATTACGTTCTGGAGGGTGCCGAATTTCATAGATCAGGGCTCACTGAGGGTTGATTGAAAAGGGATTGGCGTGGACAGACTTCTGTTGATCCGCGAAGGGGCGTGGAGAACGCCTCTTTCCGCGAAGGGACGCGAAGGGGCGCGGAGAACACCTTTCTTGTCCAAGGTGGGAAAGGGAGGCGACCCTTTGGCGTTGACGCAGATTTGTGTTTCTTGGATAGAGAGTTACGACATTCATCACAAGATGTCGCCGGAAAGCGCGTTTGGAAGAACATACTTTGCCAGGATTTTTGTAGCTCGAAGAATCCTATTCGACTGATTCGACTTTGCCGGATTCGAGGGAGCGGTTTGCGGCGAGGGTGACGGCCAGGGATTTGACGGCGTCGGCGTAGGAGGAGCGGACGAGGCTCTGGTCCTGGGTTTCGATGGCTGATATGAAGCATTCAATCTGGCGGAAGTAGCCACGTTCCCGGCCGTGGTAGTCGATTTCCTCCTGGTCGACGTAGCCGGAGAGTTGGGTGTCCATGACAAGACGGAGGTAGAGGTCGCGGCCGCAGAGCTCGGTCATGAAGCCGTCGCGGGCGCGTGCGGAGCAGGTACTGACGACGTTGCCTATTGCGCCGCTGGCGAACCTGAGATTGACGGCGGTGCTGTCCTCGAAGTCGGCGATGGTGTTGTCGGGACCGTCGTGGCCGAAGGCCTGGACTGATTCGATTTCGCCGAGGAAGTAGCGGAGCCAGTCGAAGACGTGTGTGCTCTGCTCGACAAGCTGGCCGGCGCTGACGGCGAACTTGCCCCACCAGGGATGGGAGTGGGGCATGCGGGCAAGGAAGCGGCCGATGCCCATGCCGAGGTCGCGGCCCTGGACGAGCTCTTTGGCGCGCTCGGTGATATCCGAGTAGCGTGTCATGTAGCCGACCTGATTGATACGGCCGCTGGCGGCGACGGCCTCCTGGGTGCGGCGGGCCAGGTCGAGGTCCAAGGCGACGGGCTTGGCGACGAATACGTGGGCGCCGGCCTGGACGGCGTCGATGGTCTGCGTGTCGTGGGCGGCAGGGGGGATGGCGACGAAGACGACGTCGAGGTTTTCGCGGTCGAGCATTTCGCGGTGGTCGGTGTAGCCGGTGCAGTTGAGCTCGTCGGCGACACGGGCGGCGGTCTGTTCGTTGATGTCACAGACGGCGGCCACGGGCCGATCCAGTTTTTCGAGGCTGCCGATGTAGTTTTGGGCGATTCCGCCGACTCCGATAAAGGCGATCTGCATCGTGTTGGTTCCTTGCTTGCTGTGACGAATGGTTTGGGATTTCTGTTGGTGCGGACGCGGGCGGGTCAGCCGAAACGGACGTAGAGCGTGTTGCCGCGGCGTTCGACGGGGTAGGTCTCCAGATGGTCGCAGGCGGGGGCGCGCAGGGCGCGCCCGGTGGCGATGTCAAAGCGGCCGTTGTGAAGCGGGCACTCGATGACGCCGTCGATGACGAGGCCATCGGCGAGGTAGGCGTATTCGTGTGTGCAGAGGCCGTCTGTGGCGTAGTAGCGGTCACCTTTGAGCCGGTAGACGGCAAGGGTGCGGCTGCCGTGGTCCAGGCGGATGACGTCCTCTTCTTCGATGTCTTCAACGGGGCCGATCTCGATCCATTCGCCGGAGGGGTCAGAAGCGGCTTTTGCTTCGATATCTTCGGTTTCCGGGTCCTTGGGAACCGGTCTGATCACGCGGTAGTCGGGGTCGCCGGTGGCCTGTTTGATGAGAGCGGGAATCAGCTCCTTGTAGGCTGCCCATAGGCTGGTGTAGGGCGGGGGCATCTGGTCCTTGACGGCTTCATGCAGCTTGGGCAGAGCATGGAAGGGGGTCATGGGCATGGCGTGATGCTCAAGGTGGTACTGCATGTTGACGTAGAGGAAGGCGAAGACGGGATTGACGTAGATGGTGCGGGTGTTCTGGCGGTGGTCGTAGGTGTCTTCGCCGAGTCCGGCGTGCTGGGGGAGGCTGAGGAGCTGCTGGAGCCAGCCACCGTAGAAGCGGGGGAGGAGTACGAACATCATGGGCAGGATGCTGCCGACGGCAATGGACCAGACGATGAAGGCGGCATAAATGGCGATGTGGACGCGGCTGGACCAGTACATCTTTTTCAGATCGCGTTCGGGTACGAAGTCGCGCACGTCGGCGTTGGGTCGACCGCAGGCGTTGCGGATGAGGCGCCAGACTTCGGGCGGGCCGCTACGCAGGTAGAAGAAGTCCATGAGGAGTTTGACAAGGTCGGCGGGGCGCTGGACCTGAATTTCAGGGTCGCGGCCGACGAAGTAGGTGTGTGTATGGTGGCGTGAGTGGCTCCAGCGCCACAGGTAGGCCTCGCGGATGCCGAGGAAGGAGGCGACGGCGTAGACAAATTCGTTGAGCCAGCGTGTGCGGAAGGGTGTGCCGTGGCCGCTCTCGTGCCAGCGGGAGTCGGCGGAGGTGTAGATGGTGCCATAGACGAAGAAGGCGGGGATGGCCCACCAGGTGCCCCAGGAGATGAAGGCCAGGTAGGCGCTGACCCCGAGGAGCAGGAACCAGAGGCCGAAGTGCCAGAGGCCGGGCCCGTCGCGGCGCTGCATGATTTCGCGCATTTGCTGGCGGGAGAGCTTCGGTTTCCACCACTGCTCTTCGAGGCGGCCCTGGATGCGGTCGCCATCGAGTTCGACGGCGTCGCGGTTGCCTCCGGAGAGGCTGTAGTCTCTGCGAATCGCTTGCACGCTCATGGCTGTTTTCCTCTCGAAAACCGTCCAATCAGGGAGCTTACACGCATACCGTGATATTAAGGGACGCGAACGAAGAGCGTGTTGCCGCGGCGTTCGACGGGATAGGTCTCGAGGTGATCGCAGGCGGGGGCGCGCAGGGCGCGGCCAGTGGTGATATCGAAACGACCGTTATGGAGGGGGCACTCGATGACGCCGTCGATGACTAGGCCGTCGGCGAGGTAGGCGTATTCGTGGGTGCAGAGGCCGTCGGTGGCGTAGTAGCGGTCGCCTTTGAGGCGGTAGATCGCAAGCGTGCGGCTGCCGTGGTCGAGGCGGATTACGTCCTCTTCGTCGAGGTCTTCGACCGGGCAGACTTCGACCCACTCTCCGTAGGCGTCGGCGGCGGCGCGGGTTTCGGCGGTGCCGGTTTCAGGGTCTTTGGGGATGGGGCGCATTATCTGATAGTCGGGATCGCCGGTGGCCTGCTTGATGAGGGCGGGGATCATCTCGCGGTAGCACTCCCAGAGGTTCTTGTATGGCGGGGGCATCTGATCCTTGACGGCTTCGTGCAGTTTGGGCAGGGCATGAAAGGGGGTCATCGGCATGGAGTGGTGCTCGATGTGGTACTGCATGTTCATGTAGAGGTAGGCGAAAACGGGGTTGACGAAGACGGTGCGTGTGTTTTCGCGGTGGTCGTAGGTGTCCTCACCGAGGCCGGCGTGCTGGGTCAGGCCGAGAAGCTGGTGGAGCCAGCCGCCGTAGAAGCGGGGCAGGAGCACGAACATCATGGGCAGGAAGCTGCCGATAGCGATGGCCCAGACGGCGAATGCGGCGATGATGGCGAAATAGATGCGGGAGGACCAGTACATCTTGGGCAGTTCACGTTCGGGCATGAAGTCGAGAACGTCGGAGTTGGGCCGGCCTAAAGCGTTGCGGAGGACGCGCCAGACTTCGGGGGGTCCGCTGCGAATATAGAAGAAGTCCATGGCGATTTTGAGGAGGTCGGCGGGGCGCTGGACCTGGATTTCGGGGTCGCGGCCGACGATATAGGTGTGGGTATGGTGGCGGGAGTGGCTCCAGCGCCACATGTAGGCTTCGCGGAAAGTCATGAAGGAGCTGACGTGATAGAGGAGTTCGTTGAGCCAGTGGGTGCGGAAGGGTGTGCCGTGGCCACATTCGTGCCAGCTGGCGTCCGATGAGGAGTAGATGGTCCCATAAACAAGGAAAGCCGGGATTGCCCACCAGGTGCCCCAGGAGACGACGGCGAGGTAGGCGCTGACGGCGAGGAGGAAGAACCAGAGGCCGTAGTGCCGGAGGGCGGGCGCGTCGCGACGCTGCATGATCTCCCGCATCTGCTGGCGGGAAAGTTTGGGTTTCCACCAGGTTTCTTGCATACGTTCGACGATGCGGTCATCGTCGAGCTCGACGGCGTCCTGGTGGCCGCCGGAGAGGCTGTAGTTTCTGGGGATGGCCTGCACACTCATGGGAGGTCTCCTTTCTCGAGCACGACCGGACTGGGCGCTGACATGCGAAGGACTGCGAGAAATGGGCCGAAGACGGGCGCAGGTGGCCGCGTCGTTGCCGGCGAATTATGATGAATACAGGCTTGCCAGGGCAAGAGAAGTTCGGGTGCGGTCTAACAGGGTACGCCGAATTTACTCACGTCGCGTTCGCCGGGGGCGGCGATCTGTGCAGGTGCGTGTTCCCGGATGCAAATTATACATGAAATGTAGGAATATCGCACGTAGTGCCTGGAAGGGGGAAATGGCCTGTTCAGGCGGGCATTTGCAGACTGGTAGGGGATGCCGGCCAGGCCGGAGCCAGACCGTGTGGGCCGTCACAGGTGTCATAGAGTGGGGCGGTCCTATCGGGGCGTTTTTCTGCTGTAATCGCCCAGAACGGTGGGGGGATTCAGCGCGAGAATTGGAGACACAGAGCGGGACGATGGGATTCAGTTCGATGCCAGGGAAACAGGTGATCAAGGAGGGTCCAAGGCACTGTTCTGCGATTCTTCGCTGCATTTCAGGGGGAATAGGGTGAGTTGATAAACTTAAGGGAACTGATAAGCCGTGTTCTGTATGTTGTGAAATACAATACCGATCGATCCGCGAAGGGACGCGAAGAACACCAGAGGCGAACCGGGTTTTCTTTGCGCAGCTGCGGGCCCGCCGGTGAGAAGCGTTTTGCCCCCTCAAAGCGCTGTTCTGACAGAGGTCTATGGGCCCAATCTATTGGGGAAATCCTCATGAGACGGCATATGAAAGCCTTAGCCCGCGGGACCGTGGCTCTCGTTCTGGCCGTGGTCGCCGTTATGTCAACTGGCGGGGGCGCCTCGGCCTCTGAAGAGCACATCGTCCAACCGGGCGAAACGCTGAGCGAGATTGCGAAGCGATATGGGACGACGGTCGAGATTCTGCAGGAGCTCAACGACTTGGCGGACGTCAACTATGTTTGGTACGGCCAGCGGCTCCTGATCGACGGCGGGGAGGATGTGCCTGCGACAGCCGAGATAGTCGATCGTTTTCAGCTCTACACGGTCCAGCCAGGAGACACTCTGTTCCGTCTGGCCGGAAAGCATGGAATCAGCCTGACTAGGCTCATGTCCATAAATGGATTCACTTCCGAGGAGTGGCTCAGCGTGGGTCAGGAACTGCTGGTGCCGCACGCGCTCGCACCGGCTGCTCAACCTGCTGATCCAGTGACCGGCCTGCAGCCCGCGAGTCCCTTTCCTGCGATACAACCGGGGCGGGCCCGTCTTGCGGTTCATACCGTGCAGGAAGGCGAGTCACTCGTGGACATTGCGGAAATGCACGAAGTCAATCCTGGCGCACTGGCCCGGTTGAATGACCTGCAGAACTACAGCACTCTCGAGCCTGGCCTGGTGCTGCGCATTCCATCCGAAAATGCGCTCGAACTTCTGGAAGGCATGAGTGTAAGGCTTGACCCGGCCCTCTACCCTACGCTCACGGAGCGCTGGATCGAGGTCGATCTCAGTGAGCAGATGGCAATTGCTTATGAGGGCGTGAGGCCGGTCAGAGTGTTTGTCATCTCATCCGGGGTCGGCGACTCGCCCACGGTAACGGGGACATACCGTATCTGGGTCAAGATCGCGATGCAGGACATGCGCGGCGGCAACCGCGCCACCGGCACGGCCTACCATGTGGAAGAGGTCAAGAATGTCCAGTACTTTTTCGAGGACTACGCCTTTCATGGCACGTACTGGCACAGCAACTTCGGCAGGCCGATGAGCCGGGGTTGCATCAATTTGACCGAGGATGATGCCGAATGGCTTTTCGATTGGGCGTACCCCTACATGTACGACGATGACGATGACGGCTGGATGTTCAGCACGGACATCAACCCGGGCACGCTGGTGCTGATTCATGAGCAGTAGCGGGCGCGCGGGCCCGTTTTGGTCGTAGCACGGACTCCGCCGCGAGGCCCCCTCTTTCTTTCCTCTCCTCTTTTCCTGACGCAGGTCTACCACCCCTCTGCCCCTCAGAAACCTGGAAAATTGTTTACTTGACACAGCAGACCGCTGGTGTATAAGGATGTTGTCGTAATGCAGAAAGGCCAGAACGACAATGCGTTAATCTGTGGGTGACGTGACGACCAGCACTCTTAAGTTTCTTGGTAACTACCAGGCCATGTTCAGTGTAGGGTCTGCCTGGGGGGAATGTACCGTCAGCGTTTCTGTAGCGGGCTCTCGATGGTCATGGCGGTGAACGTTGGGCATATATTGGAGTGGCCTCGCCTGTCATGCCTGCGCTGGACACATTTTCGGAATCTGCCAGGAGGCGGGGGGAAGTTCTGGCCGCCGCGGGACGCCAAGGTTGAATTGCCCACACACTCGCTGCGGCGGGAGGTTTAGGGGGGGCGTTGCGGGGGCGGAGCCCCC
>WTGY01000088.1 GCA_011523365.1 Caldilineaceae bacterium
GGGGCTCCGCCCCCGCAACGCCCCCTCTCCTACAACCTCGCGCCGCAGCGAGTGTGTGGGCAATTCAACCTTGGCGACCCGCGGCGACCAGAACTTCCCCCGCATCATGACACGTCCCGAGTATGTGCAAGCGCAGGCAAAGGCAGGCGAGGCGGCTCCCATATATCTCCAACGTTCACCGCGATGACCATCGAGAGCCCGCTACAGAAATACTGACGGTACACTCCACCCAGGCAGACCGCACACAGTACACACACAGAACATGGCTTAGTAGATACGCTCTCCACTTTTTTTCTTCACGCTCCCACATCACATCCACTGTCCCCAGATCGGCCTCTCCCTTACTGTCAGCCATATTACAGGCAGGTTCCCCAAAAGCAGGCTGTCCTTTTCCCCAGACAGCGTGTTCGTCTACGCGTAAGCACTGCAGGGGAGACTGGGATTCGGCCAGGGCGTCAGCGCCAAGGGACGGTTGCTTCTGTCGGCCAGGTTCTGGAACACAGCCCCAGTGTCGCGATTCTGGGGCACAAAGGTGGCTAGGTAGAGATCGCCGCATGCGCTCAGGCTGATGTTGGTGAAGACGGTATAGGCCACCGGCCCATAGATGCCATGCGTGTAGAAATGACTGCGCAGGCGACTGTTATCGTCTTCGACGCGTCTGCGGCTGGCCGCCCATAGCATCTGGAAGTCAGGGTAAGCCGACAGTGTGGTGAAAAGGCTGCGAAAGCGGTTGGTATGACGATATCGCAGTGTCATGACCCGCCACTGACGCATATTTGCCAGAGCAATAGTGTTCCAACCGGTTCCCAACACGCGGCGTATTGGCGCATCCGGTGCAAGCAGGAGTGAAAGGATATTGACGTTGCCGGCGGAACACCTTGCAGCATTCAACTGAGACCAGTTGAGTTTGTGAAAGTCAAGGACGGCGCGGTTGGCGCCGACCAGATCGCCGAACGAGTCCATGAGGAAAGCGGGAGTACAAAGTGTGCCAAGCGTGCCCCAAACTTGGGCAAAGACGTCCTGGTGGTTGAGATCGTCGCGCACGATCGCCTCATCAGTGATTTCACTGGCCATGGCGAAGAATTCGCGGCGTTCGAGCGATGTAAGTTTGAAGGCCCGCGCCAGGTCCTGTAGCGTCCCTCTATCCAGGCGTACCTGGCTGCCCCGTTCGATTTTGCCCACGATTCTTGTCGTCAGCCCGGTTTCCTCTGCCAGTTTTTCCTGGCTCCAACTGTTGCCGCTATTGAAATCGATTTGCTCCTTTCGCAGTGCGGCAACGACTTTGCCGAACATTTTCCGTTCCACAGCATCCTCCGCTGTCTACTGCCAGATACAACGCTGTAATCTGGTATCGCCCTCTAATAAAAATTGTATCACTCTGTACCATGACTTCAAGTGAGGAATCTCCCAAAATAGAACCTTTAATCTCCCGAAATCGGTACATTGCATGAGGACAAACGCTGTCAACGACAGGCTACACTACTTCGTAGATGATTTCGAAGGTTCCACATTCCCGCGAAGGATATACACTGTGGACCCCCCTTTCCAAGACAGTCAGTCAGAATGGATGATGCACCATGGTTAAGCAACTCCAGCTCGTTGGGATCGCGCTGTTTGCCACAGCCTTTGTGCCAATTTCCCAACAGCCGCCGGCAGCATCGGAACAAGCGCTGCCGCCCGATAGGCTCGATGATTGTGCCGGCGGCTATCTTGACGTTTTGCTCGGCCAGAAGGCTAGCGATCCGACTTTGAGCTCTCTGCCGGGTTACATTGACATTATTGGTGCGGCTTCCAACCTGGCGGGCGAGACCCTGACAGCCATCTTCTATCTCAGGGAGATTCCTGAAGAGATGGCTGTCAACAGAGAAGGCGTGGAAGACCTGCACATGGAGTACATGCGGCCTGTCTCAATCGTCGTTGATGGCGGCTCCACCGTCCCAATTGATTCGACCGATTTCACGATTGCCACCTTCCATGCCGCAAGGAGTGACTCGGCAGACGCGGCGGCCGCGGTCCTTCCATTTCGGGTTCCTGTTCAGACTATGGTGTGGAACAACAAGCACTCTCCTGGAAAGAATGAAACACACCTTCGCGAGTTGCCCGTCATTCCGCGCCTGATCGTTTCCCGCGAAGATGACACGCTTACTCTCGTCGGTCGGATTCCAGGAACTGCTGACAGTTCGATAATCTCGTTCTCGACGTTCGATGCCCTGCACGGACGGGACGGCGTCTCGTGCCGTCCCGGTTGATGCGGGCTGTTTTAATCGCCTTCGATGCCCCGAGAAGTGCGATCGAAACTTAGGTCCGGAGCTCGTCCTGAACACTTCAAAGGCGAGACCATGTTCCAAAGACTTCTGATCGCCGGGACCGTGTTGCTCGCGGCGGCCTGTGTTCCGATTTCGCCGCATCCTGCAGGGCCGTGTATCTCGGATGAACGAGCTCTGTTGATTGGAGGAACGGTTGAGACAGAGCCTTCAGACGAATTGCCCGGTTTCATTGATATTGGCAAAGTGGAATCAGAACTGTACAAGCAGGTGCTGACTGTCGTCCTCCATCTCAGAGACATTTCCGAGAAATTGACCTTCAATCGAGAGGGAATGAAGAAGAACCGGATAGAGTATTCCTGGATGGTCTTGATTTCCCAAAGTGCCTACGTTGAGCCTTGGGCAGATGAATTTGAGAGGATGACGAGGTTCAAACACCACCTGATGACCGCCCATTTTACGGAGGGTGACGAAGCCGGGGCACCCACTTCAGGCTCTATTACAAGCTATGCGGAATCAGACGTGTGGGCAATTGGGAGAGAAGAAGGCAGTGAGGAGGAACACTCCTGGTACGCTGAGGCGCTTTGGGAAGCCACGTTAGAAGTCTCGCACGAACTGGTCACGCTGACGATGACAGGGCATGTCCCTGACGTAGCGAGTGAACATTTTCTCGTAATTGAAACAGAAGACTACTTTCGCGGCCGGGACAGAATCCGTTGCGATTCGGCAAAAGTGTTGGCACGGCATAGGTCCGAACGGGAGATGGAAATTGCGGCTGCGAAACCTCCCACTACCGGAGCCGAATTGAAAGATCTTGCGATAATACTGGCGAAAATGGACAGTTCTGACAATGTGGAAAAATATGCTGCGCGGTTGCGCGAATTCTCAGACTGTTTTCTGAGTAACTTGACTGCAAGAGAGAGAGGGAAGAGGGATTGGGCGACAATAACAGCGAGTTTGCCATCACACCTGCCCAGATAACGGCCGTGACACTGTTTCAAGCGGGTGAATTTGCAGTCTTGGGACAGTATGAGCAAGCGCAGCGAAGTGATAGGGCCGACTCCTCGCCACGCTCAGTGAACATGTACGAACTTCTGGAAGGAGCGTTAGCAGTTTGTCGAGATACCAGATGAAGCACTTAAGGTATGATCAAGTCAGGTCCCCGGATGAGCTCCTTTTTTGAACCCCCAATCGCGTTGAAGTAGAATGTCCCGTACCCGGTGGATGCCCGAGCATCTCCAGGCGCGTCGTTTCAGTTTCCCTTCTTGCGCGAGATAGAAAGACAGCGACTCAATCGTGCAATCGACGTTGCATGCCACGGCTGCGAAGTCCCAGGCTTCCTCCCATTCAGACAGAGGGATTTCCCTACCTGACATTCTTGGCGCAGGAATAAGCTACCAGCGATACCTGTGTTTCCTAATTCTGCTAGGATTTGGGCTGCGCCTGGTCTTGCTGGACCGCTTTCGCTTCCACCAGGATGAAGCGCTCTACAGTTTCTGGGCGCTGAACTTTCTCCACGATGATCCCCAGTTTCTCGAACATTGGATCGATAAGCCACCGCTGTTTATCTGGCTGCTTGCCTACTGCCTAAAGGCTCTTGGCGCCACGGAGGCCAGCGCGCGGCTACTGAATATCGGCATAAGCATACTCACGATCCCGGTCGTCGCCGCGATCGCCAAACGGGCATGGACGCCGGCTGCGGGCGTGGTGGCAGCGACCGTTTTCGCTCTGAATCCGTTTGCAATCAGCTATAGCCCGACGGCGTTCACCGATCCTTTGCTGGTGCTGGCGGGCGTTTGTTCGCTCTTCGCCGCACAGAGTTCGCGCCCTTTTCTGGCTGGACTTTGCCTGGGCGCAGCGATAATGACCAAACAGCAGGGGGTGTTCTTTGTACCGTTGACGTTGTCCGTTCTGATTGCGGATTCCCCGAGAGCCAAGGCCATAGCGGCAGCGGGCCTGCGCGTCGCCGGAGGGCTGGCTTTGACTGTTCTGCCGGTCTTGTATTGGGATAGCCTGCGCTGGGCCGTGGCACCATCGCCCTGGGACCTGGGCGTGCGCAACTATGGAGCGCTTGAGCTGCTTTCGGTGGGGGAGTGGTCGGCCCGCGTTGCGCGTATCGCCGACCTGCTCTGGTACCTGACGGCCAGTGATTCCGTCTGGATAGTTCTGACGGCTGCCACTGTGCTGGGGCTGGCCTTTGTGCCGCGGACAGAATTTGCGCGGTCAGAGCGAAATTCAGTGCTTGTTGTCCTTCTGTGCGGATGGGCCGGCTTGTACCTGGGCATCCACGCCGCTTTCAGCATTCCGGTTTGGGACCGCTATTTCCTGCCGCTCGCGCCGGCCTTTGCCATTCTTTGCGGAAGGCTGGGAGCGAGGATACTGGCGTTCGATTCCAGCCTGTGGAGACAGATAGTTGTCGGGCTCTGGCTTGTGCTCTTGCTGCCGGGCGGCGTGCAGGCGGCCAGGGGTGAATTCCCGATAGGGAGCGATCACGGCGCATACGACGGACTGAGGGAGGCATCTGCCTGGATTGACAGTCACAGTCCGGCGGGGGCAGTCCTGTATCACCAGTCGCTGAGCTGGCACTTTCAATTCTATCTGTATGAGAATCCAAGAGACTACACTTTACGCTGGATTGCAAGCCCGGTCGCGCTGGCGGACGATGCCGCGAAGAGGCCGCAGGAAGCCAGGTTCGTTATCGCGCCTGCCTGGCAGCCGTTGAAGAACTTCCATCCTCAACTGGCCGCCCGCGAGTTGGAGTTGGTGCCGAGGGCCAAAGAAGGGAATTTCACAGTTTACGAACTCATGCCGCGCCGACGTTGATCCGGTCACCGTCGACTACAGCCATTATGGACAGCTGGTGGGCTTGGCAGGTGTAGGCACAGTGGTACAATCCTGTTAAGAGGAGAGATTAGATGCCAAGTGACAGAAGCCATTCCAATTCTGGCGTCCTTTCCAGGGCGCAGGGCTGCCTGCTCGGCCAGCTGATTGGGGACTCTCTCGGCAGTCTGGTTGAGTTCCAGTCCCCGGGAGAGATACTCTTCAACTATCCCGAAGGCGTGCGGGACATGGCAGACGGCGGCACTTGGGACACGCTTGCGGGCCAGCCTACCGATGACTCTGAAATGGCACTCTTGCTGGCGCGATCGCTCGTATCACATGGGACGTTCGATAAAGAAGAAGCAGAAAAAGCCTACGTGTTCTGGCTTGAGTCCAATCCATTCGACATCGGCAATACAATATTAAGCGGCCTGACCGGACGGCGTAGTCCGGACAGCCAAGCCAACGGGGCAATGATGCGGATTAGCCCGCTGGGAATATTTGGCGCCAACTACACGTTGGACCAGGTGGCAGAGTGGGCGCGGCAGGACGCCGCCATCACCCACATCCATCGCGTCTGCCAGGAGGCCAATGCGCTCTTCGCGATGGCGATCGCGCACGCAGTGCGTACAGGAATTAGTGCAGACAGCCTGTATCGGGAGATCGCTGGATGGGCGGAGGAGATGGGCGTCGACGACAGGTTGAAAGAGGCGATCACCGCGGCTGCCAACTCTCCGCCGGAGAATTTCATGCGCTTCCAAGGGTGGGTATTGATCGCCTTCCGCAACGCCCTCTGGCAACTTCTTAACGCAGAAAGTGTGGAGGAGGGAATCATTGACACGGTCAAGCAGGGAGGTGATACCGACACTAACGCGGCGATCTGCGGGGCGCTCCTTGGCGCTGTTTATGGACGGGAAGCGGTTCCCAGCCGGTGGATCGAAACGATTCAGAATTGCCGACCGCGGGCAGGGACGCCGGGCGTGCGCAAGCCCAGGCCCGAAGTCTTCTGGCCCGCGGATGCGCTGGAGCTTGCCGAGCAGTTGGTCTCTCCCGCTGATTGACTCTTGTCTGAATCGAGACCTTAGGGAAAAGAGGTTGGACAGTTATGACAGACGCGATGAGCCGAGCGTCGTTGTGGTCACCTTCCCTGGAAGAATTAAAGCAAGTCATTCGGGAAGGATTGCAGGCCAATTACGCCAATGTCGATGTTGAAGTCGTCGATTGCCCCGACCTGCGGGCTCTAGGATGCGCCAGCCCCGGCTTGAGCGGGTCCACTGCTTTGTTAGAGGTAGGCGGTGAACCGTACGCCCACAATCCCAGATACCGCCACGTCACCTTCGACATGGCGGAGATGGCGAACGACTGCGGCCAGGCCGAAGGCAGCATCTTTGGCGCGGGCATGGCCTTTCCGGGCGTGTTGGACGGACACTGCGGCGAGGTGATCGCCACATTGCAGGCGGGAGGGGTCAACAGGTGCAAGGTCGCTCGCGTTGGACCGCAGCAGGAGTGCATTGTTGAACCCTATGCGTCAACGCGCCACAGCGGACTGTCCAATCTCTTCCTGTCGGAAGGCCGGCCGGGCCCTGTGCTGAAGGTCAGCGTGGAGCGGAGGACCGGCAACGAGCGATCGTTCACGCAGGCGTTGCGCAAGAGTCTGCAAACCCATCCGGAAATTGGCGGGAAAGGCGCGCCCCCCGGAGCCCGGCAGGTGGGGATGGGCGGTGTCTTTGTCATCGAGGCCGGTCAGATACGCTCACACGTCATGCCGGATTACGAGTGCATCGCCCACCGGTACTACGACACGGAAGCCGAGGAAGTCGTTGCCGATTTTCTTCAGTTCTACGAGCATATGGGGCCCGACCTGCTCTGCTTCGCCGTATTCTGGACGGGGGACCCCACCGGTGGGCGCCTGCACTTGCGCGACTCGGGGGAACATACGCACTTTTTCCATATGGGTGACCTGAATCAGGCCGGCCACTATCACTACGATGTCAGCCCCGATACCATCCGTTATACAGGATACTTCAACGTCGCGGCGGAACTGGTTCGCATCGGCGACATTTATGCGGAACTCGAACGGAAGTCAAAACACACCGACGAGGAGCGGAGATGAAGATCACAGAGGTACGGGCGACGGGTCTGCGCGGCGCGACGCCGGAGGGCGGCTGGAGCGAGGAGCTGAAGGAGGAAGACTGCGTCCACACGCTTGTTTTTGTCGAGACGGACGAAGGCGTAACCGGCTACGGCTCCGTCTTCACCAACGACGGGCTTGTGCTGGCCGCTCTGGAGGTGCTGCGCCCGCTCCTGATCGGTCAGTCCGCGATCGAACCGGAAAGGGTAAGTGAGTGGCTGCACCAGAACACGTTTTGGATGGGGCGCGGCGGCACCATCACGCACACGATAAGCGGAATTGACATCGCCATGTGGGACATTCTGGGCAAGGTCACCGGTCAGCCGGTCAGCCGCCTGCTGGGAGGGCGTTACCGGGAACGGGTCCGGCCTTATGCCTCTCTGCTTATGGACCAGCCTGCCCCGCTGCGCGACGAACTGCAGATGTGGAAGGAGCAGGGGTTCCGCGCCTTCAAGATGGGGTGGGGGCCTTTCGGCCGCGTCAGTGACGAACTGGATGAGGAGATCGTGGCCACCGCCCGCGAGGTTGTGGGGGACGACAACCAGTTGATGGTGGACGCCGGCGGCAGCGACGCTCACTGGCAGGGCCGCTACACGTGGGCGCTGCGTTGTGCCGGCATGCTGGCTGACTACGGCGTGGACTGGTTTGAGGAGCCGCTGCGCCCCGATGACCTGGAAGACTTCATCCATCTGCGCCGTAACACGACGGTCCCCATTACCGGCGGCGAGGTCCTGACGCGACGCCAGTCCTTCATTCCCTTTCTACAGCAGGGCGCCTTCGACATCGTCCAGCCGGATGTCGCCAAGGTCGGCGGCATCAGTGAGGAGCGCCGCATCGGCTGGATGGCGCAAGAGAATGGCGTACGCATGATCCCGCACGGTTGGAACACGGCCCTGGGACTGGCGGCCGACCTGCAGCTGGCCTCGGCGCTCGCCGATACCGACCTGGTGGAGTACAAGACCGGCTCGCCCTATATCGATGAAATCGTAGCCGGTGGCTGGCAACTGGACGAAGAAGGTATGTTGCCGATTCCCGACGGGCCGGGCCTGGGAATTGAGTTGGACATGGACGCGGTGGCCCGCTATTCCTGACACCGGGGCCTACCAGGCTACAGGTGTTTCACACCGCCGGGCGTGTGCGCCAGACGCGCAGTTGCTTTTTGCCGAGGATGAGCCACCAGAGTGTCGTCGTTTCGGAGGTGAAGCCGGCCAGCAGCGCAGCCACTCCGAGGGTCGCGCCTTGTACTCCCAACAACGGCAGGACCAGCAGGGCGATGAGAATGGCGCCGGTACGCATCGGCGCGCCAACTGCCATAGGTCGTGTGTCGCGCTCCATAAAGGCGATGCTGTGGAAATAGGCGCGGTGTACGACTACGAATGGGAAGAATGTGTAGATCTGGAGGGGCACTCGACTGAGCTCAGCCAAGGCGGGCGTTATTCCGATGACCTGCTCCAGAAGGACGGTTCGCAGAGGTGTCCAGAAGAGCAGCAGGCAGATGGCGGAGGCAGCAAGTCCGCACCAGTAGGCGTAGCGCAGAAAGGGACGATAGGACTGCAGCTCGGCGTAGAATGGGGGCACGAGCGCGCGCAGCTCGTTCAGCCAGCGGTAGGTCCACTGTCCGAGCGTATAGGCCACGGTCAGCGCCGCCAACGCTTCTGCGCCGTGAGCGCCCCGCACGACGAACAGATTGATGAGCGGACGGCTGGACTCCTGCATGAAATTCATGAGCGCAATCGGCCAGGTAAAGCGGAAAAAGGCAGCATAGGTGATCGGGGGACGATCGAGCGCGTCCGGGAGGCGGCCGAAGAAGCGCCAGAGATAGAAGACGATAGTGATAGACTCGGTGAGCGTTGACGCGTAGAGAACGAGGATCGGCAGCCAGATGGGCCGGGCTCGAATCGCGTCGACCTGGAGAAGGGCAACGACAGCCGCGAGCCCGGCGGCAACGCTCAAGGTGGTGGCTACACTGATTCTGCCGGTCCGCTTGCCGCGGGTCAGGACGCCCATGCCGAGTTGTGTAAAACCCCGCAGCAGTGGCATCGGCAACAGCGACAACATCATGACGCGAACTCGTTCGCTTGTCTCCGCATCAACAGCGTGCAGGCCTTCGAGCAGATGGCGGCTGATGGGTGTGCCGCCGAGAAGCCACTGTACTGCCACCATGATAAGCGCCAGGCCGCTTACATAAGTCAAGCCCCGCCAGAAGTCCCGTTTGTCCTCCACCAATACCATCCCGGCATAACGAAGTTGCGCCAGTGGGCTGGACAGTGACGTAACCAGTCCCCAGGCCAGTCCAAAGGCCGCAAGTACTCGGATGGCGTCGGGCATACGCGCCATCCCCGCGTTGATACTCTGCGCGCCGAACTCAAAGATGAGGATTGTCAGTACCAGGGGCAGCAGGAATCGAGTAAAGCGCAGGTACATGAAGTGATGGTCAAACGGTGTATTGGGCGTAGAGGCTGACTTAAGGACCCTTCCGCCGCAGCTCGTCCTGTGAGTGTGACATGGCAAGGGCAGCCACAGAGATTATCACACAGGGCCAGAGTGCGCGCAATGGAAATAGTAAGGAAGGGGAGGGAAGGTGCAATTGAGCGCTGACCTTGGCGGCCTTCGAATAGATTGCACAGAATCCAGAGAGTCTGGCCTGAAGAGGGAAGATTTCCAGGCGCTTTGCACGGATTGATCAGGACTGCCAGTTGACCTGTGGGGGAGGCGATTCTGTACCAAATGCCCCTCAACCTCCTGCGTGACCAGAAAAGCGCGAACATCGGCTTCGCGGCAAGACGCAAACGAGACGGCTTGAAGAACGACCATCTCAAGAAGATTCTCTTTCAGTCGAATGCCTGTGCCCCACTTATTCGGGTGGGGGTCCCCGAGTGGGCGCCGTTCATATGCTATAATTGGCTCCGAATTCAGATGCCCCTGCCCTGCCCCTTGGGGGCCGTGGCTCTGCCCGGAAGAAAATCTGAAGTCGAAGGAGGGCCGTTGTAACTCTGTTAATTGCTCATGCTTCTTCTACCGATACATGTCAAAGACGGCGTGGAGACGTCTGCGAACTCAAGAACGTAAGGATCGAAGAAAAAGGAAACACTCCGTCAAAGTACGACTTAGTCCGTCATAATCCGTCATAATCCGTCGAAATCCGCGCCAACCCAGGGCAGTTGCAACGAATCGGGATGGTCCTTGTGAAGCCCCATGATTCGGGCAGAAGTACCCCTTGTGGGCACAGTTCGTGTGCCATAAAGGCGCCCAAACTTGGAACTGTTTTATCTGAACCTGAGATGCCATGTCTCTCACCATAAATGAAGCTGAGAGCGAACGAGGTCCGCTGCAAGTCGATGAATTGCCCATGAACAGTCAGCCTATATGCCATCAAAGACGGCGAGGAAACGTCTGCGAATTCAAGCATTTGAGTCAAAAAAAAGGGAATTCCCACGACTTAACACTACTTGCCACTACTTAACTCGACTTGACCTGCCCGAACCCAGGGCAGTTGCAGCGAACCGGGACCGACCTAGTGAGGTTGCCAGAATCGGATGGGAGAAACGTCTGCGAAGGCATGACAGAAGTCCAAAAAAAGAAGGAGGCGCCCTGCTCTGGATCGACTTAGACCGACCTAACCCAGGATAATGGCATCGAATTGGTTCAAGTCCTCGTAAGGGTGCTTGAGTCGGGTAGGTACCCCCTTTGGTCGCCCTGCGTGGGCGATTCCGGCGTCCGGACTTAGATGCGTTTGCCCTGGCCCTCCTCGACCAGATGCATTGACAACCGCCAATGCCTATGCAACAATCAGATTGAGATTGCAGGGGTCGCAGGCTTGCATGGCCTCGGTTTCCTCTCCTATCACATTGGGACGATGATGGGCGTCAAGACACCAGATTGGGTTAAGCACGCAGTTTTCTATCAGATCTTTCCGGACCGGTTCAGTCGCAGCCCCCGTTTGCAGCACCCTCCCGGAATCCAGTTCAAACCTTGGGGTGCACCGCCTTCGGAACAGGGCTTCCAGGGCGGCGATCTTCTGGGAATCGTGGACCGCCTGGACTATCTGGAGGATTTGGGTGTAAACGCCCTCTACCTGAACCCGATCTTCAGTTCGGCCTCGAATCACCGTTACCATACCTTCGACTACATGAAGATAGACCCGTTGTTGGGCGGGGATGACGCGTTTCGGGAGTTGCTGGACAGGGCGCATGAGCGGGACATGCGGGTCGTAGTTGACGGCGTCTTCAACCACTGCGGACGCGGCTTCTGGCCTTTCCACCACATCCTGGAAGCCGGCAAGAGATCCCCTTATTTTGATTGGTTCCGCGTCAAGGGCTGGCCTCTGCGCCCCTATCACAGTAACGAGCAACAGCCCCACAACTACGCAGCCTGGTGGAATCTGCCCGCCCTCCCTAAGCTGAACACCGGCAATCCCGGCATGAGACGCTACCTTCTTGAAGTAGCCCGTCACTGGATCGAGTTCGGCGCAGACGGTTGGCGTCTGGACGTACCTGAGGAAATCGACGATCCGCCATTCTGGCAGGAGTTTCGCCGTGTGGTGAAGGAGTCCAATGCTGACGCCTACACAGTTGGGGAGATCTGGCATGAGGCCGAGGAGTGGCTGCAGGGAGACCGCTTTGACGCGGTGATGAACTATGTCCTGAGCCGAGCTGCCTACGGCTATTTCGGTGCGGAAACGGTGCCTCGCGACTACCGGCCCGGCGGCTACGCGATCGAAAAGCTGGATACACTCGCGTTCGCGGCCGCGATCGAGCGGATGCTGGAACGCTACGACTGGCAAGTCGTGACCGCCCAGTTCAACCTGCTGAACAGCCACGATACCGCGCGCAACCTGTGGGCTCTGGACGGAGATGCCAGCGGTGTGCGGCTTTGCCTTCTGCTGCAGATGACGCTGCCCGGTGCCCCCTGCATCTACTACGGCGAAGAGATCGGCATGAACGGGGGCCCGGACCCGGGCTGCCGCGGGGCATTCCCTTGGGATGAGAAAGAGAGCTGGGACGGCGAGATGCTCAGCTTCTACCGTCAGGCGATTGCTCTGCGGCACAGCCACTCTGCGCTGCGTACCGGCGCATACAGGACCCTTGTCGCTGCCGGCGACATCTTTGGATTCAGCCGATCCATATGCAAAGACCCTATCTCTACCGACAAGGCAACTGAGGACAAATGCCCGGTTGAAAGCCAATTGATCGTCCTGTTTAACCGCGCAAAGTCAGAGGCGCGATTGGCAGTACCTCTCGCCGGCAAGGGCAAGGAGGGGGAATCCGACGCTGCCTTGTCTTCGCCTACTTACCGGGTCGTCTGGCCGCTGGAAGCCTCCGGGCAGACCTGTTGCGCTCGCAACGGTACGCTTTGGGACCTTACAATTCCGCCCAGGGAAGCGCTAATTCTTGAAGGTGCGGCCTCGTCGCAGACCGCTGCTTCGGAAGGGGGGTGAAGTGGAAACAGTTAAGGTCATACTCAACCCATACGCGGGACGCGGACGCGGTGGCAAGGTGGCCGGCGAGATCGAAGCCGCGTTTCGCCGCGGCAACGTTCCTTTCGAGATCGCGGAAACTTCAGTACCGGGAGAGGGCATCGCTCTGGCTCGGCGCGCGCGGTTGGACGGTTACGCGATCGTGGTTGCCGCCGGCGGCGACGGAACCGTACATGAGGTAGTAAACGGGCTGGCGGAGGCTACCCCTGACGATGAACAGGTGCAGGGGTTGGCAGTTTTGCAGGCGGGCAGCGGAAACGACTTCGCCGACATGGCAGGGTCGGCTCGGGAAATCGATGCAGCCGTACATGCCATCCGCGAGGGCAATACGCGCGACGTCGACTTGGGGCTGGTCGAAGCCTTCGACGGACACAACACGTTGCGGCGCTACTTCGACAACAATCTGGGCATGGGTTTTGAGGCACAGGTGACTGTCGAAAGCCGCAAGATTAAACGTTTGCGCGGGTTCGTCATCTATCTGTGGGCGACGCTGCGAGCGCTGCGGGCCTATGACCAGCCGCACTTTGAGGTCAGTTGGACCGACGGTGCCGGGAACGAACACAGGGTTGCCAAAGAGATGTTGCTGGTCAGCATCGGCAACTCGCGACGGACTGGCGGGGCCTTTTATCTGACGCCGGATGCGGAGATGGACGACGGTCTGCTCGACATGGCATTTGCTGACGCGCTTTCGCAACTGGGAATTCTTAACCTCCTTCCCCGCGCGATGACCAGGACAGGACTGCATGGACAGAAGAGCGTGTCTTTTGGTCGACTGCGTTCCGCTCGTATCGCGGTCCGGCAGGCCGTTCCCGTGCATACGGACGGAGAGATCTTGTCGAGAGAGATCGAGAGACTGAGCGTCGAAGTGCAGCCTGGCCGCTTGCAGGTAATCGTGTAGAATTCACTGCGGGCACTCCTTCTGGTAGAATACTCTATTGAGATTAACTTGATACCCCACCTCCTTGAGGAAACTTCGCGAAGTTCGACCGGCTTCCGATACCTTGGGGCGAATTGATCCTGCCAGAAGAGCGAAGGAATACGGGTAGACTTTGACAACATCAGAGGAGTTCGGCGCGGCTGCAGCAGAGTTGGGAACTGAGCACCCGCCAAATGAGGTGACAGGCGCGAACGCCGAACTGGATTTGGGTCCTGCACCCATTTCAGCGACTTCCAGTAGTGCGTTGCTGGATGCCCGATTCTGGCCGGAACTCTCTCCGTGGCGCGTCTCTGCCGCCTGGTCGCTGGCAGCGGCGGCATTGGCCGCTGGAATCGGCGACGTAGGTCGGACAGTCTCTCTGCAGACGCTGATACTTCTCTTCCTGCTGGTCGATCCCTTGTGGGGTAACATATGGGGCGGTCTTGCTACGCCAGAGGCATTGCCCCGAATACGGTCAACTGTGGCGCGAAGGCGTCCGGGGCTGCCTTATCTGGCCTTGGGTTCGCCAGCTGCGCGCGTTTTGGGAATGCACGGTCCAGGCATTCTCTCGATACTGGCGCGCGTTTGGCTGCCGGGCGTGGCGGTAGCCTTTGTGGCCGCATTTGCAATCAGCATGTCAGCGGTGTGGGCAACACTGATTGTGCTCGGCCTGGCGTTGAGCGCCTGGCTTCAGCGACACGTGGCGCTGGTTCCCGCATCCGTGCTTCACAGTCTCGCGGTGGTAGCGGCGCCTTGGTTCATGGGCCTGACGCTGTTCGGCCTCGATCCTTGGAGCGGTCGCCACTGGGCGCTGATTTTGCTGTGGACTCTGCATGTTTGGGGCGGGAACAGCAGTATGGACAACCCTGGCACGCTGGGTGGGCTCGCGGGCATGGCGGCGGCTCAAGCCGGAATCGCCCTGTTGCTGATATTCGGCCGGGCTCCCTTGCCTTTGGCTGTGCTGGTCATTTTGTGGTTGGCCACCTGGGTGGCAGTCTACCGCGGCCAGTCGCTTGTCAACATCCAGGCCTCGTGGACAGCGGCTTTGCTGGTCAGCGCAGCAGCGATGTCGCAGACGGTTTTCTGACAGAAGGACGGTTCTGGCAGGCCCTGCACAGTAATGATTCGCCAAATTTGGAACTTCGCGAGTGAACTGTTCGTCCTAATTTTCGGATCCATCCACCCTTGCCTAGGAGACCTGTCTCCAAGTCCATATGCAGGAGAAGATTGTGAGCGTTACTCCTCTAAGCCATTTTACTGGCATTCATAGCCTTACAAGTGAGCAGTTCTGGGGTCTTCTGAAGCTGGCAAGACAGTTGAAGGATGAGTTGACGGAGCGAGGAGGCAATAGCCCGATTCTTGCGGGAAAGTCACTGGCGATGCTTTTTGAGAAGCCGTCGCTGCGCACTCGTGTCAGCTTTGAAATGGGCATGCAACACCTGGGGGGCTATGCATTCTACCTCAGTCCGGCGGAGGTCGGTCTGGGCACGCGTGAAAGCCCGGCAGATGTGATCCGGGTATTGGGCGGTTATGTGGACGGCGTGATGGCGCGCGTTTTCGCGCACCGCCATATCGAGGAGATGGTTGAGTGGGGGAGCGTGCCGGTAATCAACGGTTTAAGTGACTTCAGCCATCCCTGTCAGGCACTGGCCGATGTGTTCACCATCTGGGAGCAGTTCGGTTCGGTTGAGGACAGGACGCTAGTGTATGTGGGTGACGGCGCCAATAATGTTGCGACCAGCCTGCTCATGGCCGCGGGAAAGGTCGGCCTCAACGTGCGCATCGTGGCGCCGCGGGGGTACGTTCCATCCGGAAGTGTGCTGGACGCGGCGGAGGCGGAGGTCGAAGTTACAGATGACTTGGACGGCGTTAGAGGAGCTGACGTGCTGTATACGGATGTCTGGGTCAGCATGGGAGATGAAGAGGAGCGGGAAGAGAGGATGGCTGTCTTACCGCCATACCAGGTAAACTCGGAGTTGGTAAAGCGGTCGGAGAATGAGGAAGTGCTGGTCATGCACTGCCTACCCGCCCACCGCGGCGAAGAGGTTTCCGATGCCGTGATGGACGGAGACCGCAGCCGGGTTTTTCCGCAGGCCCACAACCGACTTCACGCGCAGAAGGCGGTTCTGGCGCATCTGCTGGGGGGCGTAGAGTTGCCCTTATAATGGGGCGCGGTATAACAGATTACGAGGACAGAAAGCAGTTCAGTTATCTGTAGATGTCCTTGACAAAGGTTCAGGCAGCGGTTTCGACTTGGTCTCATGACTTGGGGAAGAAGCGAACGGGCTGTACGGGCAGGGGGAAGGATCCGAAGAGGAATCCTTCTGTGAAAAGAGGTTAACATGACTGACTTTGTGGCAATTCTCAGTCGCCTAACCGACTGGCAAAACATCGTAGATCTTTTCCTGCTCATGCTGATATTCTACGCACTGTTACATTTGCTGCGAGGAACGCAGGCTGCGCAGCTTGTACTTGGCATTTTGATAATCGGTATCCTGGTATTTGTTCTTGTCCGTACGGTGGAGTTGACTGCATTCAGCTGGCTGTTACGCAATAGCTCTCTGGTTGTCTTTGTGTCGATCCCCGTTATTTTTCAACCGGAGATCCGTCGCGTCCTTGAACAGGTAGGGCGAAGGACGCCGTTCTTCTTGCGCCGCACCAGTGGGGGTGCCGAACCACTGATCAATGAAATCGTTCGTGCGTGCGAACAGCTGTCGGCGCGGCGCCATGGCACTCTGCTGGTGCTGGAAGGAAGCGGCGGGTTGATGGAGTATATCGACCGCGGGGTCAAAATCGATGGCGAACTGACAGACGAGCTCCTGCTCACGATATTTTTCCCTGGAACAGCACTCCACGACGGGGCGGTGATCGTCCAGAACGGCAGAGTTGCAGCCGCGTCTTGCATTCTGCCTCTTACAAACCGCAATATTGCCGACCACCAGCTGGGCACACGACACCGGGCAGCAATAGGGATAACGGAATTGACGGATGCCATGAGTGTGGTCGTTTCCGAGGAAACGGGTGCGATTTCGATTGCAACGAACGGCCGCATGGCCAGGCGTTTGGAAGCAAACGAGTTACGGCGCAGGCTGACCGAGTTCTATGATCCACGACCAATAATGGGAAATGCAGAGACCGGAGAATTTCTTGCAGAGGTTTGATGAGATTCGGCGATACGGTCGTTCCATGAAACCGACGACGACGCTGCTTCTGTCGGTTCTGCTGGCATTTGTCGTTTGGTTTATTGCGATCGATCAGGAAAACCCGATGACTCGGGAGGAGTATGAAGAGCCGATTCTGATCGAACTTAGAAACATGGGGCCAGGCCTGCAGAGTGTGCAAGACCTGACGAATCGCACGGCGGTGCTGACGCTGCGGGCACCCCAGCGCACACTGGATGCCCTCCAGGTAGACGATTTCAGCGCGGTCATAGACTTGGCGAATCTGACGGCGGGCAGCTACGAGGTAGAGGTTGAGGTCACGGCACTGAACCCCGACGTGGAAATCATCGCGCTTGAACCGCGGCAGTTGCGAGTTCAGCTGGAGCCGGTGATTTCCCGCTATGTTCCGATAGAGGTGGAGGTAATGGACAGCCCGGCATTCGGGTACGACTGGCAGGAGCCGCTGTCGGAGCCGGCGGAAGTAGAGATATCCGGCCCGCGGACACTTGTCACGCAGGTGCGGTCAGTGATTGCAACGGTCTTTCTGCGCAATGCCAAGAGCCAGGTGGAGCAGGTTCGACCCCTTATCGCCCGCAATGCGCAGAATCTGGAGGTGGGAAGGGTAAACATTGAACCGGGCACGGCCCGGATCGTCGTGCCTGTTGTACAGCCTCCGGGACGCAAAGAGGTGGTTGTGCGCGCCGATGTAAAGGGCCTGCCTTCGCCGAATTACCGCCTGACGGGCGTTAACGTCGATCCACAGACGATCGTTCTGTCGGGCAGCCCGAGCGCATTGCGCGAGGTACCCGGATTTGTGGAGACGACGCCACTCGATATAGAAGGCGCGACTGACGACGTACGGGAAAGCCTACCCCTGATTCTGCCAGAAAATGTCTCATCTCTTCAGGTCAGCGTCCAGGTAACGGTAGGCGTTGCGCCTTTGGAAAGCAGCCTGACTGTAACTCGCCATCCGGTCATCCAAGGCGCGGGTGATGACATGCGCATAACCGTTTCACTGGAGGAAGTTGAGGTGATTGTTAGCGGCCCGCTGCCGCGGTTGGATCTGCTGGGCCCCGAAGAAGTGCGTGTGCTCCTGGACCTGACGGGACTGTTGCCCGGCAGCCACCTGGTCGAACCGACGGTTGTCGTGCCCGAAGGAATCGTTGAACAGGGAGTGATCCCTGAAGCGATCGAAGTGTTGATTGAATCCTTGATCACACCGACGGCCACAGCGACGCCTGAACCAGTTGAGACACCGGCAACTCCTGTTCCGGAACCAATGGAACCGACAGCCGAGACCGGAGTGGAATCGACCGAGACGCCGCCGCCGTCGGTGAGTGAAACTGTTCAACCTTCGCCCGTTCCGGCGCCGGAGCAGACAGAGCCGCCTCCGACGGAAACACCTGAAACGTCCAATTGATCTGAAATGACGCAACGAAAAGCAGTGGTCGCGCTTGTGGGTCGGCCCAACGTGGGCAAATCGACCCTGTTCAACCGACTCATTGGCGCCAGAACGGCAATAGTCGAAGATCTGCCTGGCACGACCCGGGACAGGATTTACGGGGAGGCGGAGTGGAGCGGCGTTTCCTTCGTCGTGATCGACACAGGGGGCCTGGAAGCGCAGAAGACGGCAGAATTCAGGGCAACGCGGCCGGGCGTGGCGCCCCTGGCGCGTGACTCGGCCCGTTATGTGACCGAAATCACGAACCAGGCCCGGATAGCAGTGGACGAGGCCGACGTAATCGTTTTGGTGGTGGATGGAAAAGATGGCCTTACGGCAGCTGACGAGGACCTTGCCGAATACTTGCAGCAGACGACCAAACCTGTTTTCCTTGCGGTCAATAAGGCCGAGAGTGAACAGAGGCAGCTCGACGCGGCGGAGTTCTGGGCGCTGGGGGTAGGTGAACCGATTGCGATCAGCGCCTTTCATGGGATAGGCGTAGGCGACCTGCTCGACTCGATTGCGGCTGAACTCTCCGATAGTCTGGTTGGGGATGACAGGGAAGAGGATGTCGTTGCCATCGCGCTTGTGGGGAGACCGAATGTAGGCAAGAGCAGCCTGCTAAACACCTTGATCGGGCGGGAAAGGGCAATCGTAAGTGATATTGCCGGCACGACACGCGATCCCATCGACACTGAGATCGTCTATCATGGTCAAAAGATCTCCCTGATTGACACCGCGGGAATCCGACGAAGAGGAAGAGTAGAGCCAGGAATCGAGAAATACAGTGTCCTCCGCAGCATGCGCAGTATCGATCGAGCTGACGTGGCCCTGCTTCTTGTCGACGGTGTCGAGGGTGTCACCGCGCAAGATGCGCACATCGCCGGCCATGTACTGGAGGCGCACAAGAGCGTTGTAGTCCTGGTTAACAAATGGGACATCGTCGAGAAAAACACACAGACGATGGTAGAATATACGCGACAGGTACGCGCGGACCTCCAGTTTCTTGATTACGTGCCGGTACTCTTCATCAGCGCGTTAACGAAGCAGCGTGTACAGAAGGTGCTGCCGACGGCGATGACCGTGGCGGCAGAACGGAAGCACCGTATTTCAACGGCGGAGTTGAACGGCGTCATTCAGGATGCCTATCACCGTTCGCCGCCGGCGACGAAGCAGCAGCGGCCTCTGCGCATCTATTACGCAACCCAGGCCAGCGTCGAGCCGCCTACCTTTATTCTCTTCGTCAACGATCCGGAGTTGGCCCACTTCAGTTATCTTCGGTATCTGGAAAACCAGTTGCGGCGGCACTACCCATTTGTTGGCACGCCCATCCGAATTCGCCTACGGGCCCGCTCCTGACTCGCGTCCTTTGACGGCCCATCTGCTTGAGCAGGATGCGGCAGCAGGGAGCGAGTTGAGACTTTTCCAAGCGTAAGGGCTCCCGGGGTAAGCCACACTCACATCTAAGTGATATCGACTTGCTTGACTGTGAGTAAAACGGAATCCAGACCAATCCTCATTGGACATACACTTGCCGAGGCACCAGGCCCAAGACCTATGTTCCTAACGAACTGGCGGCGTCTAATGAATACGACCAAGACCTTTCGCACGGAAATCACGCTGCTGGTTGCTCTGGCGGCATCTGCGGGGTTTTTCGGATATCTGGGCTATGGATTGCTGGAACTGCCATCTTCCGCTGCGTCCTTTTCGGCCGAGCAGGCGATGGTCTATGTTGAGGAGCAGATGGCCTTTGGATTCCGGATCACCGGCACGCCGGCCCATCGCGAGATGGGCGACTGGATGGTGCAGGAGTTGAATGCGAATGGATGGGATGTATTGATCCAGCCGTTTCGCCCGCTACCGGATGTGGAAGCGCGCAATTTCATCGCTTACAAGGGATCGGGACCGGTAATCATACTGGGCGCGCATTATGATACGCGAATCTATTCTGACGAGGACCCGGATCCCGCCAACCGTGAGAAACCTGTGCCCGGGGCCAATGACGGCGCGTCAGGCGTGGCGGTGCTGCTGGAGCTGGCACGTACGCTGGATGTGGACAGCACAGATCACACGATTTGCCTGGCGTTTTTTGACGCTGAAGACAATGGACGCATCCCCGGATGGGACTGGATTCTGGGCAGCCGCTACTTTGTCGAGAATCTGGAGACGCTAGGCGAGTGCCAGTCGCCGCGATACACGGTCATCGTAGACATGATTGGCGATGCAGATCAGCAGCTTCTGTGGGAACCGAACTCCGACCGGCCTCTTACGGAAGCGATCTGGTCGGTGGCTGACCAGCTGGGATACGGTGAGTGGTTCCGCCTCGCACCGGGCACCCCCCTGATTGACGACCACACGCCCTTCATAGAGGCCGGCTACACCGCCATCGACATCATCGATTTTACCTATCCGTACTGGCATACAGTTGAAGATACCATCGATAAACTAGGAGTGGAAAGTTTCGAGAGGGTAGGCGCCACGCTGGAGGTGTGGTTGGAGAACGGTGCTCCGGGACCGTAAGGAGAATACTCGCCGCGGGGTAGAGTTGGGTCGCCCAAACGGCGGATTTTTCGTGAAAGTGCGAGGATCTTCTATACTTTGGTATGAAAGTAACGGCTCATTCTCACTGACAAGGCTACGATAACTGTATGGGTCCGACCATTTTTGAACTTGAAATCTTCGGTAGAGTCTTTGCTCCGGGATGGTACGGTGTATTCATTGTTGGCGGCGCCGTTGTCGCCGCCTGGCTGTCTGCGAGGCTTTCCCAGAGAGCCGGAGAAAACCCCGACCACATCTGGAACCTACTGGCCTGGACACTGCTCCTAGGCATTGTCGGCGCCCGCTTGTACCACGTGTTCAGCACGCCGGCCGACGGGCCGGGTTGGGCCTTCTATCGCGAAAACCCGTTTGAAATCATTAGATTGTGGGGAGGGGGAAAGGGAGGTTTTGGGTTTACCGGTTTGGGCATCTACGGCGGGCTGATAGGCGGCATCATCGCCATTGTCTTGTATACCTGGCGCAATGGGCTGAGCTTTCTGAGCTATCTGGATTACATTGGCCCCAATGTTCTGGTCGCCCAGGCAATCGGGCGCATGGGAAACTTCGCCAATCAGGAGCTGCACGGGCAGGCTACAGACCTGCCGTGGGCGTTCCACATTAACCCTGTGTATCCCTGCCAGCGCCCAGAGGGGGCGCCTCCTTGCGGCGTAGCTGATGTTCCACAGGCTACGTTGGACTGGTATGCCAGCAACGGCTTCCACCCGACTTTTTTCTATGAAGCCGGTTGGAGCCTCCTGCTGTTTGGACTCCTGTATTTCATCTACTGGCAGTTCGGGCACAAGCTACGGCGGGGCGACGGTGCGCTGATGTATTTCATTGCCTACCCGTTGGGCCGCTTCTGGGTCGAGTACTTTCGCCCGGATGCGTGGGTCATGGGCCAACTGGCGACCGCTCAGTGGATCGCAATTATCAGTGTTGTCGTAAGTGTAGCAATTCTCATTGTGCGGCACTACGGCTGGTCCGCGGAAGAAAATCAGGAAGAATCCATCGTTGCACTGAGCAGACACAACGCCTCTCCGGGCGTTCCCCTCTAGGCGCAGGCCAGCTAAATTGCGTTCACAATCGAATCGCAGTTAATGCAGGCAAGGCCCTCACGACGCATCTGAATCGGTTGACCCGTTGGCACGAGAGCGTCCTGCAAGTAACAGGTCTGTACGCCGACCTCCTCTTTCATGCAACCATTTCAATGAAGTAATCTACAACCTCGGCGTCGAGACGCCAGTTTTCGACGCGAAGGGCGATCTTTTCAAGTTGCCTGTATGCCAGTGCACCGTTCTGGCTGACACATGCTACTTCCAGCACGGCCCGGCTCAGCGTATCCTGCCCTTCGGCTTCGCAGACCGAAACGTTGTAGTCTCGGCGCAGCCGGGCAATAAGAGGTTTGACGATGCTTCGCTTCTCTTTCAGCGAACTCGTCAGGGGTAGATAGAGTTCGAGAGTCAGATGCCCGATTGCCATGTGACGTTACCGCTGCAGAGTCCAGGCCGGATCCGCATAGCGGGTGCGGATCAGTTCGGCGCTGCGGCGAAGTTCGTTTGGGGAGAGTGTGCCTGGTTCGAGGTCCTGATCCAGCGTTGATGCGAACCCGTCAGCCATCGCCGCTGCTATTCGAGGAAAGTCCAGTTGATCTGAATCCGGCGACAGTTGCAAAGCCTCTGCAAGAGTGACGGCCTGCCGGCGCAGCTGTTGACGTAGCTGTTCCTGCGCGGCGCAGGGTAACGCGAGCACATCCACAAGCCGAGCGACATCGCCCCTTAGAGGCAAACTGCCATGCTGAAGGACATAGCCTTTGCGACGGCTTTGAGCACTGCCCATCAGTTTTCTGCCACCGGCAGTGATCTCATAGGCGCTGGGCATTTCAAAACAGGCGGCCGACAGTTCGCGCCCGGCGCGTGCACGGGCGCCGGCCTTTTCGGCTTTCAGCCCCAGTATTGTCAGACCGGATAGCAGGGCGTTGCTGAATCGCAAATAGGCGTCCATCACGCCTCCGGCCATGTGCGGTTCGGCGATGGGGCCGGCCACAGAGTACGTCAGTTCTTCAGCATGCAGTATCGCCCTACCGCCAGTCGCCCTGCGCACCAAGTCGTACCCTTGTTTGACGATGCGAGCTTCGTCGATGTCGGATATTTTTTGAAAGCGTCCCAGGCTGACAGTGGGACTTTGCCAACGGTAGAAGCGGAGGGTGGGCGGGACATCGCCGGCAGCGGCAGCCTCGGCGATCGACTCGTCAACAGCCATGTTGGCTGCGCCAGAGCGGGGCGAATCCTCAATTAAAAGACGCCAGGGTCGGGAGGGCATAGAGAAACGCCAGATAGAAACCGGCCGGCTTCAGTAGGCCAACTATTCACTCAGATCCTGAAATCTCCAGGAAGAAAGCTGATCATGGCCGGCTGCAGCCACTCAATTCTAGGGCGAAGGAATCTGTTCGACGTTTGCAGCAATACCCTCAACCGTGACCTCGGCACCTTCGACATTGTGAGGCCGTTTCAGTACTGCCAGCGCTACCGGTCCGGCTGACGGGCTGTGGGCACCACTGGTGACTGTACCGAAAGAGCGACCATTGACGCTGACTGTCGCGCCCTCCTGCAGAGGCAGTTCGCTGCGAAGACGGACCAGAGATCGAGTCACCTTGCCGTAGGTGAGTTGACGCGCGATGATCTCCTGGCCTGTGTAACACCCCTTATTTTCGGCGCAGACCCATGCCATGCCAGCCTCCAGCGGTGTAAAGGCGTCAGTCAACTCCTTTCCGGGACGCGGTCGGCCCAACTCGACGCGGCGGGCTTCGTAGCTGTCGTTCCCTACGAGAACGACGGCGCCTGCGTCAGCCATCCTCTCCTGGAGTGCGACCACTGCGTTGACAGGTGCTATGATCTCAAAGCCGGGGAGGTCATAGCGATCTTGCCGGAGGACGGTTACGCCATCATCTTCAAGAAACTGGTCTTCGGACTCCGGCTTTGGCAGACCGACAGACTGCAGCAGTTCTGCCGCCGTCTGACCAAGCATGCGCAGACGGCCCAATTCGGCGCTGTCGTTGGTGACGGTCACCTTATCCATGAAGAAAATCTGACTCTGCAGCCGCTGTCGCAAGTCATCTGACTGTCCTTCAGACGCCAGAAGCATAAGGTCATCCTGGCGGCAGAGGACGGTGAAGACGGCGTCGATGCGCGCCATAGGGCTGGTGAGAATGGTCACCGCGGCCTGGCCCGGCTGGAGACGGGCGATGTCGTTGGTTGTCATTCTCTGGAGAAAATCGGCGCGGTCCCGCTCTCTCAGACACAGGATGCCGAAATGAGGCCGGGGCTGGACGGCTGCGCCGGAGGTCAGTGCCTGGTAGTCGCGGTCACTCACTGATACAGTTGTCGTAACGCTCATCGGTTCCTCCGCATCGATCCAGTCTCTGATGCCAGCCTTCCATGTGGGCGGGTCGCGGATGACAGCAATCGGAGGCGAATCCATTGATTGCACGTCGTTCGGATTGCCCCTTGCGGCGCCCGTAGGGATAAGGCGATTTCCAATTCAAGATCGGTCAGGCATTCTGGATCATCTAGAGCTACTATAGTTCATTCGCGACAATTTCCACAGATTAAAGTGAGGCCGAAGAGGAGAAGACTGAAGGCGATCTTTGCGCCTCACTCCCCAATGTTCCCGGTCTGGGATTCCAGGAATCCGAGCACCTGCCAGAACATCTCTTCGCCGGACTCGGTCATGTTCTCGCCAATCTGGAGATAATGGCTCACGTCTTCATAGTACAGGACCTCGACATACACGCCTGCGTCGCGCAGCGCCTCTTCCAACTCGTATGCCTGGGTAATGGGAATGATGCGGTCGACGTCGGTGTGAATGATCATTGTCGGCGGCAGTTGGGAGGCGGTGTAGACCGGCGAGAAGTAGAGAAAGGGCAGAGGATAGAGGTTTGCCGGTCCCATTGCAGGTATCAGGTATCGGAATCTTTCGGGAAAGGTCAGGCGTTTGGCATAGAAGTCTGCGCTGCCGGTGAAGGCGTTGCTGACACCTCCCAGGGTCAGCCAGGCGGCGAACTGATCGCGCTCATCCCGCAGTAACCGGTTGACCATAGCGCTGCTGAAGCTGCCCCCAAGGGCAACGGCCGGCACGTCGGCCAGGTCAACACCCAGGTGACCGCCGCGGGCCAGTGCCAGCGCGAGGCGGGCGTCCTCGGCGTGAGCGGCCACATCCAGTCCCCACGCGCCGGTCGGGGACAGCGCAAGTACCGTATAGCCGGCATCAGCCAGGGCAACGTTTACCGGCGCCCAATCGTCGACCCAGCCGGGGAAGAGACCGAACAAAAGAGGCAGCTTCGCGCCGGAGTCGGGGAAGGGACGGTAGAGCCGAAGGGAAATGATTCGAGCACCTGCGCGTGTGAAAGCGTACGCGCGTTCCCAGGCGATTGCGCCCGCGGGAAATGGAGCCGTCTTCGTGACCGGTTCACTCGACCAGAGATCTGCGGCCTCGGGCAAGGGGGCGGGTAATGGGCGAGGCCGGTGACGGCGCAGGACGAGCGCGGGTACCTGTGTCGTATGTGCTGCCTGCACTGTGACAGGATAAGGGAGGTCGTATGCTCCGCTGAGGGCGGTCTCTTCAAATCCAGGTGCGACAGCCGCGGGCACATACCGACCCGCAGGAATGTTGTCAATGCGATAGTGCCCGGACTCGTCAGTGCGTGCGGCATAGGGTGTACCAGTACGCGTGGCTACGATGACGGCGGCATCTTCCACGGGCGCACCTGCATACAGCACCTGACCGGAAAGGCTGCCCCTAGCGACGGACGGGGCAGGTTCAACCGGGCCTCCCAGGCGCTGTTCGAGCATGTAACCGAGCACATTCACCGTTGGTGAGGGTTCGCAGGCTGCGACCAGCGCGGTGGACAGCAGGAGGAGGGGTAGCCGCAGGAATGTCCACTGAATGCTGGGAAGTAAACGGTTGGCGGTGTTCACATCGTGCTCACAGGCAGATAGAAAGCGCACTGGCGACAATACGTAGGGAGTATAACACGCCACAAAAATCGAAAACAAAGGGGGTGATTCCCTAAGAAAGGTGCGAGCGAGCAATAGGGCTCACGATGGCAAGGCAGTTGCGACCGGTGTCAGGGACAGCTATACTTGCATGGTCAATTCTCTCCAAACTTACCGGCAGACCAGCATCCAATCTATTGACACCCCTCGCTGTTGAAAGTGGACTGCAACGGACTCATCTTTGCCGCTGGGCTGATTCTCTCAGAAACAGTGGACGACTGACGAGCGGCCGACTCGATATAAGGAGCCAATGATATGCAATCAGTAGAATTTGGCTGGCACGCGCCATCCTTCCCGACGGACGGAGTCGATGCCGACACGTTCCTGGAGCAGATGCACACTCATTTGCAGTTGATGGACGGTCATCTGACATCGGTCTGGGTTGACGATCATGTGCATCCATGGGGGACCTTTGTGCCGAGAGATACGCCTGCCACCGAAGTAGCGACAACACTGGCCTTTTTCGCTGCCCTCTATCCGAGCTATGACTGGGGTAGTCTGGTCTTTTGCCAGTCCTACCGAAACCCGGCGTTGATGGCAAAGATGGCCGCATCGCTCCAGTGGCTGACGGGCGGGCGCCACATTTTCGGGATCGGGGCCGGCTGGCTGGAGGAGGAGTACGACGCCTACAACTGGCCATTCCCCCGACCGGCAGCACGGATTCGGCAGTTGGAGGAGACGATAGAAATCGTAAAGCTACTATGGACGGAGTCGCCAGCCAGCTATGAAGGGCGCCACTATCGCATCGATAACGCATATTGTCATCCGCAGCCGAGTCCGCTGCCGCCGATCATGGTCGGCGGGGGTGGCGAGCAGTTGACGTTGCGGGTGGTAGCCAAGCACGCGGACTGGTGGAATCTGCCGGGCGGGACGCCTGAGATCTATGCGCACAAGTTGCGTGTGTTGCGAGAACACTGCGAGGCGGTGGGCCGAGACTATGACGAGATACGAAAGACAAGTGCATTGCCCCCGATCGCGGTCCATCTTTCGGAGGACGTGGCCCGCCAGCAGGGCGAGGCGTCACCCTACTCGTTGGGGGGCAGAGGCGCTCTCGTGGGCACACCGGACCAGGTGGCGGCGCAATTGCAGGCGTATGTCGATCTAGGCGTAACTCTGTTCCAGATCCGTATTGCCGATTTCCCGGAAACGGCAGGTACGGAGTTATTCATCAAAGAGGTCCTGCCGCGCTTCAAGGATTGAACCCGGTCAGGTTTGATCCAGTTCGTCTTCAGCAAGGGCAGGCACTTGCTCTCAGGAGTGCCGATATTGGTTGAAAGAGTAGACGTTGGGATTGTGGGGCTAGGGCTGGCGGCGACAGCCCACATAAGTGGATACTTGTGCCATCCTTCGGCAAGAGTTCTGGCGGTCTGTGACACTGACAGCGAGCGGGCGGCGGCATTCGGCGAGCGGTTCGGCGTCGAGCGCGTATATGCGTCTTACTCAGATCTGCTGGACGACTGCGACGTACAGGTCATCGACATCGCGACGCCTACTTTTTTGCACGCGACGATGACGCGGCAGGCAGCGCAGGCGGGCAAACATATCCACTGCGAGAAGCCGTTTTGCCGCAGTGTGGCAGAGGGGATGGATGCGGTGCGGGCCGTGAAGAACGCCGTGGTTAAGCTGCTGGTTGGAGAGACCTATGTGTTTCTCACTTCGCACATGAAGGCGCGTGCGCTCATCGAGGATGGCGCAATCGGCCGGCCTCTGCAGATTCGGCTGAGACACGGCGCCTGGCGGCGGCGGGCGGACCACGAACTGCATCTCAGCGCAGCGGCGCGTGCGTGGCGGCTGGACGGAGAGCAGTCCGGGGGAGGGCGCTACCCGTGGATGTTCGATCACGCGGTGCATTTCTTTGCCACGGCCGAGTATCTGATGGAGGACGCGACGATAGACGAAATCCATGCAGTGGTTGCGGCTGGAAGCCGAGGGGGACGCAGGGCGGGCGCCTCCCACGACCCGTACCGAACAGAAGAGTTGGACATACCCATCATTACGTGGCGATACGCGGACGCGGCGCGGCAGGGCGTGTGGATGCGGGCGGACCCGCTCAACGGTAAGTACGACACGATGCATGGCCTTAGCACGACCGTGGTCGGCGAGACTGGCATGATTGAGGTATTGGGAGAGGGCGGGCACAATCTGCTGTGGGAGGGGAGACAACAGCATCTGATTTTGCACCGGGCGGGTCGGGAGACGGTCTGCTTCCGCTTCGATGAGGAGCCAGACCGCGTGTGGGATTCGGAGATCAGCTATTACGGGCAAGGCCATGTCAATCAGGTCCATCACTTGCTCGAAGCGATCCTCCAAGATCAGCCGCTACGTTACAGCGGCGAAGATGGTGTACATGCGGTTCGCTGCACGTTAGCAACTATCCGTTCTGCTGAGGAGGGCAGACCTGTTCGGGTTGCCGAGGTAGGCGAGAACGTAACTGCATACGCGCGGAGCGATGTTGAGGAAGGCATTTGAAGAAACGTGGACTGCATAGCAGAGGCCAACATTACAGTCGGCAGATTGCGATTTTGGAGAGGTCCTAGAGTAGAAACCACGAAGATCCTGGAGGGGGAATCGTATGTCCATTAAAGTAGATCTTCTCATTGACGCCCATGCGCTTGTAGGCGAAGGGCCCATTTGGGACGCCGACGACAGTGTGCTGTGGTGGGTGGACATCATGTCGAGCAAGCTGTATGCCTATGACCCGGCGACGGGGGGCAACAGAGAGTGGGACGTGGGGCAGCACGTGGGGACGGTTGTACATCGGGCGTCCGGCGGGCTGATGCTGGCCCTGAAGGACGGCTTCGCCGCCTTTGACCCCGAGAGCGGGGCAGTGGAGATGCTTGTCGATCCTGAGTCCCATCTGCCGGGGAACCGTTTCAATGACGGCAAGTGCGATCCCGGAGGCCGTTTCTGGGCCGGCACGATGGCCTATGAAGACCAGTCGGACCAGGGGAGCGTCTACCGAATGGATACCGACCACAGCGTTCACAGGATGATCGAAGATATCGCGATTTCGAACGGCATCATCTGGAGCCTGGACGCAAAAACGATGTATTACACCGATTCGCTCGATTTCGCGATCCGGGCTTATGACTACGATGTTGAAACGGGCGGTATCCAGAATGAGCGCATCATCATCGAATTCTCCGAAGATGTAGGCTTTGCCGACGGCTTCACAATAGACGAGGAGGGGATGCTGTGGGTGGCGCACTACGGGGCCAGCCGAGTGCGGCGCTGGAATCCGGATACCGCAGCCGTGTTGGCGGAGGTGGAATTGCCGACGTCAGCCATAACTGCCTGCGCATTCGGGGGCCCGAATCTGGACCTGCTCTACATTACAAGCGCTTCTTTTCGAATGAGCGACGCGGAGAAGGCGGAACAACCTCATGCGGGCGGACTATTCGTAGCGGACCCCGGGGTACGAGGGGTTGCATCTGACAAGTTCGGCGGATAAGAGGCAGACCCTTAGGCGCATAAGTGGTCGTTACGGGAACAAACGGGGGGAGGAATTCGTCCTATATTCCAGGCTCATTGCGTGACGTTGAGATGGCAGGAGTGAGATCAATGGGACGACTACAATTAACCATTACGATTGTTTTGTTTCTCTTGGGGACTTCTTTGGCGGGCTGCGGCGCCGGCGCTTCGGATATGGCCTTTTCCGAATCGGCAGCGATGAGCGCGCCCGCCATGGCAGACGCAGAGGCTGCCGCAGGGCAGCAGGCAACTGATGGCGCGGGGGAGCCACGCCAGGTCATCGCCAATGCTAACATTTCCCTGGTTGTAGCCGATGCGGCGACGGCGCTGTCGGGAGTCGAGCAGATCGTATCGGAACTGGGCGGATATGTGGCCGACATGGATCTGTCCAAGGGGAGGTATGACGAGTCGGACGTTTTGCGCGGCTCGTTAACCCTCCGTGTGCCTTCTGCGGGATTGGAGGAGGCGCTGGACCTGTTGCAGGCTCTGGCTACGGATGTGAACTACCTGAACGTAAACCGGCAGGATGTTACGGACCAGTACAGTGACCTCGATGCGCAGCTGCGCAACCTGCGGGCAACCGAGACGGAGTTGCTGGCCCTGCTAACGGAGGTGCGTGAGAGGCCCAATGCCGAGGTAGAGGATATTCTGGCGGTCCACCGCAGCTTGACGCAGATTCGTGAAGAGATTGAGATGCTGCAGGGACGCAAGAACCTGCTGGACAATCAGATCGATTTCTCGACGATCTGGGTTGAGTTGATCCCGGACAGCGTATTCCGGCCTATCGTGGAGGAACCCTGGAGCGCGAGCGGACCGGTACGAAATGCGTTGCGAGCGCTGGTGGCGACGCTACAAGGGTTGCTGACGGCGCTGATCTGGGCGGTGCTGTACTTGACTCCGTTGTTGCTGGTCTTTCTGATTCCGCTGGCTGTCCTGATTTGGCTGGTGCGCTTATGGTTGGGTCGACGCCGCAAAGGAGAGGAGTCGGAGTAAAACGGCTGGCTTTCGGCCGAGCGCAGCTGGGTTAGCCTTTGAGCGCGCCAAAGGTCAGGCCGCCGGTGATGTATTTCTCCAGAGCCATGCCGGCTGCGACGACGGGGATGACGCTGACGAGCGAGATGGCGCTCATGTTCCACCATTCGGTGTAGCCTGTCTGACTGACCTGCATGGTCATGAAGAGGGGAATGGTGATCGCTTCACGGAAGGTCAATGTGAGGGCGACGAGGTACTCGTTCCAGGCGCCGATGAGGGATAGGACGAAGACGGCTACCAGGCCGGGCGCGGCCAGGGGCATGGCGATTCGGAAGAGGACACCGAGGCGGTTGGCGCCGTCTATCATGGCACTTTCTTCGATTTCCACCGGAAGCCCTTCGAAGAAGTCGCGCATCACCCAGACGATGAAGGGAATGGCGCCGCTGCTGTAGACGATGATCAGGGCCAGCCGTGTGTCGAGGAGACCCAGCTCGCGGAACATCACCAGAAAGGCGAGAATGAAGAGCGCGCCGGGGAACATTCGCTGGGACATGAAGCCGAGAACGATTGAGTTGTTGCGGCCGCCGTAATCGAAGCGGGCCAAGGCATAGCCGGCGCTAGAGCCGATAACCAGGGCGACCGTTGACGAGATGAAGGCGACGAGCACGCTGTTCATGAAGGGATCGAGGAACCAGGTGAGCCGGTCGACGAAGAGGTAGCGCCAGGCGTGCAACCCGGGTTGAAAGTCGATAAACGGCATGTAAGTCGCCTTGATCGACATGTCAATGGCGTTCTTGAAAGAGGTGATCACGACCCAGTACATAGGGAAGAGGAGAATAAAGGACCAGAAGCCCAGAATGCAGTAGGATATGATCGTGCGAACCCGCTTTTGTGCGGCTAGTCCCATCAGTCCTTCCCCATCGCTCGTCTTGTCAGAACAAGGTATGCCCCGCCGAAGATCATCAGGACAATAAGGAGGAAGTAGGCCTGGCTGCTGCCGAAGGCCAGATCACCTCCCTTGACCCCGGTGCGATAGATGGCAAGCGTCACCGATTCGGTGGCCTGCCCCGGCCCTCCGCCGGTCAGCACCATGATAATTTCCACGACTTTGAAGGCATCGATAATACGGATCAGGAGCGCGGTCATGGTGATGGGCATGATCAGGGGCACTGTGATGCGCCAAAACGCCTGCAGTTGATTGGCGCCATCGACGCGGGCGGCCTCGTGCAGGTCGGGCGGCACGCCCTGCAGCGCGGCCAACAGCATCAGGATCATGAAGGAGCTCCACTGCCAGACGTCGATCGCCATCAGCGCAACCATCGCCCAGGTGGGGCTCGTCAGCCAGGGGACGCCATCGAAGCCGAAGCTGCGCAGGATGTCATTGATGGGGCCGATGTCTTCCTGGAACAACATGCGGCCAACGATGAAGGATACGACGACCGGGCTGACCATGAGAGGCATCAGAAACCAGGTGCGAAACAGTTTCTGGCCGCGGGTTATGTTGTTCAGCGCCAGTGCGACGGTCAGGCCGATGATGAGCTGAGTGGGCACAACACCAAGCATGAAGACGACGGTATTGCGAGCGGTGCGCCAGAACGAGCGGTTGTTCAGCAGCTTTTCGAAATTGGCCAGACCGACGAATTTCGTATCGAAATCCCCGATGCGGTAGAGGTGGAGATCGGTAAAGGCTGCGTAGAGGGTCCACAACACGGGGACAGCCAGCAAGATGAGGATGATGGCAACTGCGGGCACCAGGAAGATCCACTTCCAGAGGTTGTCCCGGATTTCGAAGCGAAATCGTTTCGAGGGGTAGATTTGGGGTTCAGTTGCCATTTGTGCCCTGGATGATTGGCGGGCTGGCGTGAAAGTTACGCCGCAATGATAGAGAGAAGAGAAGTAATCAGCGGCCAGCGACCGGGCAGGCTCTTCGCCGCCGGTCGCTGGCCACTGACATTACCAACTGCGGTTACTTGCCCAGGGTGCGGGCGTAGAGTTCGGCCTGATGCTGGAGGCCGCCCATGCGTTCGCTAATTTCGTTAAAGGCGGCCGCGACCTCGTCCAGGGCATCCTGGGGCGGGAGTTCGTTGGCAAGCGCCTTGGATACACCCAGTTCAAGCGCGTCACGGTACTGTACCCAGCCGCCGAAGGCCTGGTCGGTGACGGCATTGGGATGGTCGAGGGTCTCGCGTGCGGCGTTCAGGTAGTCCATCGCCACTTCTTCGCCCAACTGCAGCGGGCCGGTGGCGAACTCTTCGACCGCTTCCATCTGGCTGAAGCGGTAGGGGCTGGCGCCGGTCAGATCGGTAACGAATGCCAGGCCGCTTTCCGGCTTGGTCAAATGGGTGACGAAGCCCCAGACGGCGTCATAGGCCAGTTCGTCGACCTGGGCGGAAACGGCGATGACCCAGCCGCCGAAGGCGTGGAATGGCGCATGGCTGGGAATGTCGAAGTAGTCCCATTCGCCGGACTTGGAGTTGAAGACTTCGTGTGAGCCCGGAAGAATGTTGTAGCCCTGCAGGCCCTGGATGACGGAGGTCTCGGGCGAGGTGGCGCTGGTGACGGCGTCCCAGTTATAGGTCTGGGCGACGCGGCCGCCGTTCATGGCGTTTAGGGAATCACCGTAGGTGAAGTTGGTGCCGCCGGGAGGCGCCCAGTTCTGCATTTCTTCGACCCATTCGGTGAGGGCGCGAACGAAGCCGGGATTGTTGAGTCGGGCTTCGCCGGTGTCGAGGTCGATGAAGTAGGCATCGTCGTCGGGATGCTTGGCATAGGCGGTGGCGCGAGAGTTGAAGCCCCACCAGAGGGTATCGCCGCGCTTGGTCATGCAGGCGGCGCCAAAGTCGTCGTCTTCGCCGTTTTCGTTCCAGTCCCAGCCGGTGAAGAATTCACAGATGTTGCGCCACTGGTCCCAGGTTACGGCGCCTGTGTCGGGCGAAAGGTCGAAGCCGTAGGTGTTACTGAAGCGGCTGTTGATGTCCTCGTTGGCGAACAGGTCTTTGCGGAAGGAGTAGTAGTGGATATCGCCGTCGTAGGGCAGGGCATAGATCTTGCCTTCCCATGAGAGGGTATTGACGATACCGGGGAGGACGTCGTCAAAGTCGATGGCCTCCAGGACCTCGGTCGGGATCTCCTGCAGAGCGCCGGCGTTGATGACATCGGCGCGGGCGTTGCTGGGGAACTGGAAGATGTCGGCCAGGTATGTATCGGTGGCGACGGACTGCATGATCTTATCGGTCAGCTCCTGCTGTCCGAAGGCGCCGCGTTCGAGTTCGTAGCCGTTTTCCTCGACCCACGGCAGCATGAATGCTTCGACGCGGGCCCCCATACCGTCAAGTCCGGCGTAGCGGATGACGATCTTCTCCTGGGACATTGCGTCTCCGCCGTCCGCTGCGGGTGCGGCAGGCGCGGCACATGCGGCCAAGGCAACAGCGCCGGCTGCGCCACCAACCATGCGGAGAAATTGACGTCGGCTTACTTTGCTTTCCATTCTTTCTGTCTCCTTGAATGTGGACAAAATGATTTGTATTGATGCCTGATGGGGCGCGGCTTCTCGGGAGCTACAGCTAAGTTCTCTGTTGTGCCGCGGGTAAGATTTCGTATCTTTGCGGCCGAAGTGAAGAGGCGGTCGCAGAATGAATATCAAGCGGGAATTCTAGCGAAAAAGTCGACGGCTGTCAAAATTTTGGTGTCTTTTATTTTTGGTGAGGTCGAAGAGGAATCATGTCTTACTGCTGCCGAAGTGACCATGTCATTCCGCGGCAACCCCAGGGCATTCGCGTCTTATTGGGAGAGCGTTCTCAGGAAATAGTCAGTATTCCAACCGGCTCGTTTTTGTATGGCAGGACTACCGGTTTTGGCGCTATTCTCTCTGCACTGGAGGTCTGGAGCCAAGCGGCGCAAGACGGTCAGGTTGTGCTGCGCATGGCCGTGACGGATGCGACTGTCGTCCTCATCCAGGACAAAGTGGACTGCGTTCTTGATGCTCCAATGGCTGAGGGAGGAAGTCAGGAGCAGTCCAGCATCGGAGGGAAAGATGGAATTCAGATTCGGTGCAGATTTCTTGGGGGATAATGTGAGCATTTCATTCATTGTGGAGTGTTTGTCCTGATAGTGTTGCGCAGGCCTTCTCAACTGTGTGTTGGACGAGAGTTTACGAGAGTTTACAAGAGATTGCGAGTGTTTATGAGCGTTTTGGTGTTGTCTGAACTGCAGTTTCTGTGATGTGCTGCAGTTAGGGCTTGGCTGGCGCGGGTTAAATCGCATGAGCGTTGGACGAGAGTTTATGAGCGTTTACGAGCGTTTTCGGGTTGTCTGAGTGCAATTCATGCAATATGTGTGATGGGCTGCAGTAAGGGTCTTGCCGGCGCTGGCGGGCCCGTTCAACTGTTTTCGTGCGTTGTACGAGAGTTGTACGAACTCTGACATGGTGGGACGAGTCGGTCGGGTAAAGTCGGGTTATGTCGGGTTATGTCGGGCGAAAAAATTTTCTCGGCCCTTTTTTGCCGTTACGGTTTTGCATCAGTTTTTTCGTTTCCGGAGCCGCCCCCCGGTATTGGCGGCCTCTCAACGACTCTCTCACAGACGCCAGACTCACGCCGGTCGGCTGGCGGTTGGGGGGCAAGGTGACGAGTCGGGTCGCCTAAAGTCGGTCTATGTCGGGTGAGAGCGAGCAGTATTCCTTTTCCTGGACTTATGGGCATGACTTCGCACACGTTTCCTCGCCGTCTTAGTTGGGTACTGGGCAACCACCAGTCTTGGAAGGGTCCTCCCTCGCCTGCGGATTCCCTGCCAGAGAGAGTCATGGCTTGATGTCAGTACGCTCTTGGTAAAGCCTACATGCATTCTGGCGCAGGGATATTATATCACTGTTTTTGATGCAATTGCCGGGTGCAACCCAAATTTGGGGTGGGAAAAGTCTGGCGGTTTTTGGAAAGACGCAGGGGAGGCGCCAGGCCGGACATTATCGTGAGTTCCGTCAGTTGGAGAGGATGCGAAGGCAGGCACAGGGCCGGCACCTGCGGGGATTTGGTGGGACTGGCGCGACGTGGTTTGGCGAAACCCTTTCGATTAGGCACATGTCACCAATGTCGACACCAAGTCGACGAGGCATGTTGTAGGAGAGGGGGCGTTGCGGGGGCGGAGCCCCCGCACAAGGGAGGGCCGAATAGGCCCGACCGCCCAACTGCAGTAGTCAGTGGTCAGTGGTCAGAGGAGGCGTTATCCTTGGCTTGGAGTTGATGGGGGACTGGAGATGTCTCAGACCTCAGCTCAGACACGTGAAAGTTTGCCCCCATTTTGGGATGCACCCCAATTGCCCTGTTTCGCAACCCAATTCAGATGCAATTGCCTTGTGCCGACAGCCATCAGCCAGGTTGTGAACCGACAAATGTTATGATAGTTGAATCTTCCTGAGCGAACCTTTATACTGCGAATCAGGACGACAGGGAACATGCGGCAAGGCGGCGTTTTGGGAAACCGACCTGAATCCGACTGCGAACACGAGGAGAGAGGGATGCAATACGTGAATTTTGGCAGCGCGGGCGTGAAGGTTTCGCGCGTGGCGTTGGGGCTTGGGCTGCGAGGCCAGCAGGACGAAAAGGAGGCACGCAATCTGGTGGCGGCAGCGCTGGATTTGGGTGTGAATCTATTCGATTGCGCCAACATCTATGGGCTGGGGGACGATCGGGCGTTCAGAGGCACCTCGGAGGTGTTGCTGGGGAAGGCGTTACAGGGTCGGCGGGATGATGTGGTGATCACGTCCAAGGTGCGGGGGGAGATTGGCGATGGCCCCAATGACAGCGGCCTATCCCGTTACCATATTCTGCGCGAGGCGGAGCGTTCGCTGCGCCGGCTGAACACGGACCGTATCGATGTTTATCTGATCCACGGATTGGACGAAACGACGCCGGTGGAGGAGACGTTTGGGGCGCTGGACAGCCTGGTGCAGCAGGGCAAGGTGCGCTATGTGGGTATCTGCAACCACCAGGCGTGGCAGGTGATGAAGGCGCTGCGGGTGCAGGAGCGATTGAACGCGGCGCCGGCGATCACGGTGCAGAACCCATACAATCTGCTGAACCGGGAGCTGGAGCGGGAGATGTTTCCGATGGTGGCGGAGATGGGGCTGGGCGTAATGGTATTCAGCCCGCTGGCGGTTGGTCTGCTGAGCGGAACTTACACGCCAGACAGTATGCCGGAGGAGAACAGTCTGTGGGGCGGGCGGCGGCGGCACGCTTTCCAGGACACATTGCGGGACCGGGCAGCGGACGTGGTGGCGGAGGTGATCGCAGTGGCCGGGCGCGTGGGGGCGACCCCTGGACAGGTATCGCAAGCGTGGATATTGTCACGGCCGGAGGTGACTTGCATTATCTCGGGTGCGGATGTGCCGGCGCACATTGAGGACACTGTGGGCGCGGTCGGCCTGGAACTGCCGGTGGAGGAGATCCGGCGGCTGGACCTGGTGTCGGCGGGTTTACAGACGGTGTTGGACGGGTCTGTGTTTGAGCCGGACCGGTGAGGTTCTGCGCTTCGGCGATCGGAAGACGATTGACTTGCTTGCAGTTCCAGGGCGGGTTGGCGTTTCAGTCGGGGTCCGTTGGTTGGAGATGTTCGATCTCGATGTTGATCCCGTCCCACTTTTCATGGAGGTATTCGGCGACGAGACGACGGTGACAGTGGTGCGGCTTGTGCTCGCTACAAAGGAGACAGGCGTTATCGAAGAGTTCAGGTGGGAGTTCTTCTTCGATTTTGCGGGCAGCCATCAGGGCGCGGAAGGAAAGTTCATAGGCTTCCCACGCCCCCTTCCTTTTCTTGAATTCGTCGAAGATGTCCTGGGTAGGCGCGAGTTGGGGCAGGTGCAGGTAGTCGATCTTGCCGATTTCGCGCAGGAAGTACCGGAGGTCGTTCTGCTTGGCAAAGCCGGAGAGTTGCGACCGGTTGTTGAGGCGTGTATCGATCAGCGTGCGGACACCCGACTGTTTGAGTTGGGTGAAGAAGGTCTCGGCGCTCTTTCGGGTAAAGCCGATGGTGTAGAGTTTCATTTCAGGCTTTGAGCACCGGGTGTTCAAGCAACTGTTTTGTCCATTCAGTGGATGGCGCTCAGGGAGGCGCCCCACTCAGACTTTTCCTCACGAACCAGATGTAAAGTCTATTCCGTTCAGTATGGCAGTCATCCGGGGAATCATCGCAAGAGTAGCCTCAATCATTGAATAGGCTCAATTGTGATATCGCCGCCGTCCAAAACGGTAATCGTCACACGATTACCATAGAGAAGTGACACACCGACCAAGGCGCCCCCTTCTGCTTACAAGGCAAGCACTTCGCGTTCCTGATCATTCCAAATGACTGCTGCCAGATATACTTCCAGAATCACTGAATTTCCATCTCCCAAAGTGGCAATTCGATTCCCAGCTGGTTGCGGTGCAAGAGAATTTACCGTAGCCTTCGGCAGTGTCAGATAGCCATTGAAACCTGTGTCAACTGCTGCTTCAATCCTTACCTTCCTCTGATTTTGTCCAACAACCTCCAAATCAATGACGGCCTCTCGTCTTTCTGAAACTTTCCCAGTAATCATTTCTGATTCACTGTGAAACGTCCGCCGATACGGTAAGCTGATGGAAAACCGATGCGCAGACCGTAGATGACAGCATTTGGATATCTGGCGAGTAGACGCTTCGTCGCCATGAGGTCGTCAACGGCAATTTCATAAGCACCAGTTTCAATATCGATGACAAGAAAGCTGCCACTGTGCTCAGGCTCGACCATTCCCTGCAGCTGCTGGCGATAAATGGTATTTCCCTTGGATGCAACCTCCTCAGAGATGTATTTGGCACTGGGCATGAGGTCCTTCTCCTATTCATTCATCAGCGACGTACTCTTAGTTCAGATCACACGACCACGGCCATGCCTTCGGCGCCGGTGTCGGCGGCGCCGCTGAGCGCGCCGGTTTGGGGGTCGATGTGGAGGGCGTGGACGAGGGCGAGGCCGCCGTGGCTGTAGGGGATGTGGGCGGCGGGATGGCGTTTGTTGACTTCGTCGAGGACCCAGACGGGGATGCGGCGCTGGCAGTTGATGGCGTCGAGCTGGCAGTCGAAGCGGGGGGCGTGTACAGCTTTTTCTATGTCCATGCCGAAGTCGATGACGTTTAGGATTACCTGCAGGACGGAGGTGATGATGCGGGTGGCGCCGGGCGCTCCGAGGACGAGGAGGGGTTGGTCGCCGCCGTCGGATGATTCCTTGTTGTAGACGATGGTCGGGGTCATGCCGGTCGTGCGGCCTTTGCCGGGGGCGATAGAGTTGGGATGGCCGGGCAGAGGGTTGAAGTTGACCATCGAGTTGTTGTACATGAAGCCGAGGCCGGGGGTGATGACACCTGAAGAGGAGCCGAGCGAGTGGGTAAGTGAGACGCAGTTGCCCTGGGCGTCGATGACTGAGAGGTGGGTGGTGTGGGGGGTCTCCGGCTGGGAGGGTGCAGGTTCGATGGGCTGGCCGCTATCGATGCGCTCGCGCCAGAAGGCGGCCCGTTCCCTGGACATCATCCAGTCGAGGGGTACGTTCTCGAATTCGGTATCGGCCAAGTGCGGGTTGCGGTCGGCGAAGGCGGCTTTCATGGCGAGGCCGACGGTGTAGATGTAGTCGGCCGAGTTGTGGCCCATGGCGGCCAGGTCGTAGCCCTCCAGGATGTTGAGGATGGCGACAAGGGTTGCGCCGCCGTGCGGCGGGGTGGAGCTGGTGACGGCGTGGCCGCGGTAACTGCCGGAGAGTGAGGCGTCCTCGCGCAGGCGGTACTGTTCAAAGTCCTGCCGGGTGACGAAACTGCCGTTGGCGGCCAGATCGGAAGCCATGCGCTCCATGAACTGGCCGTGGTAGAAGTCTTCGCTGCCGTGTTGGACAATGTGACGCAGTGAGGCGGCGTAGTCCGGGTTTCGGAGCGTTTCACCAGTGTCATAGGGTAGGCCGTCGTCGCGGAGATAGATGCGACGGGCCTCCGGGTTGCTGTTGATGTAGTCGCGCAGGCTCATCCCCTCCCAGTACTGGTTGGATCGTTTCCAGCCGACGGCGAGGGAGTCGGTGACGACAAAGCCGTCTTGGGCGGTGCGGATGGCGGGTTCTGCGGCCTGTTGGAAGTCGATTGTGCCCCAGCGCTCAAGCAGCGAAGAGAACATCTTGACCGCACCGGGCGTACAGACGGAGGTGTAGCCGGCTTCGTTGACGTTGCCATCAAGGAAGAAGCCCCAGCCGCCGGGATTGGGGCGGATAAGCTTTTCCACCCACATGTCGTCCTTCACGAGGGCGCCGGCGAGCGCGGGCGCGTCGATTCCGATGGAACCGGACTGTCCGGCCAGGTGCAGATTGATCACAGCATAGCCGCCGATGCCGCACATTTGGGGGCTGACCACGGCCTGCATAAGGGCGGCGGTTACGGCGGCGTCGATAGCATTGCCGCCGGACATGAGGACTTTGGCGCCGGCTTCTACGGCGAGGGGTTGCTGGGCAGAGATTGCGGCAGGCATGGGGTTCTGGCTCCTGGTGGGAAGGGCGGCATTGGTTAGGCGCGCGGGCAGTCAGCGTCACGCGGTCAATGATACGCGAATACGCGGCCAACTGCAATGGGAAGCTACCGCTACAGAGAGCAGACCATGCGAATGTTTGTTGCGGTGAGTTCGCTCTGGTCGCGTTCCGAGGGGATGAGCCGGAATTCAAATATATGTTCGCGGCTTGGCAGGTAGTCCTTTGCGGATTCATCCTGCATCATCGAGAAGTGGAAGAATGCGCTCTCGTAAGGAGAATCGGGGCTCTTGCGTTTGTCAACCAGCCACAGGTGGGGTGACACCTTGGTCAGGAAACGCATATAGCCGAAGCCCTTATCCTCGTTGTAGTAGTAACACCAGCCGCGCACAGTAGAGTCTGCCTTGCCCCAACCGGCGGAGCCGTCGGGGACGGGCAGCAGATTGGGGATCAGATAGCCGGACATGAATAGATCCACCTCCTGCCGCAGATTACCTGAGACATTATCGAAGGCGACGACTTCCACGCGGCAGCCCTTGTTCTGGAGCGCGCGCACGACCTGAACGAAATCTCCGTCACCGGTTGCGATCAGGACTCTGTCGAGATTTTCAGACTGGAGCAGCGCGTCCACTGCCAGATCCAGATCGGAGTTGGCTTTGGCATAGCGGTTGCCAGTCTCGTCATCATACCAGCGTACACGCTTGATAATCACTTTGTAGCCCAGATCGCGCAGAGCGGAGTGGAAGCGAAACGCGCCGACGCGGTAGTCGATGTCCCACTGGGCACGTTCGGCGTCATGGGTAACGTAGGCGTTGAGGCGGACCGGTTCGCCCATATCCCGGCAGGCGAATTCGCGCAGTACGTCATACTGCATTCGGGAGCCGCCATTGCGATAGATGTTGGCGGCGTCAACGTAAACGCCGACCTTAACTAGAGATTGTTGCCAAACCATTGAAGATCCTTTTGAACTAAATCTTTGTAGCGTTCGAGTAGCCGTCGAGAATGAGTATAGATTCTGTACAACCTGATTATACTGCACAGGCAAACACTTAGCCACATCCGATATAAGTTCCCATTATTGGACACTTGAACCATCCTGTGCTGTTTTTCGTGTTCAGGGTGAGGTGAGGGGAATGCCCGCGCCGGCCGCTCTCGGGGGCGCGAATTACCTGAGGGGGAGGCGAAGTGCTTGCGGTGGGCGACATGCCTGCGATTGCGGCTACAGGGAGGGCGAGGCGTGTTCTGAAGGGGGCGTTGCGGGGGGAATCCCCCCGCACAAGGGAGGCCGCTTGCGGCCGACCGCCCCAAAAGTGAAGAGTGGGGAAAGAAGTGTAAGGAGGGATGGTGACGGCTTCGCTCGTCCAGTCCATGGTTTTGAATTGGCGGTGGTGGAGTGGGAGCGTCATCAATTGGGGGCGGTACAGCCTGTGGCCGTGTTGGGCGACAGGAAGGGACATTATCTGTGCCCTTTGCGGGCAGGTTCTTCCGGATATTGTGTATTGGACCGTTTCGGGTAAGATAGGGCAGTCCTGAGCAGAGTATTTGAAGCGGGAGATTGTTACGGGCCGCGCCGGGTCAGCGTACCGCACAGATATAGGAACAGTGACGATGTTGAAGGTACTTCTACATGTGTCGAGACTCATTGACAACCTGTCAGAACGAATTGGCGGCGTGTCTGTGTATCTTGTGATCATTACGGTAGCGGTTGGGTTCTACAATGTGCTGGTGCGTTATATGGGGCAGTTTATTGGCGTTCAGTTGTCCTCCAATCTGTTTATTGAGATGCAGTGGTATCTGTACTCGCTGGTCTTCTTTCTGGGTTTTGCCTATATCCTCAAGAACGGCATCAACGTACGCGTTGATTTCATCTATGCGAATTGGAGCAGGAAACGCCAGGCAGTGCTTGATTTCTGGGGGAATCTGTTCCTGCTTGTTCCCTATTGTGTTATCGGCATCTGGGTGACAGTAAATCCGGTGATGACCTCCTGGCGGCAGTGGGAAATGTCGCCTGATCCGGATGGGTTGCCGCGCGCGCCTCTGAAGACGATGATCATCGTTGGCTTTGTGCTCTTGCTATTGCAGGCGATTTCCGAGTTGATCAAGCTGTATGCTGTTTTGCGAGGCGAGGATGAAGAGGCCATGGATCTGACGGAGCACCAGGAAGCCTTGCGGATCGAGTAAGGGTGTTGCGGGCCAGTTGACGCCGCTGGCGGGAGTCTGTTGGTCTGGAAGAGATTGGGCTGATCATCCGGGGCGGGTCACACGAAAGGGAGTGACTATGGGATTGGAATGGCTGGCAATTGTGATGTTCATACTGTTTTTTGTACTGATCCTGTATGGATATCCGGTAGCGTTTTCATTTGCCGGGACCGCCTTCGTTTTCATGTTGATTGGTTGGGCGTTGGGCATATTCAACATGAACTGGATCAAGCTGCTGCCCAACCGCTGGTTCGGCACGATGTCGGACTTTACGCTGCTGGCAATTATATTTTTCGTCTTTATGGGGGCGATTTTCGAGAAATCGGGGCTGGCTGAGCGGTTGTTGACGACTGTCGGCATATTGCTGGGATCGATGCGCGGCGGTCTGGCACTGGCCGTTGTGCTGGTAGGGACGCTGCTAGCGGCGGCTACCGGGGTGGTGGCGGCCACCGTCATTGTGATGGGGCTGCTGTCGTTGCCGATCATGGTGCGCTATGGATACAATCACCAGCTCGCGACCGGAATTATTACGGCCTCGGGGACAATGGCGCAACTGTTACCACCGAGCCTGGTGTTGGTGGTGTTGAGCGATCAGATTGGGGTGGGCGTGGGCGATCTGTTTGTCGGCGCGCTGATTCCGGGGCTGATTCTCTCGGGTCTCTACGCGCTGTACGTGATAGGGATTGCCATAGTTCGTCCACAGGACGCGCCAGCTCTGCCGCCCGAAGCACGAACCGTTCAGGGTGCGGCATTGATGCGCCAGACGCTGATTGCGGTCGTTCCGCCGGTTCTGCTGATTTTCTCTGTGTTGGGCAGCATCTTTCAGGGTATCGCCACACCGACGGAGGCAGGCGCGGTCGGCGCGATTGGCGCCTGTATACTCACGGCGTTCAACCGGAATCTGAATTGGAAGCTGATCAAGGACGCGGCACGGTCCACGGCCAATATCACCGCACTGGTGATCATGATTCTGTTCTGTTCGACCTATTTCGGGCTGGTCTTCGACCGCCTGGGGGGGCAGGACTATGTACAGGGCTTGCTGACGAGTCTGCCGGGCGGGTTCTGGGGGTTTGTGATTGTCGCCAACATTGCGATTTTCCTGTTGGGCATCAATCTGGAGTTCATCGAGATCAGCTTTATCGCGATGCCCCTGTTTGTGCCGGCTGCTCTGGAACTAGGTTTCACGAATGCGCAGATGGTCTGGTTCGGGGTGATGATGGCAATCAACCTGAACATGGCGTTCATCTCGCCACCGGTCGGGTTTTCGCTATTCTATCTGCAGAGCGTGGCGCCTCCCGAGGTGAAGACTGCGGATATACACAAGGGCGCATTGCCGTTTATGGTGCTGCAGGGCATAGCCCTCGTGATCGTTATCCTTGTTCCGGAGACGGTGACCTGGTTGGTGGAGGCGGCATCATAGGCAGATAAGACAGCAGTACCGGAAAGGAAAGAGGGGCGAGCGGGCGCTCGCCCCTTTGCTTTTGTGTTCGTCACCGCCAGGAGTTCGGCGTCACCCAACTCACATCAGCGGCTTCGGCCCACGAATTGCAGGTAGCCGAGCTCGGCCAGACCGTGCCAGGCATGAATCGCATCGCGGAATGCCAGCCAATCTTTGAAGATGGAAGCAAAGTCTGCATCTGCGGCCGCAGTTTCTTCGAAAAGTTCGAAGGCGGTCTCCTCGGCGGCTTTCAGCAGATCATCGGGAAACGGACGCAGTTTGACGCCGCCGCCGTTGATCAGGCGACGGATTGCGACCGGGTTCCTGGCATCGTAGCGCGCCATCACCCTCACATTTACCTCATAGGCGGCAGTTTTGAGCGCTTCCCGATACTGCTCGGGGAGCTTTTTCCACTGGTCCAGGTTTACCTGGACCTCCACGGACGAGCCGGGATCCCACCAGCCGGGGTAATAGTAGTAGCTGGCGACGGTATGGAAGCCCATCCTCTCGTCTTCGTAGGGCCCGACCCACTCGGCTGCGTCGATCGCCCCGCTCTCAAGGGCCTGGAAGATCTCGCCGCCGGGCAACATCTGCACGGATACGCCCAGCCGCTCCAACACCTGGCCGGCGATGCCGGGGATGCGCATTCTCAGCCCTGCCAGATCGGAGACGGAGTTTATCTCTTTATTGAACCAGCCCCCCATCTGAACGCCGGAGTTGCCAACAGGGAACTGAATGATATTGAACCGTTCTGCATGGATTTCCTGAAGCTTTTCCAAGCCGCCGCCTTCGTACAGCCACGCGTTTTGCTGTCGGGCCGTCAGACCAAAGGGCAGGCCGTTGTTGAGGGCAATGACAAAGCCCCTGTCAGTGTAGTAGTGGGAGACGGTGTGACCGATAGGGACAGTTCCTTCTTCGACGGCGTTCAGTACGCCCAGACCGGGAGCCAGTTCACCGGCTGCGCGGGGCCGGATCAGGAACTTGCCATCGGTCAAGGCTGCGACGCGGTTGGCAACCAATTGCGCACCCCAGAAAATTGAGTCCAGATCGGCCGGCCAACTGGTAGCCATCTGCCATTCGATGACAGGCAGGCGGGTGTCTTCCGCCACAGCGTTCTCGATCTGAAGCGGGGGAATCAGGCCGGCATGTGCGCGGCCAGCAATGCTTAGTGCGGCCGAGCCCGCTGCGGCCAACCCAAGAAAGCTTCTCCTGTCCATTGCAGGATTCTCCTTCCCCTGCGCAATAGCAGGAAAATACATATGAGCAACTGCAATCAGTTGTTCAGTTGATCGAAACGGGAGAGCGCTTTGCGACGCCCTCCCGCTTTCTACATCACTATCTCATTGTACAACATGCGCGGCGCGCTTGGGCAGATTACCGGCTTCGGCCCACGTATTGCAGGTAGCCGCGCTCGGCCAGACCGTGCCAAGCCTGAATCGCGCTGCGGAAGGTGGACCATTCCTTGAGGATCGATGCGAAGTCGGCGTCATTGGCGGCGGTCTCGTCGAACAGCTCGAATGCGGACTCTTCGGCGGCCTGCAAAACATCGTCCGGGAAGGGCAGCATCGTGATGTCGGCGTCCTGGATCAGGCGGCTAAGAGCGGCAGGATTCTTGGCGTCGTAGCGCGCCATCATGGTGGCGTTGGCGGCGTAGGCGGCAGTCTTGAGGACTTCCTGATATTGCTCGGGAAGCTTGTTCCATTCGTCCAGATTTATCTGGATTTCCAGGGACGGGCCCGGCTCCCACCAGCCCGGGAAGTAGTAGAAGCTGGCGGCTTTATGGAAGCTCAGTTTTTCGTCATCGTAGGGGCCGACCCACTCTGCGGCGTCGATGGCGCCGGTCTGCAGGGCCTGGAAGATCTCGCCGCCGGGCAGCACCTGCACGGTAACACCCAAGCGGTCCATGACGCGGCCGCCGAGGCCGGGGATGCGCATCTTGAGGCCTTCCATGTCGGCGACTGAGTTGATCTCCTTGTTGAACCAGCCGCCCATCTGCACACCGGTGTTACCTGCCGGGAACTGAATCGTGTTGAATTTTTCGGCGTAGACCGTTTGCAGCATTTCCAGGCCGCCGCCTTCATAGAGCCAGGCGTCCTGCTGGCGGGAGGTGAGGCCGAACGGCAGGGCTGTGCCAAAGGCGGTGATGGGGCTCTTGCCGATGTAGTAGTAGGAGGCTGTATGGCCGATGGGCACAGCGCCTTCTTCTACGACGTTCAGCACTTCCAGACCGGGGGCGAGCTCACCGGCGGCGCGGGCCTCAATTTTGAATTTGCCCTGCGTCATGGAGGCGACGCGCTGGGCAACCGTCTCGGCGCCACCAAAGATTGTATCAAGGGCGGGTGGCCAACTGGTGGCCATCTGCCATTCGATTTCGGGCAGGCTTGCGTCCTCTGAGACGGCGCCTTCGAGCTGGCCCGGAGTCATTACGCCGGCCTGTTCGCAGCCGGCTACGGTGAGGGCTGCGGCGCCTACGGCGCCTGTTGCAGCTACTTTCAGGAATCTTCGTCGATCCATTTCATTTTCTCCTTCCACTTGGACCTGTATGAAATATGGTATGCGAGCAGTGCAGCGTAATTGTACTCAGAGGGGGAAATTCTGACAAGAGTTGACAGCAGGAGGCGGACAGGAGGCGGACAGTTGGGCCGAAGAAGGGCCGGAGGCGGGCGCTACTTTTGCGTGATATCTGAGTCGAACTTTGGGCCAGTTTGCCGAAAAGAATCTGAGTCGCGGCGGTCAGCGCAAGTCACATGGGGGGTTCATTCTCGGGAATTCCAGTCCTGACCGTCCAGATGGGCTCCGAAGGACATGTAGGCGACGGTGCCGCCGTCGACGTAGATGGTCTGGCCGGTTACAAAGTCAGCGGCGTCGGAGGCGAGAAAGGCGGCGACATGGCCGATATCGGCGGGCGCGCCCAGACGCCCCCAGGGCACTGTGGCTTCGAAAATGGCGGGGTTGTAGTCGGGAATGTCTGCGAAGTAGCGGGGCACTTCGATGAGACCGGGTGCAATGGCGTTGACGCGTACCTCTTGGGGGGCCAACTCGACAGCTAGATGACGGGTGAGGGCGGTGACTGCCCCTTTGGTGGCGGCGTAAACGGAGTAGTCGGGGACGCCGGAGTGAGAATGCACGGAAGCAAGGTTGACCACCGAACCGCCGCCTGCTTCCTGCATATAAGGCAGGGCGCGTTGGACGCAGAAGATTTGGCTACGGACATTTATGGCGAACAGTTTTTCGAAGTGGTCGAGTGTGACATCGGCGATCAAGCGAGTCTCGGTCAGGCCTGCGTTGTTGACGAGCACGTTGAGGCCGCCGAGATGGTCGGCGGCGGCCTCTACGACTTGGGCACATATTTCGGCGGACTGGGTGAAGTCGCCTTGCACGGCCGCGGCGGTTCCTCCGGCGGCACGGATCTGGGTAACGGCGGCGGCTGCACCCTCGTCGCTGTAGGGGTAGTGGCAGACGACGGCTGCGCCGCGGCGGGCCAGTTCGAGTGCGATGCCCTGGCCGATGCCGCCGTGATCGACGCCGGTAACGAGTGCTTTCTTGCCGGCCAGAGAATCCTTGTCGCTCATTTCACTGCTCTCTGATGTGTGCTGAGGTCCGGGAGGAGAGACTCGGAAGAGGCCTTCACGCCTCACCTAACTTTCAGAAACATGTCTATGGTTTACTCGCCCGTTGCTTGAGATAGGCAAGGCTGTGCCGGATGCCGCCCACCGGATCGCCGGCGCCGCGGAATTCGAAGATGTAGTAGACGGGTTGGGGCAGCTGATCGAGCGCGTTGAGGATTTCGGCAAGAGGCAGGACGCCTGCGCCGAGGGGAGCCGGGGGGTCAGCGGGATTGGCGGTCTTGTCCTTCAGGTGGGCGGCGACGATCTTGTCTGAGAGGGCATCGATTGCTTCGACGACGTCCTGGCCGTGGTTGGGGTAGTTTCCCATGTCGAGATTGGTGCGGAGGGCGGGGGAGTCCAGGCGGGAGAGGGCTCCTTGTACCTCGGCCAGGGTGCCGCCGGGGGTGCGGGCGTAGTTTTCGAGGGCGATCGTGGTGTTATGGGCGGCGGCGTAGTCGACGACTTGCCGGGCGCGGGCCCAGCCTGCCTGATCGTCGGGGGGTGGCGTGGGGCCGGGGAAGAAGCGGACGATCGGCGCGCCGAGCGCGGCGGCGGAGTCGATGTCCTGGCGGAGCTGAAGAGCGGACTCGGCGTTGCCGAAGAGAGTGGCCTGCGTGGCGTATGTAACCAGCAGACCGGCGCCGGCGATGCGGCGTGCTGCTTCGGTCAGTTCAGCATCGAGCCGGGGCCATGTCTCCCGGCGCAGTTCCAGGCCGTCGGCGCCGGTCTGGCGGGCGATATCGATCAGATCCCAGACGGTACTTTCGCCGCTTTTGAACTCGTCCTCCAGCTGCATGGCGGAGATCAGAATCGGTCGGTGGGCTGGCGCGGATGCGCCCGTGCCAGGTGTGGGATGTGCTGATTGGCTGGTCAAGTTCGCCTCACTCGGAAAAGCTCAGGTCAAGAGGGGAATGAAGCCCTGCGGCCGCAGAGGCCGAGAGCGGGAGAGCATGCCACGCGCCGGCTCACTGTGGGGGTTCCTGATTGGGTAGTTTCCCGGTCAGGTGTTCCCCCGACGAAAGGCCGGCGCGGGGCCTGCTTAGTGATTTCAGCCTGTGGTTGTCCACTCCGGTTCCGGCTGAATTGTCGTTTCCGGGGGTGGGCCGGGGTCGGGGCGGCCACTGCCTTCGAGGCGGCTGATGAGTTGGACGGTCATATCGCCTTCGACGAGGCACTGGCAGGACAGGCGCACACCGGAAAGACCCTTTTCGGCCAGCTTCTCTTTTTCGGCGACGGTCATTTTTGCAGGTTCGCCACCGACAAAGGCGACGCGGCAGGTGGTGCACTTGCAGTTGCCACCGCAGGCATGCAGTTGGTCGACGGCTGCGTCCTCAACCAGAGCAAGGACCAGACGTTTGCCAGCTTGTACATCGAATGTGCCAACATTTTCTACTGTCAACTTAGGCATGAAATTCAACTCCTGTGCGTGTAAAGGATCGGAACGGATTCCCGAAGTTATTTGCGCAGCGCAAATTGTTTCTGCATTTTCTCACATTTCCTGGACAAATACGAAGAGAAGATCATTGACGTTGGTTTGGGTCGGGCCGGTCAGAAGCAGGTCATTGGCGGCGCGCAGGTAGGGATAGGCGTCGTGGCGGCGAAGGTGGTCGGCGGCGGAGAGGCCGGCGCCCTCGCCTCTGTGGACGGTGCCGTTGTCGGCCAGACCGCCGGCGCTGTCGGTGGGTCCATCGGTGCCGTCGGTGGCGAGAGAGACGACGGTGATGCCCGGCAGATGCTGGAGGGCAAGGGAGGCGGCGAGGGCGAGCTCCTGGTTGCGGCCGCCCTGACCGGGATCGTCACCGAGGCTGACGGTGGTCTCGCCGCCGAGGATCAGGCAGGCGGGCGCGGGAACGGGCAGACCGCTGTCCTGCACTTCACGGCCGAGGCCGACGAGCACTTTGGCGACTTCGGCGGCCTCGCCTTCGACGTAGGTCGAGAGCAGGATCGTGTTGTAGCCGAGTTCGGTTGCCTTTGCGAGGGCGGCGCTGGCGGCGGTGCGGTTGTCGGCGACGACGAGTGTTTTGCTGGCGGCGAAGACCGGGTCGTGCGGTTTGGGCGTGTCGGGGATGTCGCCGGCCAACCCGGCCTGCAGGCGTTTGAGGATGACCTCTGGCAAGGCTGCAGTCAGGCCGTGTTTTTCGACGATGGCCCAAGCGTCGGCCCAGGTGCTTACGTCGGGGACGGTGGGGCCGCTGGCTATGACGTCGAGGGGGCTGCCGATGACGTCGCTGAGGGCTAAGGTCAGGAGCGCGGCGGGTGCGGCGGAGCGGGCGAGCTGGCCGCCTTTGACGGCGCTGGTGTGTTTGCGGAGGCAGTTCATCTCGTTGATGGTTGCGCCGCAGGCGAGGAGGGCGTCGGTCATGGCCTGCATGTCGGACAGGGAGAGGGCTGGATAGGTCTGGCCGGAGTTCCCGGTGATCTCAAGTGCCGGGGCAACTAGCAGGGCGGAGCCGCCGCCGGAGAGCAGGGCGATCACCAGGTCGTCTGGGCCGGCCTGCTCGACGAGGGCAAGCATCTCTTGGCCGGCAAGGACGCCGGCTTCGTCGGGAAGGGGATGACCGGCCTCGACGACGCGAACGGTGGACTGCGTTGTTGAGGAAGGGTCGGCGGGCTGGGCGTGATCGTACTTGGTTACTGCCAGGCCGCCGCTGATGCGGTCCTGGAGAACGGCTTCGACGGCGCTGCACATGGGTGCGGCGGCCTTGCCGGCGGCGACGACGAAGATGCGGCGGTAGCGGCGCAGGTCGTATGTCAGTTCGGCCGCGGGGTCAGGGGAAGCGGGGTCGGCGACGGTCAGGGATTCGTCCTGGCGTTGGAGGACGTTTTGGATGGCGGCGAAGGGGTCGACTGCATCGAGGGCAGCGTCGAGGACGGCCAGGATGGGGCGGCGTGCGGCCGGGTCGGGGGTGAGGACGGAGGTGTCGAAGCGGGTCATGCTCTTTTCGCCCTCGTTTCTGGCAAAAATCTGTTTAACTCCCGGACGAGCAGATGAACGGTCGTTGATGGATCGTCAGTCCCCGGGTTGGGAGGAGAATATCGCCTGAGTAGTCTTTCGGCATTGTCTAGAGCTGTGGCTTGCCGCCAGAACAATTGGTCGTACATGTGAGGATCGTTCTTTTCATACGGTCTGGGCAGCGATTCACTCAACTTGGAAAAGTAATCCTCTCTGCGCATGGGCGTATTGTAGAAGTGAAAGTGGAGAAGGTACCACAGTTCGAATGCCTGATTGGAATAAGCAACTCGCACTCCCTGACTCACAGCCCTCTGCACAGCACCATTGAAGTCACTAACACTGCAATCATCCCGATCGAACACACACCATATTTGATCGTATTCGCCTTGTCTTCCGAGTTCCAATGCTTCTTCTACCAGTTGCCGGGGACTGACTCCAAGACCTTTGGCCTCTACTACCAGGTTTGGACCTCGAAAACAACGCAGATAATTCGGTTCAGTTTGCTTGCCTTCACACACGATGAGGAATTTCTGGAGCGTTTCCTGTCTGTCTGAGCGTCGTAGTCTATATTTGCGTATACCTCTTTTGGGTTGGCCCCGCCGCATTCCTCGGTAGGCCATTAGTCTTTCTCCAAGAACGTTTGGCGAACATCTCCAAGAAATGGAATCGCCCCATAACGTCCTTGGATGTAGTCTTTTTCGAAAGGTGCATCGTCATCTATCTTGAACTCAACCAGCGAGTAAAGATGAGATGCCCCTTGACGGTCTTTCTCTGTAAACCAAATCTGGTCGCGGCGAAGTAACCTATGATCCAATAGATTGGTGTCCTGCGTTGCGAAAATAAGTTGAGCGCGGTTTGAATTGATCTTGGAATCGTTGAAAAGCTTAACGATTTCCTGCGTAAGCAAGGGATGCATACTGGCGTCCAACTCATCTATGATTAGTATATTTCCATTCTTCCAACACTGAAGAAGGGTACCAGCAAGTGAAAAGAGCTTCTCGGTTCCTTGTGACTCATTTCTGTCCAAGTCAAAGATCTCGGAACCAATGGGCTGTCCATCGTCGCCCACCTTCCGATGGACAGTTTTGACCTTTGTATGTCCTACATTCTCGAATAGGTTTCTTACGGCGCCTACAGCTGTTTGAAGTTCTGCAGGATAGTGATCAGGAAGAGTGACAACGGGGAGGTCTACCTTTTCAATTTGAACTGCTTCAATTCCCAAGTCCAAGTGAGCAATCAACGATTCTATGGCTCTCAAATAATGCGCGTCGCTAACCAATTGTTCCGTGGACAGCCGCATAAGCAGTTTCACGCTCGCCCAATGGGAGGCAATTTCCATTGAGCCAAACCAGTCAGAAACTCTAAGTGCAATTTTCCCATTGAACTGGGCGACCACGGTAAGAAAGAGTGCATTAGGGCGAGTTTTTTCCAACAGTAGGCGTCCCTCCTCCTCGAAGAGTTCATGTAGAGTGATGGAGGCACTTTCTCGCTCGAAAAGTATAACTTCGTCGTCATCACTCCGGAACTCGCTTCCCAGCTCTATCTGAGGCATTATGTGCAGCCATTCAGAGACAACCAGTTCCTCCGTAACTTCGAAGCCATAGCGGTAGTGGTCTTGGCCAACGATGAATACAACCTCAAAAAAGCTTGGGGCAGATTCCGTTTTGGTACTGAGCCGAAAAGGTTCAACTCCGATTCCCCCCGTCCCCTCTGTGCTTTCGTGAGATCCTCTCACAAAACGTTGCATAAAGTCGAAAGCGGCAATGAGGTTGCTCTTGCCACTAGCGTTGGCACCGTAGATAGCAGCACTCTTCAAGAGACTGATGTCGCCTGGCGCGGCGAATTGATTCCTATCGTCGGATTTGCCATCTTGCTCCTGCAGTGGGTTGGCTACCATGCTGAATGTGACTTCGTCACGAAAGGAGCGGTAGTTTGCGACGCTGAATTCGATGAGCATGACTCACTTCCGATCGTAAGGCAAGGATATCCGTAAGGGAATCACAGATTCCACTATTCTATCTTTACATTTTCCTGCCCCGAAAACACAAGAAAAGGGGAGTTAAATTTCCCCCTATTTTCTCAAAGGCGGCGGAATTTTTGGAGGCCGTCGTCGACCTGGACCTGGCCTACGTAGAGGTCGCCGTGGGAGTCGGCCCAGATGCCGTGGGGGCAGGCTGCGAACTCGCCGGGTTTGTCGCTGGGCTGGGCGCCGCCCCAGTGGCTGAGGAGCTCGCCGTCGAGGGTCCAGACGCTGACACGCTGCTCGAGCTCGGCGACGTAGACGACTTCGCCATTGGGGTCGAAGTAGATGGTATCGGGTTTGAGGAGGCCGGTGCGCTCTTCGAGGAAGTTGCCGTCGGTGTCGAAGAGCTGGATGCGGTCGTTGGTGCGGTCGCAGACCCAGACGCGGTCGTCCTTGTCCAGGCGGACGCAGTGGGAGAGTGTGAACTGGCTGGGGCCTTCTCCCCAGTCGCCCCAGGAGAGGATGTGCTGGCCGGCGGCGGAGTATTTGTGGACGCGGGCGTTGTCGTAGCCGTCGGAGATGAAGAGGTCGCCGTTGGAGGCGACGGCGAGATCGGTGGGGAGGCGGAAGGGTTCGCCGGGGGCGCCTTCCTGGCCGGGCGTGCCGACGGTCATGACGAGCTCGCCCTGGGCGTTGAACTTAAAGATGCAGTGGGTCTCGCGTTCGGTGCACCAGACGTTGTCTTCGTCGTCGATGAAGATGCCGTGGGCGTCCTCGATGACGTCTTCGCCCCAGGAGGCGAGGAAGTTGCCGTCGCGGTCAAAGACGACGAGGGGATGCTCGCTGCGGGAGTAGACGAAGACGCGGTCCTGAGAATCGCAGGCGACCGCGGCCACCCAGCCGAACTGCCACCCTGCGGGCAGTTTGGCCCAGTTTTCGATTACTTCGTACTGATAGGCGCCGGTTCCGAACGGCATGGCAATCTCCTTTGCCTGGTTGAGACCCGCTGCGTGTGCGGCGGGGATATGGAGTACACCTTTATTCTATCCGCAAAGTTACGCGAAGGGACGCGAAGGGAACGAGGCGCGTAATGGGTACTTTGGTGTGACTGCGCGGTCCTCTTCGGATTGGCGACATGTTGCTCAAGCAAATCGCTGGTGTGAAAGACTTCAACGGGCGTTAATCGTCCCAGGCCTTGACGGCGATCTTGATGACTTGCTCGTCGCCGAGGCGGTAGGTGCCGTCGAGGGCGTGGAAGCCGTCGCCTACGCGGTCGAGGGGCAGTTTGTGGCTGACCATTTCGCCGTAGGGGAATTCGTTTTTCTCGAGAATGGGCAGGCCGCGCACGAAATGCTCGTAGGTGCTGCCCCAGACGGCCTCGAAGGTCAGATTCTTGCGCATGAGGAGCTGGTTGATGTTGAAGTCGATGGAGCCCATGTCGACGAAGTGGCCGACTTCGACGTAGGTGCCGCTGTGGCGCAGGTAGCCCAGTCCTTCGGGCGTGGCGGCGAGGAAGCCGGAGCATTCGAAGACGATGTCGGCGCCGCGCTTGAGCGGTGTGTGCCAGTAGACCTGCTCGGTGCGCTCTTCGACGCTGGTGACTTCCTCGATGTTGATGGTTACGTCGGCGCCGAACTCTTTTGCGAGTTCAAGGCGTCTGGCGGGGCCGCCGACGACGATGATGTTGGCGGCGCCCATCTGTTTGGCGCATAGGAGGGTTACGAGGCCGATGGCGCCGCTGCCCTGGACGACGACAGTATCGCCGAGCTGTACTTTGCCGCGCATGGCGGCGTGGACGCCGATGGTGTAGGGCTCGGTGAGCACGGCTACTTCGGGCGGGCAGTCGGTTTTAAGCAAGCAGGTATTTTCGAAGCCGAGATAGATGTAGTCGGCGAAACCGCCGTAGAAATGGGGGGCGACGTCGGGCGTGTCGTAGAAGCCGTAAGCGCCGTAGCCGCCTGTGCCGGGGGAGAAGATGACGCGGTCGCCTTCCTCGAGGGGGCGGCCGATATAGTCTTTGGCTCCGCCGGCGCCGATAGCCTCGATAACGCCGACGTTTTCGTGGCCGAGGACGACTTCGCTCTGGAAGCCGTTCTGCCACATGTGGAGGTCGGTGCCGCAGATACCGGCGAGCTCCTGGCGGAGGAGCACTTTACCGGGTTCGGGGTCGAGTACGGGGTATTCGCGGATCTCGAAGTCCTGTCCTTGGGCGATGACCGCCCGACCGGTTTTTGCCATGGTATTTTCTCCTGCTGTCGGGTGCTTGAGTTCAGGTAGCCTTGTTTTTGCCTCCGCTGTTTTGGAGCGGCGGGGCCAAGGAGGTCATAGGAGGTATTGAGATATGAAAGCTGGACAGATTGTTGCCCAGGCACCTACCGGGAGGGACGGTGCCCCAGGAATGGGGCTAAGTATACTACAGCCATTGGGCGAGCGATAGTCCCTTGCGGGTGTTGTACAGGGCGGTGGCGGCGGACGGTGGGGACGGTGTCGAGGCGGGCTCACAGGTGGCGGGGCGCTTCTTGGTTACAGATGAAAAGTGGGTCGTAGCAGCCGCGGTCGGGGGGGTGGGACTAGAGCTGGCTCTTCACAAAGGTTGCGACTTCCTCGGCAAGTCTAATTGCCTCCCAAGCCTCTTCTTCGTTGGGATCTACGAAGATTTCCAGCGGATAGCGTACTCCTGCGCCGTACCTGCCCAAAGTCTCGGCCGCCAGTTTCAGTTGGCTGAAAGCCGGGTGACTTTGCGCGCACTCCTGTGTCAGATAGAAGAGATCATGGACCATATTGAGGCTATGTGATGAGGAGACCAGGAATCCTTTCAGGTACTTTTCGGCACATTGTTGAGCGTGATAGCAGGCCATTTCGGGAATCGGGTCGCCGGGCAGCATGGCACGTCGGGCCATCTCCAGATCCTGTTCTGCTTTTTTGAACCAGTCCTGTTCAGGATGCCGCTCGTTCATACAGGATTTCCTGGGATTCGAGAGCCGTGTTTACAAAGGAGTAAGGGTTGTTGCGCTGCTCTGCCAAGCGGTCATGCGTGGTGACGAGGACATCGACGGGCAGAATGAACTGCTCCGCAATCGCAGCGCGAATGGGATTGTCCCGTTTGGGCCAGTCGTCGAGGGATTTGAGGACGACGAGGAGGTCGACGTCGCTGTGGGAGCCGGCGTTGCCGCGGGCGTGGCTGCCGAAGAGGATGATCTGCTCCGGGTCGAATTTTTGGGCGATCAACTGAGCAACGGCCTGAATTGTTTCCCTGTCGATGGAGACTTTGGTCACTTGTTGGATACCCTGTTGCGAATGTTCTGTTGTGAACCTGACGGAATCGAGCGGTCAAGAGTCAGGTGCATTTTAGCGGATTTCGCGTGCGGGGCGAAGTTGCCCGCAGACGGTTACGTTCTTGTCTGATTTTTGCGGTTGGCCTGCCGGGATTTGGCAGGGAAGATTTGCGGGTATGGAATCGAATTTCTGAGCGTATCAGGGGAAGGGGG
>WTGY01000090.1 GCA_011523365.1 Caldilineaceae bacterium
TCCTCACCCCCAATTTCCCGCTCAATCTCTCGCAAACTCTCGTAAACTCTCATGAACTCTTGTCCATCACACGCTTCCACCCCCAGCAACAGCAAGCCCCCGCCAATCTGAAAATCCAATAAATCCAGCAAATCCTGATTCAGACAATCTCCCGTCTCCATTTGACAGAGCAGCTCTGAACCTGCTCGCCCAGCAATCACAGTTAATCCCTCAAATCCCCCCAAATCACCGTTCAGACATTTGCATTTCCTCAACACTTCAAGCTATACTTACGAAACCGCTTTAGTAGGCTGGCGCCACCTGCGTCGGCGCCAGCCGCTCTGAAATTCCTGAAAACTTTTGTCGATGAGTGGATTAGCCAGAGTAATTCGCTACCTGCGCCCCTATGCATGGATGACCGTTCTGGGCATCGTCACCACCATCCTGCCCGTGCTCATGGAACTCGTGACCCCGCGGATGGTCCAGTTCATTATCGACCAGGGCATCCGCGCCGGAGACATGACGGCCGTATGGCAGGGCAGCGGCATCATGCTGCTCGCCGCCATTCTCGGCGCCGGCACCACCATCGGCCAGGGCATCGCCCGCGCCCAGATCTCGCAGGGCATCGCCTTCGACTTGCGCAACGACCTGTTCCGCCACATCCAGCGCTTCTCCTTCGCCAACCTCGACCGCATGCAGACCGGCCAGCTCATGACCCGCGTCTCCAGCGACGTCGACGTTGCCCGCATGTTCCTCAGCGCCGGCATGGCGTTGCTGTTACGTACGCTCCTTATGGTCATCGGCAGTCTGGCCATGATGCTCGTCATCGACTGGCGGCTCGGCCTCATCATGGTTGCGATGCTCATCATCTCGGGGTCCGTTATCTTCTGGTTCCTCCGCGTCGTGGGCCCCCTGTTTTCGATCGTGCAGCAGAAGCTGGGCAAGCTGAATACCCTTGTCCAGGAGAACCTCGCCGGCGTGCACGTTGTCAAGGCCTTTGTCCGCGAGCAATACGAGATCGAAAACTTTGACCGCGACAACGTCGACTATATGGAACAGAACATCAAGGTGGGCAGGTACCTCGCCCTGGTGATGCCGGTGCTCCTTGTCCTCACTAATCTGGGCGCGACGATCGCCATTTGGCGGGGTGGCATCGACGTCATCGGCGGGCGTCTTACCATCGGCGAGCTTGTCGCCTTCAGCAACTACATGTTGATCGGTATGTCGCCCCTGCTGCTTCTGAGCAACATCCTCTCCATGATCTCCCGCGCCGAAGCCTCGTCAAAACGCGTCGTCGAAGTCCTGGATACGGAGCCCGCAGTCCAGCCACCTCCAACGCCGGCCGTCATCACCGAACCTGCCGGCGACATCTCCTTCGAAAACGTCTCTTTTCACTATTCCGGTTCTCGCATCAGAAGAGGCCTGGAATCCGATGGCTCCGGCAATGGCCAGGCTCCTGCCCAGGGCGGCATGCACGATGCCGCGCCTGCGAATGGGCAGGTGCTGACTCGCACAAGAAACGGCAACGTTCGTCCCATCGGCGAAGAAGTGCTGGATGGAATCTCGCTGCATGCCTCTACAGGCCAAAAAGTTGCCTTGATGGGTGCAACCGGTTCCGGCAAGAGCACCCTGGTCAACCTTATCCCTCGCTTCTACGACACCGAAGGCGGGGTCGTTAAGATCGATGGGGTGGACGTGCGCGATTGGGAGCCGATCCAGCTGCGCAAGGAAATCGGTGTGGTCCTGCAACAGACGACCCTCTTCGCGGGAACAGTGCGCGAAAACATCGCCTATGGCCGCCCCGACGCCTCCATGGAAGACGTCGTCAGCGCGGCGAAAGCCGCCCAGGCCCACGACTTTGTCATGCAGATGCCGGATCAGTACGAAAGCATGGTCGAGGCACGCGGCGCCAACCTCTCTGGCGGACAGAAGCAACGCATAGCCATCGCCCGCGCCCTGCTGACAAGACCATCCGTCCTCATACTCGACGACTCGACCAGCTCGGTTGACCTCGACACCGAGTTGAGGCTGCAAGAGGCGCTGGCGGAAAAAATGGAAGGCACGACAACCTTCATCGTCGCACAGCGAATTAGCAGCGTCGTCGACGCTGACCTCATCCTCGTCCTCGACGACGGCAAGATCGCTGCCCAGGGCACGCACGAAGAGCTTCTGGCCGGCAGCGAAATCTACCAGGAGATCTACTACTCCCAGTTTGAAGAGGCCTGAGACTGGCAATACCTGACCGCCTCGCCAATAGAACTGCGCCAATCTGATTACCATGACTGCTTCCCGACCTCCCCAACGACAGCCAATGCGCCTCGGCTTTGGCGGCGGTGGCATGCTCACCGGAGAAGCCGCCGGCAACACGCGCCACACGCTCATGCGCATGGCCGCCTACCTGCGGCCCTACCGCCTGCAACTTCTGATTGTTGCCTTCTTTGTCACCATCAGCACGGTCCTCAGGCTTATCGGTCCGATGCTGCTTGGCCGCGCAATCGATCTTTATATCGTAACCGGTGACATTGTCGGACTCCGTACCCTGGTGATGCAGATCGTCGCTGTCTATGTCGGCGCCGCCGGCACCTCCGCCGTCCAGGGCCTCATCATGGTCGTCCTCGGCCAGCGATTCGTGTCCGATATTCGCGCCGGCCTCTTCGCCCATCTGCAGGAAATGTCGATGGCATTCCACGACCGCAACCAGGTCGGCGATCTGATGAGTCGTATCACCAATGACTCAGAGGCGATTAACCGCACGCTTTCCAACGGCCTCATTGAATTCACCTCCAACATACTGCTCCTGGGCGGCACCTTCGTCGCCATGTTCCTTCTCAACTGGCAGCTTGCCCTGGCCATGACCGTCATCATGCCCCTTATGCTGATTATCACCGGCGAGGTAACCCGCCGCAGCCGCGCTGCCTTCCGCACCGTCCAGCACAACCTCGGTGCTCTGAACGCAGTCATGGAGGAGAACATCACCGGTGCTCGCGTCGTCCAGGCCTTCGCTCGCGAAAAAGAGGTTTACGCAACCTTCCACGACGTCAACTCCAGGTACCGCAAAGCCGGTATGACCGCAGACATCATCACCGCGGCTTTGGGCCCCATGTTCACAACCATGATGACAATCACCGTCGCCGTCGCCTCCCTCCTTGGCGGCTGGCTGGCCATCTCTGGCACCCTCGAAGTCGGCGTTTTGGCGGCCTTCATTATCTACATAATGAACTTCTTCCGGCCCATGCGCGGCATCGCCATGCTCTATAATCAGCTCCAGTCCGCACTTGCCGGCGCAGAGCGCATCTTCCAGACCCTGGACGTGAAGCCCACAGTGACCGATCGGCCGGGCGCGCCGCCACTCGAAGAGTTAGAGGGCGAAGTGGAATTCGAAAATGTGAGCTTCAGTTATGAGGCGGAGCCGCCTGCAGTCCCCGCCTCCAACGGACGCGGAAACGGCCGCCTCCCGGGCGCGGCCGCGTCCCCGGATCTGAAGGATGAGCAGGAACCGGAACGAGTCCTGGAAAACATCAGTCTCCACGCCAGACCCGGTGCCACCATCGCTCTGGTTGGCCCCACCGGCGCCGGCAAGACGACGATTATCAGTCTGTTGAGCCGCTTCTACGACGTTGACGAGGGCAGCATTCGCGTCGACGGTCACGATATTCGTGACATTCAGCAGGCTTCCCTGCGCAAACAGCTCGGCATCGTCCTCCAGGACACCTTCCTCTTCTCCGGAACCGTGCGCGAGAACATCCGCTACGGCCGTCTCGACGCAACCGACGAAGAGGTCGTCGCCGCGGCGGAACTGGCCAACGCCGACAGTTTTATTCGACTGCTTCCTGGGGGTTACAACTCACAGGTCTCAGAGCAGGGGAACAACTTCAGTGAGGGACAGCGCCAGCTCATCGCCATCGCCCGCGCCATCCTCGCCGATCCGCGTATTCTCATCCTCGACGAAGCGACCAGCAGCGTGGACACGCGTACCGAAGTCCAGCTCCAGCAGGCGCTGCTCCGGCTGTTGGAAGGCCGCACAGCCTTCGTCATCGCCCACCGCCTCAGCACAATCCGCAATGCCGATGAAGTCCTGGTCGTAAACGATCACCGCATTATCGAGCGCGGCTCCCACGAGCAACTCCTGGCCATAAAGGGCTTCTACCACGACCTCTATACGAGCCAGTACATGCGCGTCAAAGGTGCGCAGCCGGTTCCCGAAGGTCAGGAAGTGGGCTGAGCCGGATCTCAGGCTATGCGTTCCCCGCTTTCATCGTCAAAGAAGTAGAGTCCCGAATCCTCAAACTGTGTCACAATTTGCTCGCCGAGGGCAATTCGTTCCCGCACATCTGCCTGGCCCAGAAGGCGATGCGCCCCAGACCGGAAGCTGATGAACTGCACCTGCCTGCCATAGTCCGGTTCCACAGACTCCACCGTTCCCTGCCAGAAGTTGGCTGGTAACCGCGCCCCGCCTTCTACATTTGACGTGGGTCCCTCTTCCTTTACCTTGACCTTCGCCGACTCGGCCGGGATCCCGATCGTCACCTTCTGTCCGGACCTGAGCGCCTGCAGCTGCGAACTCTGCGGAACGAGCCTCATTCCCTGGCCTGCGACGATCCCGCCCTCTTCCACTGCCGCGCCGTGTAGCAAACTCATCGGCGGGATGCCCAGAAAACCCGCGACAAACGTGTTGGCCGGCTGCCTCCTCACCTCTTCAAACGGGCCGACCTGTTCGATCCGCCCTGCCCGCATCACCGCCACAAGATCGCCAAGTGCCATAGCCTCCGTCTGATCGTGTGTAACGTATAGGGCGGTGATGGAGAACCTGCGCAGGAGCCGCTTGATTTCGACCCGTGTCTGCGAACGCAGCTTCGCATCCAGGTTGGACAGCGGCTCGTCGAAGAGAAAGACACGCGGCCTGCGCACGATTGCCCTTGCAATCGCGACCCGTTGCTGCTGCCCTCCAGACAATGTGCCCGGTTTTCGTTGCAGCAGCGAGTTGAAGCCAATCCCCATGATCTCCGAAGTGACCCGTATCCGCTCCTCCGTCTCCTCGTCCGGCGCTTTGCGCATCCGGAAGAAGAAGGAAAGGTTGCCGTGGCCCTCAAAGTGTGGATAGAGCGCATAGTTCTGAAAGACCATGCCGATATAGCGGTCTCTCGGCGGCACGTCCATCATATTCTGGTCGTCGTAGTACAGCTCCCCGCTGTAATCCGTCTCCAGTCCCGAAACTACCCGCAGAAGCGTACTCTTGCCGCAACCCGACGGCCCCAGCACCGCCATCGTCCGCCCGTCTGGTACCGTCAGGTCAACCTGGTCTAACGCTTGCACGCGGTCAGCTGCCTCGTCTTCCCCCTCCCGTACTTCCGGTCCGGAACTGCGCATCCAGGGAATGGCCGTCCCGCGGGAAGAACCGAACTGACCGCCGAACTCCTTGGAAACTTTGCTCAATCGAATGGTAGCCAAGACTTTTCCTGCTTCTGTTGCTCGGGCGTCGAGACTGCGAGGGGCCGCCTGGGCTGTTTGCACGACCGGCCGTAAACCGCTCGGGGCCCCCATACTTCGGCCATTCTACAAGCGAAAGGAGGAATGAGCGAACGCGGTTTCAATCGTTAATCTTTGCGATCGCCGCCAGAAAGTTGGGGGCAGTACACACTTCGCCTCGAAGATGCGTCCCGCCGATAAAACCTCAAAAGGCTTGGCAAACGCCGGCAGCGCTGTGCTCTGATCAAGAGACCGTTTGCTGATTTGGTTACCGGGAGGCAACAGGACGCTTCGTCGGCAATGCTCTTAGGCACACACCTCCTGTGTTCGCTATGCCCCAAATCGATATTCGCAATACGCAACAGGCAACCGTCAGCTTCTCATGCTGAACGCACGTCAGTTCCGGCAGTCTGAATGTCGTCTGGGTCTTGATAACTCTTCCACGGTACGAAATGCTGGGAGTGACCGCATCTGAAATGGAACGAATTGTGGTCGGGTGCCGACAGATGAAGATTCTGATCTGAATGTGAGATCATCGCCTGATATTGAAGGAAACTCATGACAAAACGGTATGCGCCCCCTGGCCATACAATGAACGTAGTTGAAAGAAATCGAAATCGCCGGCAAAAGCACACCGAATCCATGATATACTGTCTCTGACGAAACGGCCCCCGAATCAATGGACCGCCCTCAGAAGCCGCAACAGGGCAAATTGTAGATGTTTACAGACCCAGTCAAGCAGCAACGAAGAAGAAATGTCCCTCGACTTGGATCGGCTTGACGGGACTTTTCCCTAGGCAATTTGCATCTGAATGAGGCAGAACCTCGTGAGGATACTTGAGTCGCGTCGAATTGCCGTCCGAAACATTAGCCAATTGAGTTCCGGGAAAAAAGGAACTCACCCTCCCTAACCCTCCCTAACCCTCCCAAAACCTCTCGAACGCTCTCGAACGCTCTCAAACACCACGACGATTGCAACCAAATTGGGTCAAGTTATCGAAGTCCCAAAGGATTACCCCAAGAGTCAAAGATATGCATGGAAAACGGTACGAATGATGGCACGTTGGCGGATTCCCAAAATGACACTGACGACTTTGGGCCCGTCAGATGCGGCCTCTGTTCGCACATCAGCAACCTCAAGACGACTTCCGCCCGTTCGCGCTCGGTTTTCAGCAGGATGTATACGGAAAGGGAATTCAGAATCCAGTGCGTTTTTCCCGAATTATATACTCCATTTGCGTTGATCCAGATGATCAGTGTAACCTGAAAGTTGCGACGAAAATCTGATTTCTGTTGACTTTTTTTAGGAGGCTGAAGTAGTGGTCGAAGCAACGCAACGACCCCGTATGAGCAACAAGCAAGTTGCCGGCTTATTTAGGGCGACCGGCGACCTCTTGCAGATTCTGGGTGAGAGCCGGTTTGTCGTTATGGCGTATACGAATGCGGCCCGGACCATCGACGGCCTCGAACAGGACATCAATGAGGTCGCCTCCGCCGGCGCCCTGCGCGATCTGCCCAGGGTCGGAGAGGCGATCGCCGAGAAAATCCAGACACTCCTGGACACCGGATCCCTGCCATACTATGAAGACCTCGCCGCGCAGGTACCCGAAGGCGTTGTCGCCATGCTTCAGGTGCCGGACGTGGGCCCCAAGACTGTCCAGCGCCTCTGGCGGGAACTCGATATAACCAGTGTTGAGGCCCTGAAAAAGTCCGCCGAACAAGGCAGGCTGCGCGGGCTCAAAGGCTTCGGAGCCAAAACCGAAGAGCGGATCCTCAAAAGCATTGAACTGCTCAGCCGCCGGTCCGATGATCGGACCCCAATAGGCAGTTCTCGGCCCCTGGCAGAGGGTCTTGTCAGTGCGTTGAAATCAGGGCGGGCAGAGGGAGTTGTAGAGCGCATCTCTGTCGTCGGAAGTTTGCGTCGCTGGCGGGAGACAACAGGCGAAATCAGCCTGCTCGCCGTCAGTAGCTACGCGGAGCAGGCGCTGGAATCGTTTCAAAACCTGCCTCAGGTGGCAGAGGTCGTCGAAAGGACCGCCAGCGCCGTGACCGTGGCCCTTGTTGACGGGCCGCGTGCTACGCTGCGGCTTGTAGAAGGTGAACTTTGGGGCGCCGCCCTCTGTCATGCAACCGGCAGCCATGGCCACCTGGCTGCGCTTGAAAACCATGCCCAAGACCTTGGCTGGCGTTTGGGCGAGAGCGGACTCGTCGCACTGACAGGGAACGGGGCCCGCGGTGAGAATGGACGAGCTACTGAGAACTGCTCTTTGGATCGCGAGGAGTCGTTATACGAGTTCATCGGCCTGCAGTGGGTGCCGCCGGAACTGAGAGAAGGCGATGGCGAGGTAGAGGCGGCAAAAGACCGCAAGCTTCCGAGCCTGATTTCTCTGGGCGAGATATGCGGCGAGGTTCACGGCCACACGACCTGGAGCGATGGCAAGTCCTCCGTCGCCGAGATGGCCGAAGCCGCCCGCAACCGCGGCTATCGATACTGGGCGGTTACTGATCATAGTGTCGGCCTGGGAGTGACCCGCGGCGTTGACGCGGAAGCACTCCTTGAGCAGCGCCGCGAGATCGATGCAGTCAACCAAAACTACGCCGCGCAGGGCATCGACTTCCGGCTGATACAGGGCACCGAGGTCGAGGTCTTGGGAGACGGCGAACTGGGTCTGCCTGACGAAATCCTTGCCTCGCTGGACGTGGTCGTGGCCAGCATCCACAGCGGTCTGCGTCAGGATCGCCAGCGCATCACCGAACGCTGCCTGAGGGCAGTCCACAACCCTTACGTCGACATTCTGGGGCACCCGACCGGCAGACTCTTGGGTCGACGTACGCCTTCAGACCTGGATCTGGATCAGGTATTGTTGGCCTGTGCTGAAACGGGTACGGCCGTCGAAATCAACGCCAATCCCGAACGCCTGGATCTTTCCGCCGATCATGCTCGCCTCGCCGTTGGTCTGAATTGTACCCTGGTGATCAACAGCGACGCGCACAGCATCGACCAGCTCGATCTGATACGATATGGCGTTCATACCGCCCGCCGCGCCTGGTTGCGCGCCGAAAATATCCTCAATGCCAGGCCTCTGGATGAGCTACTGGCATTGCTGAAGCGAAATAGAACCGGGAGGGGCCCAAAGTGAGTGATGACACTCGGCGACCAGACAGCGAAGTCGAAGAGCCTGTCTTTTCCTCGGATGACCAGGACTACGCTGAAAGCGATTCCGAATCAAATTCGGACATAGACCCTGGTACTGACGTAGCTTCCGATCCCGAGTCTCTGCCTGAAACCGATCTGCCGGGAAAAGTGGCATCGACTGCACTAGCTATGGAGGAGCCTGTCTTTTCGTCGGCCGGCGAGTCCTCAGTTTGGCAGGAGTCTGAGCATCCTCAGGAAGTCCATGCGGCTTCTGACCAGCCAGCAAATTGGGAATCGCCAATTGACGAGTCTGATCGCGTCGGCGAGTATTTGGGGCCTTCGTTTGGGAACGAACTTGAAGAGCCCGACTTTGACGCGCAGGCATCGTCCGCTGCGGATGGTAGCTGGGTAAATGTCGCGCCAGATTCTGAAACAGCGGTTGAGGCCCGTCCCGCAACTGAGTACAACTACTTTGAAGAGACACCCGCCGCGGAGGTGGCGGCCGCGCCCCCACCGACCCGCAAATTGGGAAGAACGGGCCCTGTCTGGGTTCTCGGCGGAATAACCCTTGTTTTGATTGCTGGCTTGGTCTGGCTGGGCGTCTCACGTCTGACCGCTGCGCCGGAAAGCAGCGCGCCGGCGCCGAGTGAGCCGACAGTGCAGCAGGTTGCGGCCGACGCGCCGACACCGGAGCCGCCAACCAGCACTCCGGGGCCGACCCCAACTGCTACGCCGGTCTTGCTTCCGATCAACGCGAATGTGATTGTCGCCAATACAGACGGCCAGGGCGTCCTGTTGCGGGCTGAGCCGGGCCGGGCGGGTGATTTCATTCAGACCGTCGAAGAAGGAGAGATTATGGTCGTCCTGGACGCCGATCCGGAATCGGACCACGCAGAATATCCCGTTCCCCTCGATGGATATCTGTGGTACAGAATGCGAGTGCCCGGCTCGTTGGATGAAGAGGGGAATCCCCTCGTGGGGTGGAGCGCATCCAGTTTCTTCGTCGTGGACGTCCCATGACCATAACTTCAAAGGATGATTCACCTGCAACTGAACTGCTCGTCAAGAAAATAGCAGACCTGCGAGAACAAATCGCACATCATCAGCACCGCTATTATGTCCTCGACGACCCTGAGATCACTGATACCGAGTTTGATTCTCTCTTCCGCGAACTCCAGACTCTTGAGGAATGGAACCCGGAACTGAAGGACCCCAACAGTCCAACTGTTCGCGTCGGCGGAGCCGTCGCTGACCGCTTCGAAAAGGTGCAACACCTGGTCCCCGTACTGAGCCTGGCAAACGCCTTTGGCGAGGAGGACCTGCAACGCTGGCGCGATCGTCTGCTGCGTCTGCTGCCGGAGGAAGAACACGCCCGCCTCGCTTATGTGGTAGAGCCGAAGTTTGACGGCCTCACTGTCGTTCTACAGTTCGAAGATGGCCGCTTTACCCTGGGCGCCACGCGCGGCGACGGAGAAACCGGCGAAAACATCACACCAAATCTTCGGACGGTTCATCAACTTCCCCTCCGGATTCCTGTTCCAAATGCCGGCGGTCACAGCAAGATGCAACCCCCCCGGCGCCTGATCGTCCGCGGCGAAGTCTATGTTGAGGAAAACGATTTTCAACTGTTCAATCAGGAGCAGGCCCGCAAGGGCGAGCGCACCTATGCCAACCCTCGAAACTTCGCCGCCGGCTCACTCCGCTTGCTGGACAGCGGCGTTACCGCTGAGCGGCCACTGAAGCTTTGGACCTACCAGATTTTCCTTGAAGAAGGGCTTGAGCATCCTCCGGGTTCCCACTGGGACTCGTTGGAGCACCTGAGGGCCTACGGGATGCCGGTCTGCGATGAATCTAGACGCTTCAGCGACGCAGAATGGGAGGATCTAATCGAGTTCGTAGGCAGTTGGGATGAACTGAGAATAAGGTTGCCGTACGACCTGGACGGCATGGTCGTAAAGGTCGATCTGCTCTCGCAGCGGGATCTTTTGGGCTTTACCGGTAAGGACCCGCGTTGGGCTGTCGCCTTCAAGACGGGAGGTGAGGAGGCAACGACCAGGCTGCTGGACATTGGCGTCAAAGTAGGAAGAACTGGCGCGGTGACCCCCAACGCAGTCCTGGAGCCTGTCCAAATCGGGGGTGTGACCGTTCAGGCCGCAACACTCCATAACGCCGACTACATCGAGGAACTGGACATACGCATCGGCGACATCGTCCTGGTCAAGCGGGCAGGCGACGTTATTCCCAAGGTTCTGCGGCCGGTCAAAAAGCTTCGCGACGGCTCCGAGAAGCCCTGGAGGATGCCTGCGGAGTGCCCGTCATGCTCGCAACGCCTGGAGCGCCCTCCCGAAGAAGCCGCAACCTACTGCGTAAACAATGCTTGCCCCGACCAGCTCGTGCGCAAGCTGGAGTATTTTGTGTCCAGAGGGGCGATGGACATTGTCGGCATGGGTTCCAGACAGGCAGACCTGTTTGTCTCTAAAGGCTATATCAAGACCCTTGCCGATATCTACCAGCTCCCCTGGGAAGAGATTGAAAAAATCGACGGTTACGGAGAAAAGCGCATCCAGAACCTGCTTCACGCCGTCGATGAGAGTAAGTCACGCGGAGCGACCCGCTTGCTGACGGCGCTGGGAATCCGATTCGTCGGAAACGTGGTCGCTGAACTGGTGATGGCCGAATATGACACACTTCAAGAGCTGATGGATGCGGACTTGGAGGCCCTTAGTGACATTGAAGGCGTGGGACCCAAAATCGCAGAAGCGGTGGTCTCCTATTTCAATTTGGAACCAAACCGGGCCCTTGTGCAATCGCTTGCAGACCTGGGAGTCAGCCTTGCAAACCCTCACCAGGAACGCGAGGTTAAGGAAGATTCGCTACCGTTTTCGGGCAAGACCTTCGTGATCACAGGGACGCTCCCGACCTTGAGCAGGGCCGAAGCAAAAGCTCGCATCGAGGCCGCAGGTGGAAGAGTGACCGGCAGCGTCAGCACAAAGACCGATTTTCTGCTTGCAGGGGAAAAGGCAGGAAGCAAGCTGAACAAGGCACAGCAGTTGGACGTTCCGATCCTTGGCGAACAGGACCTTCTGCAAGGCGCCGAATTGGGAAAGTGACGTTAGCTACTTCGGAAGCCTGGACGAGTCGACGCGCGCTAAGTATCAGAATAGGCCAATTTAGCCTCATTCGATAGAATTCTAAGGGCTGGCAATCGAATCTTGGAGTTTCATACAACACACGTCTCTGACTATCGGCGAAAGTCTATCCTTGCAGCCCTCGGATGCGGTTTCCCGCATGCTGGAGGCGGGCGCTGCTTGCCTCAATAGGAACGAGTTGGACAAGGCCGCTTCAATCTTTGCCAACGCGGCTGAAACTGCGGTTAAGGCCAAAGACGGCGCGGGACGCGGACGGGCGCTGGCGCAGTTGGCTGCGTTGGAAGAGTCTCGCGGCGAGGTGGAACGGGCATTCGACTACAACAGATCAGCCCAGGATATATTCCTCTCCATTGGGGACGGCCCTGGGCTGGTTCAATCTTTCCGTGTTGACGGGTTCCTGTACATCCGCCAAAAGGATCACACTGCTGCAGCGCTCAGTTTCGCCAAGGCGCTGAGCCTGTCGTCACAACTTGACGGCAGGTTGGTGTTGACAACGCTCGACCAGGTCATACCGGTGGCTAAACACCTGGTCGATTCTGACCAACTTGCCGCCCTGCTTCCGCTGGGCGCAGCGTTGGCCCGGGTAATAGAGAACCTCGGTCCTGAACAGTTGCCGGAATTGCAGGATTTCACCGAATTGGCGGCGTCAGTGGCCGGCGTTTTCGCCCCGCTTGGCGTGATGGCGGATGAACCGAATCTGTCCGACTCGAAACGTCGCCAACTGGCGGCGCGGTCTACGCACCAGGCATGGGCCGTTGACGCGCTGACGAAACAGCGCTGGGGATTGGCTGCCCTGGTTAAGGAAGCATTACAGACAAAACTGAGCTTTCACGAGGAATTGGACTGAAGACCATGAGTGAAATCTGGACACCGGGCAGCCCACCTCCATCCCAGTCATCAGGCGGAATCGAACTTCCCAAAGGGTTTGCCACTTCCAGACGGGATGAGCAGAGTCCATCTGACACGGGAGCTGAAGAGTCAACAGAAGACGAGCCAGTCGCTAGCCCGGAAGGCGAAGCACAGGCGGCCCGGGAAGTAGGCGCGACAGAAGCCGCCGAGGGTCAACAACCGGAAATTGACCTGCTGTTTCCACCGACCGGTGCACAGGTCACCTGCCCAAGTTGCGGTGCAGCCTACACTGCCGCCGTCTTTTCGATTGTAGACCTGGGTGCAAATCCTGAGTTGAAAGGACTGCTTCTGGCCGGGCAAATTAATACGGCGGTCTGCAATGCCTGTGGTGCAGGAGGTCCTCTCAGTGTTCCGCTGATGGTCCATGAGCCGGAACATGAGTTCCTGGGGGTTGTCGTCCCTGGCCAGGCCAGACTAAACGACATGCAAACGCAGAAGATGATAGGCGAAATGAGCCAGGCGCTGATGGCCCGACTCCCTTCCGACCAGCGCAAGGGTTACATGTTTCAGGCGCAGCAATTCTTCGATTGGGACTCTCTGATTGAGAAACTGTGGGGGTTCGAAGGTGTCACACCGGAAATGCTGCGCCGGAGGCGCGAGCAAACAGACCTGATCGGCAGTCTCGTCCGCTTGGGCAGCGACGAAAGCGCTATGAAGATGGTCGTCGACAGAAACAAGGCTCTGATTGATTCGAGTTTCTTTGTACTTCTGGGCCAGGTCATCAGTGCCGTTGCCGCTGAAGGCGAGTCTGAGCAGCATGAAGCGCTGATTAACTTGCGAAGCTCTCTACTTGATTCCACTGAAGCCGGTCAGGAGCTCAAGGCACTGGAGGATCGCGTCCAGGACGCGCTGTCCAGGATCGGGCCCAATACGTCCCGCGAAGAACTGCTGTCTCAGCTGCTGGACTATTGGAAGGAAGGAGAGAATGGCGAGGCAGTTGCCACCGCAGTTCTGAACGCCGCAGCTGGCCTCACCGACTACCAGTTCCTTCTCGGACTTGCCGACCGCCTGGAAAACTCCACCGACCCGGAGGAGCGGGCGGCATTGATCGCGATGCGGGAGCGGATAGTTGAGATCGGCGAGCAACGCAGTCAGAGCCAGCAGATGGCGGCTCAGCAGGTGCAGGAGGTTTTGCAGCAAGTCTTGCAGGCGCCGGATACGGAAGCCGCCCTCAAGGAAAACGCTGAACACATCAACGAAATGTTTCTCGCCGTACTTGCTTCCAACATCAGACAGGCTGAACAGAACAAGGCTGCATTCGCCGCACAAAGGCTGCGAACCATCTACGAAATGGCGGTGGCAATTCTTGAAGAACAGATGCCCCCGGAAATGAGGCTTCTCAACCGCCTTCTCTCGGCCCCGAATGAAGGTTCAATGCGCCGCTTGCTACAGGACCATCGCTCCGACCTCTCGCAAGAGTTCGTAGATGCCATGAAATCATTGGAAGAACGCTTCAGCCGCGAAGGGAACGGTGCCCTGGCCAGCCGCGTCAGGAGTATCAGAGGTCAGGCCGCTCTCCTGCTATAGCTGAACAGAAGATGGATAAACCTGAGTTTGAATCAAAGTGGCAGTTTGGGAAGTATAGAGTCAAGTACGGAAAATGGCCATGACAGACTCCAAGAGCGTTTCGTGCGAACTGGTAACTTCTGGTACGGAGATTCTACTGGGTGACATAGTCGACACAAACGCCGCCTGGATCGCGCAGCAACTCAGGGAGATTGGCGTAAATCTCTACTACAAGACTACGGTAGGCGACAACGAGCCGCGTCTGCGCGGCGTGCTGGAAATGGCCCTGGCCCGTAGCGACGTAGTCATTGTGACCGGCGGCTTGGGACCGACTGCTGATGACATTACGCGCGACGCCATTTCAAATGCCACGGGTTGTCCGCTGGAACGCCATCCCGACATTGAAGAGAAACTGAGAGAGCGATTCGCCCGCTGGGGTTACCGGCGCATGAGCGACAACAATCTCCGTCAGGCTCAGATACCTGAAACAGCAACCGTGTTGGAAAACCCGGTCGGCACGGCGCCAGGCTTCATCACCCATGATCGACGGCATGGTCGGAGCGGCAAAGTCATCGCCATGCCGGGCGTTCCCCGTGAAATGAAGCGCATGATGGCCGACCTCGTGCTCCCGTTTCTGCAGGACCTGACTGGCGGAGTAGGAGTCATCCGCCGGCGCATTCTGCGAACTGTCGGCATAGGAGAAAGCAGCCTGGATGCCGAATTGGGAGACCTCATGGATAGCAATAACCCGACCATGGGTCTGGCCGCGCATCTGGGGCAAGCCGACGTTCGCATAGCAGCACGAGCCCCCAGCGCCGAAGAAGCTGAACAGCTCCTCGACCAGATGGAAGAAAAGGTGCGCACTGTAATTGGCAGTTACATTTACAGTACTACGCCGGACGAAACCGTCGAGTCAGTCCTGGCTCGCCTGTTGCGAGAGGCTGATGCCAGCGTCGCGCTGCTGGAAACAGTTTCAGGAGGGGCGATCGCCCAGAGGTTGAAGAACGGATTCAGCGCAGACAGTGCCGCCCGCATCCAGGAAGCCGACCAGGAAAATGCCTCCTTTCGGCGACTGCTTGACCGGCCGCCGCAGAGCGATGTCGCCCGTGACCTGGCCCTGCAACTGCGCAAAGAGTGCAACGTGTCCCACGGTTTAGCTGTGATCACCAGCGGCCGGCCGGATGAGACTTTCCATTCAAATCAGGGTGGCGAGACCTGGATTGGCTGCGCCGGACCTGAACGTACCGAAGTGGCCCGCTTTCCATTCGGTGGGGCCGACCGCCTGACAAATGCCTGGGTAGGTAATCGGGCCATGGACATACTTCGTCGTATCCTTCTCGACCTGGAAGTATAGTCTGTCGGCTGTTCAACAGTAGTTGAATGCGAAAGGGGGAGATAGAACCGGTCTAGCTTCCGATTCCTCACTTTCCGACGATTCTCTACCCCATACGTTTCTGAAATACGATTGGGGCGAGGCGCTTGCAGTCCAACCCGTTCTTGCGACCAACTTTCTACCTATGAGACTGCGGCGTAACCTCCCAGCTCCTCTGAATCAGACGCGAACTACAATCAGACGAAGTCTGCCCGCTTTTGTCAGGCCATACCTGCTGCTGATTCTTGGTAGCGCCATCTTGCTCAGCTTTTTCATCGCCAATTACGAGAGTGACTCTGTAGACGCTGAACAGATTGAGAACCCCCAGCCTCGCGAGCCCCTGTCGGACGGGCCGCCCGCTGGCAGCAACTCTCGAGACCTTGAGGAAAGCGTACCAACTCCCCAACAACAAGGTCTTCAGCCATCCCGCCAGGATCCCCCGACTGCCACGCCGACGGCCACTCTGGTGCCGACATCTACATCCACGGCCACGCCTACGCCGCAACCGACCCCGACGGTTTCCGATCTGGACAGGACCACTAACGTGCTGATCCTGGGCAGCGACCAGCGGCCGGATCAGCCAAACTGGCGAACTGACGTTATTATTCTGCTCATGATGAACCCCGACCTGGCGGAGGCAGCTATCGTCTCTTTCCCTCGGGACATGTACATTGACCCGATCCCGGGGCACCTTCCCAACCGCATAAATGTGGTCGACTATTTGGGAGAGATGGACGCCCCCGGGGGCGGTGGCCCCAGGTTGCTGATCGATATCCTGGAAGATCGGCTTGGCATTACTATCGATAACTATATACGATTTCGTTTTGAAGGATTTGTTGACCTGATTGACGCCTTAGGGGGACTCTGGATTCATGTAGACTGCTACCTCTATGAGGTATATCCTGAAGAAGGCATCTATCTGAACCTGCCGCCAGGGGAGCACTTGTTGAGCGGAGAACAGGCCTTAAGCTATGTGCGCAGCCGCCGCTCTGGTGGTGGCGACTTGGAACGTGCACGGCGTCAACAGCGTGTTGTGTGGGCGTTGAGAAAACAGCTTGTCGATCAGAACCTGCTGCCACGGGCCTTCAGACTGTACGACGCTCTTCGCTACTCGGTTGACACCGATATAAGCAAGTGGGACACGGTAAAGTTTGCCCGCTTTGGTCTCTCTCTTGGTGAGGCCGATATTAAGGGACTGGTGTTGAGACCACCTGATGCCATGAGGCCCGGCTGGCGCCAGAATATGTCCGTATTTATAGTCGACTGGGACTACATAGCTGAGGAACTCAGGCGCATATTCGACCGGCCGCCTCTGATAGAGACCAACACCTCCCTCAGCCCGGAGAACCCACAGCCGTACGATGGAGGAGGGTCTGCCCCAGTTGAAAGGACCGAGTGTCCCTGAATGGTTCCGCCCAGACAATGACTCTGGTTCGGAACCGCTTGCTATTGGAGCTTTCTACTGTCTACGGAAACTGGGAGGTCTTTCTGAGAAGAAACCAGCGTGAAGGGCGAGACGCCAAAGTGGAAGAGACTCCTATTTCCTCAGTCAATATCTCCAGCCTGTTGTAGAAGAGCTCTGCAACCTCTCCGTCGCGCATTCCCCTGGCGCCGGGACCGTCCGAACTGCTCCTGTCGAACACGTACAAGTGGAAATGCCCTCCCTCCTTCAGGGACTTGTGTACTCCCTCCGCGTATGCGGGACGAAGTTCGTCTGGTAGGCTGTGAAGGCAACCGATGTCCAGGGCGTATACCGCCCCCAGACTGTCTAGAGGCAACCTGCTGACGTCCCCCTGCACAAATATAGCTTTCCCCTCCGTCACGAGTTGCTCGTCGCGACCGATTGCTTCCCGCCTTTGCAGTGCCAGTTGCAGCGCTTGCCCCGAAAGATCGAACCCGATTGCGTAAAGGCCCTGCCTCGCCAGAAACAGCGTGTTCAGACCTGTGCCGCACCCAATATCGAGCGCGAAAGACCCCCGCGCGGGCTTGGGCTGCTCCTTCCAGAACGCCTGTACTTCAGGTGGAGCGATACCGGTGTCCCAAGGCGTCTGTCCACCGCGATAACGTCCGTCCCAATGGGCTCGCAGCTCCTCCTGACTCTCAGAGTGCATGAGTCTCTCCAGTCACCGCTCCCAACAGCATCAATCTCGTCCGGGTCTGGGCCCGCTCATCCGTGCCCCCTCGAACTGTCAGGATATCTGGCGTTCTCTTGCGCATAGTCCCTGGCTTCCTCAAAGCTCTCAAAGTCCTCGGTGATGAAATCAATTATCCTCTCGGCAAGGACTACCGGGGATTCAATCATGGGACTGTGGCCGACGCCTCTTAGTATTTCCAGGTTTGAGGCACCAGGAATTGCGAGTAGCGAACGGGTGGCCGAATCCCTTTCGATGATAATGTCTTCCGATCCCAGCAGTAAGAGTGTCGGCAATGTCAGCCTGTGCGCGTCCTCAAGACGATTCCAGCGTCCCAACGCCTCAGCCACCGCCGTAAACGCAGCGGGCGCCATGGCAGCAGCGTCGTCAACCAACTGCTCGAAAAAGCTTTCAAATTCCAGTTGGGTCATCGTAGGAGGGGAAGCTGTTGGAAGCAGCGCAGAGAGGCCCCGCCGCAAGAGAGAGCGGTCCTCTCGCATCTGAGAGAGTAACTGCAGCCCCTGCAACGGTGTAAATGCGCCTTCGACAGGCGCGCTGTCAACAAGAATCAGGCTGCGCAGTCCCTGGGGATGGCCCAGGGCGAACTCGATGGCTATGGCCCCACCGCTGCCGTGACCCAAAAGGTCGAAATCCGACAGGGCAAGAGCTTGGACCAGTTCAGCGATGTCTTCAGCCTGTTCTTTAATCTCATATCCGTCCTGCGTGTGGGTGCTCAGTCCGCAGCCCCGCAGATCAGGGGCGACCGCCCGGATGGAGTCCGGCAGGATCGCAAATAAGGGCTCCCACCAGCGACTGGTCGCGTGCGAGCCGTGAAGTAGCAAAAGGGGAACGCCGTCCGGACTCCCGGACACACGAACATGGAAGTGCAGTCGGGACGTCTGAACTACAGCCATTTGTCAGCTCGCATAGTCAAACTAAGTCCAAAACTCCCACTTCTATCCAAGAACACTCAACCTCGCCTCACCATCTCCCTGCTCCCTTCATCCTCTTCCGGAACAAAAATCAAGAGCAAAGCTGCGGCTGCAATTTGTAACTGGGGACCGTCAACACGTCCTACGTCCTCTTCGGAGAAGATGAATCCTCCCTGTATCACCGTGCCGTCCGGTTCAAGCCAGCCCAAACTGCCCCCCTGGAAGAGGCCATGGCTGTGAATCACGCCATCCGGCGTAATCCGTCCCAGTTCCTTTTCGTCGAACCGCGTGGAACGGAGAATCCGCCAACCGGCCTCATCTTGTTCACTTCGCCCAATTTTGACGCCCGTTCCCCAGCGTGAGCGGAAGATCTCTTCCCCACATACATATCCAACAGCGTCCTCGCCACTGCTGCGGTTTCGATAGATCATGGTGCGTTGCGCTTCCGAAGCCGTTTGGGAATCCATGGGCAGATTCTATCACCTGTGCCGTTCGACCACAATGAATAGGGCTTGCGCAAGAGGAGAAAAAGTTGAACGGGGCGGCGTTCACCATCCCATGAAGCGGGGTCCGCAATCCAGGTCGTGGAGGAGAACTGCCGCCGCGTTTCTGCCGGCTGCGCCCATTATCCCCCCACCAGGGTGCATACTTGCCCCTGTCAGGTAGAGGCCCTTTGCCGGTCCGCGATAGTTGCTCATTCGAAGCGAGGGCCTCAACATGAACATCTGGTTGACCGACATTTCGAGGTGCATGACGTTCCCGCGCAGCATCCCCAACTCTCTTTCCAGCCAGACCGGAGTCTGCACCAGCCTGCCAACCACAGAGGAAGCAACGTTAGGGGCGTACTCAGCCAGCTTGGCCAGCATCCGGTCCGCGACTCTGTCGCCGATGTCGTCCCAGCTCTCGCCCGTTGCCAGTTCATAGGGGAAGTACTGTCCCCACAGAAAGAGGACGTGCTTTCCTGGCGGTGCAAGTGTGCGATCGACCGCCGAAAAGGTCATGGCAATCAGAGCCGGGTCCGTGGAGGGTCGACCGGCAGTAAAGTCAACGTATGCCCGTTCCAGATATTCCAGATCAGGACAGATGAATTGCAGGGCCCGGTGTTCCGGACCGTGGTCTTCGAACTCAGCTTGCCCGGTACTGCTATAGTCCGGTAGCTCACTGACAGCAAACCGTACCATCATCCCAAACCCATTTCCGACCTTTGCTCTCCGTGCCGAAGCCGCGCGTGTCGACCCGATCTGGCCCTCCAGCAGCTGGAGAGTTGTGTGGATATGAGCTCCCGAAACGACCGCCCGCTTGGCAGAATAGCTCTCCCCGTCCACAGTTCGAACCCCGACTGCCCTACCACTCTCGACGATTATCTGGTCCACAGCGGTAGAGGTAGCGAAGGTACCGCCATGTGACGCGATCATGCGCGCCAGCGCCTGCGTCAGCATGCCCGAACCGCCGCGGGGCCTCTTGACGCCGGAGTGGTGATACATGGGATGCCATAGAGCAAAGGGGGCACTGATTCTCTCAGTAGGAGGTGGCCCGGACTGTGCCGCCATCCATCCAATCACCGCCTGAACGCGAGGAGAGACGAAGGTCTTCCGAAGTAGACGCCCGTAACTGCTTAGAATTGCCGGCAGGCGGCGGAGCAGGTCCTTATGTACCTTGCTATGAAAAACGAGGCTCTTGACAACATTAAATGGGGTTGGGACCTGCATAAAGGACTCAACCATCGCTTCCGCCATCGGTCTCCACTCGGTAACGAACTTGAAGTAGCTCTCGGCGTCTTCAGTAGATACGCCGGCGATGCTTTCGCAGGTACGTTCAATGTCTTTCCAGACATATATGCGCTCACCATCAGGAAACGGCGCAAAAAAGAGGGGATCCAGATCGATATAGCTCAGCCCGAACTCTTCCAGGGAAAGGTCGCGGACTATCGGCGTGTGGTTTATCAGAATGTGGGCGCTGCCGCCAAGATCGAACTGGTAACCGGGGATGACCTCTTGCGTGACCACAGCGCCCCCAACAACAGGACGCCGCTCCATCACGCCGACTCGAAATCCTGCTTTGGCCAGATACCCTGCGCAGACCAGAGAGTTGTGGCCCGCACCAACGAATATGACGTCGAAGTCAGCCATCTTCAGAGGATTACTCCGAACGACAGCAGCAGACTGAATTGCAGAGACAGTTGCGCAGTCGCCGCCAAAACAGAATTTAGTTCCTTCCCCTTGGCGTAAAAGAGGGAGTAGACCCTGCGGGCAGCAAGCGGGAGGCTGATGAAAGGCAACAGGATGGCAATGCCCTGTCCGAATTCCAGCCAGAGGAGGAGAGGGACCAGATAGGCCAGGACGAGTAAAGCAAGGTACTGGCGCCGCGTATTTTTGGCGCCGATTAGCACTGCCAGCGTCCGTTTACCTGCCCGGGCGTCGGTTTCGATGTCTCGCAGATTGTTCACGACGAGGATTGCGGTAATCAGAAAACCGACCGGCACAGCAGTAACCAGGATGACTGCAGAAAACATGCCGGCCTGTACATAGAAAGTTCCACAGACTGCGGCAAGTCCGAAAAAGATGAAGACAAACAGGTCTCCTAACCCATGATAGCCGAAGGGAAGAGGACCACCCGTATAAAGCAGGGCGGCCAGTATGGACGCCACACCTACAGCCAGGATGGGCCAACCGCCCACCAGAGTCAGATAGATGCCATCCAAAACTGCCAAGCCTAGTACAACCGCGATGCCGATCCGCACCTCCCCAGCCGTAAGGAGTCCGGCCGCCATGACGCGCGTTGGACCCAACCGTTCCCGCGTATCTACTCCCTTTGCAAAATCGAAGTAGTCGTTGGCGAAATTAGAGAGAATCTGAAGAAGAAGGGCACCGGCGGCAGCCGCCAGCGCCGGCACGAGGGAAAACTGCCCTTCAGCCCAGGCGAGGGAAGTCCCAACAAGCACCGGAGAAATTGCAGCAGGAAGAGTTTTCGGGCGGGAGGCCAGCACCCAGATCTGCCATCTGCTTAGTGCTTCCTCCGATCCGGGGGAACTCGTCGATCCGGGTGAGGAACCGCTGGCAGTTGACCCTTCAGCGTGAAGTCTGCTCATGTTCGGGACAACGGTTACGCGTTGGAAGGTAGCATCATGCGTGCCTCAAGCGCTTGACCGTCCGCGCAATCCTCAAACCCAGCCAGAACAGACCCGCCAGGACAAACATTGACCCGTACTCGATGAGAGGAATCCGTACGATTTCGTTGATTCTATACCAGCCCACATTGCCGTAAACAAAGAGGGCCGAACCGACGAATCCGCCGAGAATTAGAAGACGACTCGGCAAAGATAGTCCCAATCCATACATCTGTGTAACAACCAGGATACCAGCAAATCCGAAAAGAAACATCGGCCAGAGGCCGTTGCCTTGCATGACGGCAACAAGAGTCCCGTGAACCAACACGGTAAACTCCAGTGCAAAGGTCCACCACCGGTTTGTGTGTATACGTGTATAGAAGAGGCTGCCTTGCAGTAAAAGCAGAAACATGTAGAAGAATCCGATCAGGTGACCGGACGTAGAGACCATGGGGTGAAACCAAAAGGTGTAGATGATTGCCCAGGCGAAAAAGTAACCGTGATAGGTGCGGGCAAAACGAACTACCTCCTGAGAAAAGGGAACCTTTTTCCCGAAAAACTGGCCTCGCCGGTTGTTCTCCATCAGCAGGATCCAAACGAGCATAACGATGACTGCGCCTTGGCTGCTGGAGACGGATGTGTCCTGGGCAAGCCCGTCATACCAGAGGTGCGTTTGAATCAGGTGGAGAAAAATGAATGAGGCATTGGCAGCCAGTGCCAAGACATTGACCCTATGCAGACCGCTCGTATAGCGATGTTTACGAAGAACCTGTGCATAGTAAATGATCGCCCAGATTGCCAGCTGATGGGCAAGGTAAAACCCCCATGAAGTCGCCCGCGTCCAAAATGTTGGGGCAGGAAGTTTCCAATAGTACCAGGAGTAGCCGGTGTCCGGCAGAAGCTCAATACTTGCCAGTCGATAGTCCAGCGCCCAGATCAGAAGAGTGAATAGCCCACTGAACGCTATGCCGGCCCAGAGAACCAAGGAGGACGAAGGCCCGGAGAAACCTTTGCTTCTGGGACTACCCTCGGTGCCTTTCTCTAAGCTCTGGACTTGCCCAGGCTGCTCAGTTACAGGTTTCAGCATTCAGTGCCAACTCACAGTGAACTTGAATTCAAAGCGGACTCGTCGTCCGAAGTACAGCATCGAGATGCATTTCTCCATCCAGAGGGCATCTTACAGCATATCGCGCAGAGCAGCAACAGGATCAGGGTAATTGAACTTGAAACCGGCTTCCTTCAGACGGAAAGGTACTGCCCTCTGCCCATCCAGCAGCACGGTTGACATCTCCCCGAACAGTGTACGCAGCGCAAATGATGGAGTCGGCAACAAGGACGGCCTCCCCATCGCCTTCCCGATGTAACGCACGAACTCTCTGTTGGTCGGCGGGTTGGGGGCAGCTAAATTGAATGGACCTGACGCTTCTTCGTTCTCCAAAAGGAAACGTATGGCAGCCACTTCGTCGTCGATATGGATCCAGGGAAAGTACTGCCTGCCACTTCCCAGGGTACCGCCGGCAAACAGTCGGAATGGCAGCGTCATTCGAGGCAGAGCACCGCCTAGTGGGCTGAGGACAACGCCTGTCCGTATGACAACGCGCCGTACACCCATCGACTCAACTGTCTCCGTCGATGATTCCCAATCGACGCACACGCGCGCCAGAAAATCTGTCCCTGGCGAGGCCTCCTCGGTCATTATCTGATCATCGCCCGGCCCGTAGTACCCAACGGCCGAAGCCTGAACTACCACCTTCGGTACTGCTTCCGCGTTTCGGATTGCCGACAAAAGTGCCTGACCGGCTTTGACTCGACTCTCTCTTATCTGTTCCTTGCGCGCCGGGGTCCAGCGCCCTTCGGCAATCCCCGCGCCTGCAAGATTGACGATTGCATCCACATCGGCAACCAGGTGGCCCCAGCCAGTCTCAGTCTCCCCGTCCCACTTCTCTATTCTCACATCTTCCGACGTGAAGGACTGCCGGCGGTCAGGAAACCTTGTCAGAATCGTAACATCATTGTTGCTATCGATCAGGCTATTTGCAAGGGCCGATCCGATCAGACCTGTGCCTCCGGTAATCAGTACGTGCATCCGAGCCTCCTTGCCCTACATGACTTCACTGATCGCTCATTTGTGCTTTCGCCCGCGGGTCGCAGGCTTCCAGCTAAGCCCAGACACTCAGTCCTAACTCAAGTGGATGAATCAGGGCTGGATGATGGGGCCGCACTCTGACGCCGAAACTGTACTTTCCTGTCTCCTCCGGAACAAAGACGCCTCGATATCGCACACTGCCATCATGCGGATCGTGCCCGGGCTCCTGATACGCGGGCATGACTGCCTGCATGCCAACCGACAGCAGCGCGATCGGCTGCTGTTGCTCAGCGCTCGGGGCGATTGCCTTCTCTCCGTCTTGGGCGGCGAACGTGACCAACTCGACGGCAATATCATGCACGGACAGCCTTCCTGGCCAGACCTTTGCCTCGATCTCAATTGGATCCCCCGTCTTCGCCTGCTGTGGAGGAACTTCCGGTACGGCCACATGGACGGTCTGCCACTCATTGCGGACGTGCTGCTTCCACTGCGAAAGCTGGCGCGCCGGCTCGCCACATTTGTCGCGGTTAGCGTGGCTGCTTTCCATCGCAGGAACGTAAAGAAAGTGCGTGTACTCAGCCAGCATGCGGCGCATGCTGAACTGCGGTCCGCAAGATTCTATCGCCTTCCGCATTCTTCCTGTCCAAACCGAAGGATAATCGTAATACTCAGGCACAATCTCTTCTTCCAGAATCGCATAAAGGCTCAGAGCATCGGCCTCGTCCTGCGTTGCTTCGTCCTTGTACTTCCGCTCCTCGCCAATCGCCCAGCCGTTCTCGCCATCGTGGCCTTCCTGCCACCAGCCGTCGAGAATACTGAAATTGGGTGCCCCGTTGATCGCCGCCTTCTGTCCACTTGTACCACTGGCCTCAAGAGGACGGCGAGGCGTATTCAGCCAGACATCGACACCGCCGACCAGGTGACGAGCGACATTAATGTCATAGTTCTCAAGAATCGCGATCTTGCCGAAGAAACCACGCTCCTGGCTTAACCGGTAGATGCGTTCGATCAGCGCCTTGCCGTATTCGTCTGCAGGGTGGGCCTTGCCGGCGAACACAATCTGTACCGGGCGATTCGGATCGTTAAGAATTCGCCTGAGCCGCTCTTTGTCATGAAATACGAGCGTTGCACGCTTATAGGTCGCGAAGCGGCGAGCGAACCCCAATGTCAGCGCCTTTGCGTCGAACACAGTGTCTATTCTTGCAAGCTTCCAGTGTCCTTCGCCATGACGCAACTGCTGCCTCTTCAGGCGCAAGCGCAGGAAACTGACCAGCTGCTCTTTGCACGCCTGGTGGGCCGTACGGAGCTCCTCGTCGGGAACCAGTCTGATTCCCCTCCACGCCTCAGGGCTGTCAACATCGTCGAGCCAGCTTCCCCCGAAATACTGCTTGTACAGTGAACGTTTCTCCGGGGCCAGCCATGACTCTGTATGCACGCCGTTTGTAATGTGGCCGATCGGTACCTGCTCTTCTGGCGTTCCCGGCCACAAATGCCCCCACATCCGCCTGGATACCTTCCCATGTAGTGCACTTACACCGTTGTGATAGGCGCTCAGGCGAAAAGCCAGTACGGTCATGCTGAACTCTGCACCCCACTCATGCTCATGGCGGGCCAGCGCCAGGAAGCGTTCCCGATCGATGCCCATTTGACCCCAGTACTGCCAGAAGAACTTATCGACCAACTCCAGAGGAAACGAGTCATGACCTGCGGCCACCGGTGTATGCGTGGTGAAAATGTTGCCTGCCCGCACGATTTCCGCCGCTGCATCGAACTCCATTCCTCCTTGCACCAGCTCACGAATACGTTCCAGGCTGAGGAACGCACTGTGCCCTTCGTTCATGTGCCAGACCGTAGGCTGGTAGCCGAGAGCCCTCAATGTGCGTACACCTGCAATGCCCAGCACATATTCCTGACTGATTCGCATTTCGCGATCACCGCCGTAGAGCCTTGCACTGAGTTCTCTGTCCTGGTGAGCGTTTTGCTCTACATCCGTATCCATCAGATATAGTGTCACCCTACCGACCTGTATCTTCCACACTTTGGCGTAGACGGTCCGGCCGGGAAGATCCACATGAACGACAACTGGATTGCCCTCCGCGGTCACTGCCTGAGTCGCGGGAACTTCAGTGAAGTCGATCTTCTCGTAAATCGCCTCCTGGCCGCCTTTGGAGTTGATCTGTTGGGTGAAATAACCTTGGGGATAGAGGAAGCCAACACCTACAAGAGGCAAACCCATGTCACTCGCCTCTTTGCAGTGATCGCCGCTGAGGATCCCAAGGCCTCCACTGTAGATGGGCAGCGCTTCATGCAATCCGAACTCCGCACTGAAGTAGGCGATTAGTTCGTCCTGTCTGTCGGGATAGTTGCGCTTGAACCAGGTGTCTTCGTCATCCTTCATATAGGCGTCGAACCGCTGTAGCACAGAACGGTACATTTGCAGGTAGTCGTGATCACGGGAAGCCTGCTGCAGACGATTCAGCGACACCTTACGCAGAAACTTGACCGGATTCTCATTGACCCGCTCCCACAACTCTTTGTCAATCAATTCGTATAGAATCTGGGCGTCCGGGGTCCAGGTCCACCAGAGATTGTACGCCAACTCCTGCAGCCGATGAATGGCCTGCGGGAGAGGAGGATGTACGGAAATATTTCCAACGATTTTCACTGCGATGTGCTCCCATAAAGATGGCGCTCGTTCATACTATCGAATACGTTGGGCAGCGTCGGCGTCGACGAGCCATCTCAACTGGCCCGTCGTTGGCTGCACGCCCTGAACGGGGAATTCATTTGGCTGGTGAGGGCCCATCAGAACTGCCTTCAAGGCGTCCGCCTTAGAGGCGCCGCTAACCAGAATGAGGACGTGTCGACCGGCATTGAGAAGCAAGTAAGTGAAGGTAAGGCGATAGGAATCGAACTTGCTAACGTAGGCTGCCGTTACAAGCCGGTCGGTTACGTTCAGAGCCATTGAGCCCGGGAAAAGGCTTGCGGTGTGGCCATCGTCTCCCATACCCAGCAGGATCAGATCGAAGAGAGGTATGCCTGACTTTTCCGCCGGAACGTTTTCGCGAATGGTCTTCTCGTAGGCGCCTGCTGCTTGTTCCGGCGGCAGTTCCCCAGGCATCCGCGCCGCAAAGCCTGGCGACTGCGGCAGCCGGTCCAGCAGTGTTTCGCGTGCCATTCGATAGTTGCTGTCGGCGTGATCAGGAGGAACACAGCGTTCGTCACTCCAGAAGACGCGGGTCCGCCTCCAGTCGATATCGGGAACTTCGGCCAGGAGTTCGTACACCGGGCCCGGCGTGGAACCACCAGCAAGAGCAAGATTAAAGGCGCCCCTCTCTTGTATGCTGAACAACGAGGCGGCAGCTATCATCCCTGCACCGGCAAGGCCGAATTCGGAGCGATTGGGTTGGACAATGACCTTACCTGCCCGAGGAAAGGCCGCGCCGAGACTGAGGCCCTGCTTTATATCCAAGTCTTCGCTTTCTCCTGTCACGATTCCTCGGGAATCTGACTGCCCCTCAAAGTTTGAACCTGTCATACCAATCCTTCCATGAAGGAAATCGTCCTTAGTTGCAATCTTACACTCCTTGGAATATGTTTACTGGTATCTGAATTCCAAAATTACTGAGTGAACGTCCTCGCAGCAAAGCATCGTACCACACTATACGGAGTTCCTGGTCGTATCGGACAGCAAATCCATTATCACCATGCGGCACCCCAACCATGACACCGTATCTGCCAGAGTTTCTAAGGGCCGGAAACATCCTACCCATCAAATGGCATTCGGCTAATCCGGTTACAGTACTTTCTGACTATGGGGCCTTCATGGGGTTGGGCGAGAACCAGAGCGGTGAGAGTCTACCCTTCTAGCCCAATAGAATCGGGTTGCTGTTCTTGAAGGAGGTCAACTCTTGCTCCCTATCACAGCTTAAGCCTCGGGCACCTGAGGCCTCTGCAAAAGGAAACAGATGTGAAGGTGGTGGATACGGCGCGGCTTCTGCGGTAATTCCAGAGGATCGCCTACTCGGTAACCCAGTGTTGCCCCTCCCTTTCCAGTAAAGCGTCGGCCTCTTCGGGACCCCAGGTTCCAGCCGGATAGTGTGGCAGGCGGAATGGTTTCCTTCCGTTTGCCTTCATTTCTTCCTGCATCTGCCATCCATCCAACACCTGTGTGATCCGCTGCCATGCCAACTCCACTTCATCCCGCCTGGTAAAGAGGGTGGAGTCGCCCAGAACAACGTCCAGGAGAAGGCGCTGATACGCGTCAGGCGGTTCACCGAAGCTGTGGCCGTAAGTGAACTCGAGATTGACAGGCGTAAGATTCACCGATGGTCCGGGCCGTTTGGCAAGTGTTTTGAGTGTAATCCCTTCATCCGGCTGTATGCGCATGGTCAGGACGTTGCGACTAAGGCTGTCGCCGTTCAATCGCAGCCCTTGAGGAGCTGCACGGAAACCCTGGTCAGCCTGACTCGCGGAGGTTTCAAATCCTTCGGCGGAGTCAAACAGAAGATGAGGCGCTCGACGGAAGGTTACAGAAATTTCGGACGCCTTTCGCGGCAGAGCCTTGCCTGTCCGCAAATAGAAGGGGACACCTTGCCAGCGCCAGTTGTCGATTTCAAGGCGCCAGGCAACATATGTCTCCGTTGTGGAATCTGATGCAACACCGTTCTCGTCGAGATATGCGGGAACCGGACGTGTGGCTGCCGTACCAGCACTATACTGGGCGCGGACTACGAATTCAGCCACTTCTTCTGGCTGGAGTGGCCGAATTGCCTGAAGCAGATTGACTTTCTGGTCGCGTACAGCTTTGGCGTCAAAGGCAATCGGCGGCTCCATCGCTGTTAGGGAGACTAACTGCAGGAGATGATTCTGCATCATGTCCCTCAAAGCACCGGACTTCTCGTAATATCCCCCGCGACCCTCAACACCTATGCTCTCCGCCACCGTGATTTGCACATTATCAACGTAGTTGCGGTTCCAGATCGGCTCGAAAATCCCGTTTGCAAATCGAAATACTAGTACATTCTGGACAGTCTCCTTGCCCAAATAGTGATCGATGCGATAGACCTGTTCTTCCTGAAAGACCGACAGAACATGATCGTTGAGCTTGTGAGCACTCTGCAAATCGCTGCCAAAGGGCTTCTCGATTACGACACGTGTCCAATTCTGCCTGCCGGCAGGCTCAACGAGGCCGGCGGCGCCAAGACAAGTGATAATGGGTTCGTAGACCGATGGCGGCGTAGACAGGTAGAAAAGTCGATTGCCGCCAATGTTCCATTGCTCCTCCAGCATCGAGATGCGCTCACACAGTCGTTGAAAGCCTTCGGCGTCGTCATACTCACCGGCTATGTAGAAGAGACGCGGGGCAAAAGCCTCCCAATCTGCACTCTGAAACTCGACTTCAGGATTTGCCAACATGCTGGTTCGAGCCCGCAGGCGCATTTCGTCATCACTCAAGGGTGAACGCGCATATCCAAGAATGACGAAATTGGGTGGCAAGAGCCTCTGTTGAGAAAGCCGGTAGATTGCCGGCAAGAGCTTGCGGTTCGCCAAGTCACCGGAAGCACCAAATATCACCATCAGAGCTGGCGACGTTACCTGAAACTGCTCATGGATGTCCGGGGCTTCTTCCAGAATGATTCCTTCGCTCATTGTCAGTCGCCTCTCGACTTGGTGCCTGTCGCGCTATCCTCACGGCCCGCTGAAATGCAATGCACCATCAGTTCTTGCGTGGATATGCGACTACAGGAGAGCGTATTTCAACCTGCAGTGGCAAATCTGGCACGTACGCGTCCGATGGGCCCACACGCGCCGACAGAAAAGTACCCGTTGGGAGTTGCACCGTAATCAGTTGGTCGTGGCCGAAAAAGAGTGAATGCCTTACCCTGGCCGCGGGCAGACCGGGCTGCGCGGCAACGAGCTCAATATTCTCAGGTCGAAGCAATATGTCCACGGGCCCGCGAATCTGCTTTCGCGCGACCAACACCCCCAATTCACACTCAATAGTGTCCCCTTTCCCAACTCCGGGAAGGAAATTCGCGTCCCCGATGAACTCGGCTACCGAGCGCGTGGCAGGATTTGTGTACAGTTCCTGAGGAGAGGCCACCTGCTTGACGTTACCGTTCAGCATGACCGCGACCCGATCCACGAGGCTTAGCGCTTCCTCCTGATCATGCGTGACGAAGATCGCAGTAGTATTGGCCGCATGAAGGATTTCCCCAACCTCGGCTCGCACACGTGCGCGCAATCCGGCGTCCAGATTACTGAACGGTTCGTCCAGCAAGATTAGAGCCGGGTTGGGTGCCAGTGCTCTCGCGAGGGCGACTCGCTGCTGCTGGCCTCCGCTCAATTCATGCGGCATCCGCCTCTCCAAGCCTGACAATCCTGTCAGTTCCAGGATCTCCCGAGTGCGCGCGCTCTTGTCTCCCGCCGTCATGCGGCGCAACCCAAATTCGATGTTTGTCAATACGCTGACATGGGGGAAAAGCGCGTATTCCTGAAAAACCATGCCGACGCGGCGCCTTTCCGGCTGCAAGTGGACCAGGCTGCTGGCCACCAACGCACCGTCTATTTCAATGGCGCCGGCATCTACGCGTTCAAATCCGGCAATGAGTCGCAACGTTGTCGTTTTTCCACACCCTGAGGGTCCAAGTAGTGCAATGAACTCACCTCGGTCAACCGTCAACGAAGCATCGTTTACCGCTTGTACGGAGGCGTCACCAGTGCCAAACTGTTTGGTTACGCCTTTTAGGTGAAGGCCTGGTGGCATCGCTTGGCGTCGACTCATGACTCGAAATTAATGTGTCCAGCGGCGACTAAACTACCTCAGCTGCTGACAACTTCCCTTTCCTCCTGCATGAGGACAAGAAAAATACTTAACGCTGACATTGCCAGGAGAACGAGCGCGGGAGCGGCCGCACGCGTGAAGAAGGCTTCGTCCGTAGCTGACCAAATCTGAGTAGCCAGAGTCGAGAAGCCCGTTGGGCTTAGGAGCAGAGTAGCCGGCAACTCCTTCACCGTTGTCAGAAAAACGAGAGCCATCCCTGCAAGGACCCCTGGCCGCACGATGGGCGCAGTTATTCTCCTGAATACGGCGCGGTTACCCAAACCCAAGCTGCGTCCTGCTTCTTCCAGGCGGGGATTCATCTGCAGTAGGCTTATCTGCATCGCCCCCATCGCCTGGGGCAAAAAGCGGACGACATAGGCGAACACAAGCATCCACAAAGTCTGATAGAGCCACGGCGCAAAATTCGCCCCGAAAAAGACCAGGCTGAGCGCGATGACGATGCCTGGCAAGCCGTAGCCCAGGTACACCGCCCTCGCAGCAAGAGACATAAGTCTTCCACCTATTCTGACAGCGGCAAAGGCTATGGGAAACCCCAAAAATGCCGCGACGACCGCGGCCAAAGCACCGGCGCGGAAGCTGTTAAGCGTAGCCGCCCAGACCGGCGCAAGCGGTTCGCCCGATGCGAGACCTCGTAGCAGCCAATACAAAATTACACCAGTAGGCAGAACCAAAGCAGCCATTACAACAGCCCCGCAGAATGCGAGAGCCAGCCACTTCCTACGGGCAAGTTCGATTCGCTTGCGCGGGGCCGCAACCCCAGCACTACTACGGTAGTATCTCGGACGGCCTCGCCCTCTGCTGTTTCTTTCCAGCAGCAACAGTATAATCGTAAACACGATCAGCGCCAATGAAAGCAGTGAGGCAACGTTGCGGTCGAAGCTGCTCAGATACTGGACGTAGATTGCCCGGGTAAAGCTATTGAAGCGCAGTAGCGAGACCGCGCCGAAATCGCTGAGCGTATACAGGGCAACCAGCAGCCCGCCCGCAGTGATTGCCGGCCGCAGATTTGGAAAAGTCACTTTCAGAAATGTCTGCAAACCATTGTAGCCAAGCGACCGCGCCGCCTCTTCGACCGAAGGATCGAACCTTTGCAGCGCGGCGCGAATGCTAAGAAAAATATATGGATAGGTAAAGAGCGTCAAGACCCACAACGCACCTGTGAATCCGTAAATTGAAGGAAGACGTTCCACTCCGAAGGGGGACAGAAGTTCCTGAAGTACGCCGCGGGGCCCAAACATGGCAATCAACGTAAATCCGCCTACATAGCTTGGGATCACCAGCGGCATCATCGCCAGCACCGTCCAGATCCTCCAGCCAGGCAGGTCGGTCCTTTCGGTCAGCCAGGCGAAGGGCAGTGCAAGCGCGAGTGACAACGCAGTTACGCCGCAGACTAGCAGGAGACTGTTCCACATGATGGGCAGCAGGCGGGTGCGGCTCAACAGGCCTGAGACCTCAGTCCACCCAACGCCTCCAGCCCTGACGAGCAGGTAGGCTAGCGGCAAAAGCATTGAGAGGGCGATCAGAAGAACCAGCCCTCTGAACAAGACTCCGAAATACCGGTGAACGGTCACACGCGCCACATCCCTCTCCTGACTGAGCGGACCAGACGAGTACGCCTTTCTCAAGACTTGAAAGGCAATGCTTCTCCTTGATGGCGCCGACGACCTACTCTCACTACTCATCTAGTTTCCAGTCCGAAAATTGGCAGAGTTGTGTGCTGCGCCGGAGTTGCCTGCGGTCTGGCCATACTGCCGCATAATTGATGGCCAGAACAACCAGACAAGGCCAATTCCCGGTTGAAAGAGGGGGAAATAGCCGTAATCCGCGCCAAAGTGGCGCCAAACAGTCCGTCCAATCGTTTCGGGTATGATCAGACTGAGGGAACCCACTGCCAGAGTGAGGAAAGTCTCAAAGAGAAGAACGCCGACCGAGAGTCGCCAGGCCCATCGCCTGCGACGGGCAAATCCAATCGTCGCCGTCAGATAGCAGACTGCGGCCAACAGACTCAGGGACGGCGCCAGGTAGTTGACAACGCCTTCCTTGAGGAAGAGCTGAAATAACGCCCGGACGCCTGTTGAAAGCGCAAGTAGGGGGTAGGAAACGGTCAGTATGTAGCCAAGGATGGAGACCAACTCCGTTGAGCCGGACTTCGGTGCCACCTGGCTGTGCCCGTTCCGAGTACTGGCCATAAAATCGGCTAAAATATCGATGCAAAAGGCAGCTCTATTCTACTCTCCCCTATCCAACAGCCAGTCCCCGATGATTGCCTGGGCCTCACAATAGTTTCGGACTACTGGTAAGTCGGGATGGTCCTCAACTACGTTGTCCGGCGGGTCGAATAGGACCCCCACGTCAGCCCGTTTCAGCATCGCTATGTCATTGTAGGAATCGCCCAACGCTAACGTCTGAAACTTTAGATCGCGAAACGCTGAAATCGCTTTTCGCTTGGACTCGTCAAGACGCAATCGATAGCCGGTAATGGACCCGACTGCATCAACTTCAAGAGAATGACATAAGATAGTCGGATAGCCGAGTTGAGCCATCAATGGCTTGGCAAACTCGTAGAAAGTGTCGGACAGGATGACTACCTGAGCGCGCTCGCGAATCCAGTCTATGAACTGCCCCGCACCGGGCAGCGGTGAGATGGTCGCGATTACTTCCTGAATATCCTGCAGGCGAAGATTTCGTTCCTTCAGGATCTTCAACCTCATCTGCATCAACTGATCGTAATCAGATACGTCTCGCGTAGTCAGGCGCAACTGCTCAATCCCGGTCTTCTCGGCAAATGCAATCCAGATTTCAGGAACGAGTACGCCTTCCAAATCGCTCGCAAGCAAGCGGGGGCGTGAATCAGCCAATTATTACTCCTCTCAATAGGTCATATGTTCATCGGGCAGATGCTCAATTCTATTCGTATAGCGAACAGTTACCGTCATTCTTCCTGGCACTCGGGTAGGAGAAAAGTCGATCCGCGTGACACCGGTATTGTGGTGGTTAAAGTAAAAGTCATTGCCCGGCAGCCGTCCCAGGAGCGCCTTTAGCAGACTGTCCATAAATGTGCCGTGACTGACAGCGGCAATGCTTTCATCCGCCCCTGATTCGCCTGCCATGCGCTGCAGCTCATCCCCCACCCTCACGGCACGAGCATGACAAGAGGCCAGATCTTCTTCGCCTCCCTGCCACCAGCCGCTTTCCCCGATGCCGTCAGACCGATAGTTGGGGAACATTTCACTCATTTCTGAACGGCTGAGGCCAGAATGGCCGACTGCTTCAACGTCAACACCTGGCCGATGGAACACGCCGCCATGCTCGTGCAGATCGATCCAGACTTCTGGATTGCAGCCAAGGGACTCTGCAAGTGGCCGGATCGTCTGCATAGTGCGCAACATTGGACTGCAGTAGAGGCGGGAAATCGCCATGCCATTGACGTAAGACCCTAGCCGTTCCGCCTGTTCCTCCCCTAGCTTCGTCAGCGGTGGTTCCGCGACCCGCTGCTTCATGTAAGCTTCGTAGGGGTATGGACCTGGACGATCCCTCAATTGCTCAGCAAGCAGATTGTTGGATGACTGACCGTGACGAATCAGATAAAGTATCATGAAAGGGAAGATCTCCGCACAGAGCATTCCGGGACAAGAACGCGTCCAGAACCTGAAGCGCGCATTCCGAGTGAGAGTACATGAACATAAACAATATGGCAAGATTTAGGGCAAACGACGAGGGTGACCGTCTGCATATTTTTATTCCGTATAATAGGTTTTATACCAAGTAATTCTTCAGGAGTGGCATTTGGGTTTCTCCCGCGGTCGATACGCTGGGACGTCGACAGTCCTCATGAGCAAGGATTGTCCCGAAATGGAATCTGCTGTGCTGTCTCTGGATGGTGGCAGCTTGCCGTCGGACGCCGCGAATTGCTGACAGATTGATTGAGCCCGTGCTGCCTCCCTCATTTTGGAAGGAAACTTGCTCGCGTGTACATTACCATTTGAGTAGTACTTTGTGCGAATCCTGCCCGAGATCCAGAGCCCCGATTCGCCTTGACAATAGGTACTCATCACTTGTCATGAATAGTCGTTCCGAAGAGCCGGTGAACCACGATCATCCTACCTCAGCAGAGGAGGCACCTGATGGTTTTCTGCTTAAACTTCGACTGAATCAGGAGGAAGGTATTGAGCGGTCAGAATTTGCGCGTGATGCCGTCCGTACTAAGGAGGCCACTGACCAGCGCCTGTCGCGTGCGCAGGCGCCTCGCCTGCTAATACTCGGTTTTGCCGGTATCATCCTCCTGGGAACTCTCCTCCTCAAATTGCCGGCTGCAACAACCTCGGACGCGCCAATTTCCTGGATGCAGGCCGCATTCACCTCTACCAGCGCCGTGACGGTCACGGGGCTGGGCGTGCTCACGACGGCTACCGACTTCAGCCGTTTCGGACAGTTCATCCTATTGGTCCTTCTTCAAGTGGGCGGTGTCGGCTTTATCGCCTTTAGCGTGTTGCTTTTTCGCCTGGTAGGACGACGCGTTACGCTGAATGAGCGATTCTTGATCCAGCAGTCGCTGGGCGCCGAAAGACAGTTCACTTGGACGCGCAACTGGGGCCGGCTCGGCAGCGTCGCCAATCTTGCGCTATATGTTCTGGTCGTAACCGTCTCGATCGAGGCTATCGGCACCCTTTTGCTTTGGCTCCGCTGGAGGACGGAGCTTCCCGATGGAGAAGCCCTGTGGCTGGCGCTCTTCCACGCAGTCAGCAGCTACTGCAACGCAGGTTTCGACCTCTTCGCAGGCAGCGAGTACGCCCCAATGTTTGGTTACGGGGCCGACTACTTCACTCTCGCGGTCATGTCCGCCCTTATTGTACTGGGAGGCGTCGGCGTGGCCGTGTTGTACGATGTGGTCAGCTATTTCAGAAATCGCATGCTGTCCTTGAACACACGGGTAACGCTGACCTTGACAGCCGTCCTACTTGCGATTGGCTTGGCCGTCATGTTCCTGGATAGGCATCTATACGAAGTTACCCTGGCTTCTCATTCTCTTGGTGAACAGATTGCCATCAGTATCTTTACAATCATATCCTCACGTACAGCCGGTCTGACCATACTGCCCCTCCAGGAACTCAGCCAGAGTACACAGCTCATGCTCCTGTTTTGGATGTTCGTTGGTGGCGCACCGGCCAGCATGGCCGGCGGTGTGACCACCAGTACCTTTGGCGTGTTGCTGATTTCGGCCCTGGCGACCGCAAAGGGGGGAGACAACCAGGCGGTGGCCTTTGGCCGCTCTGTACCGAGAGAAACCCTGAACAAGGCCGTCGCGATAGTGACGGTCAGCACGCTTCTGGTCGCGGCCGTTACAATCGTCCTTTCACTTCTTACTCAGGGCGACATTTTTAATCTTGGTTTCGAGGTAGTGAGTGCCTTTGCAAACGCAGGCTATTCCCTGGACTTCACGCACAAGCTCAACGATTGGGGACAGGCCCTGATCGCCTTTACCATGTTCTGGGGCCGCCTGGGCCCACTGACCATTGTGATCGCCCTGGCCCAGCGTGAGCGCCCATCACTGCTTCAATACCCCGAGGAGCCGGTTATGCTGGGGTAGCAAGACAGTCGTCCCTTCCTTTGCCAACGCTGTCTGCGGAAAATCCGCCCCAAAACGAAACATAGTTCAGGAGGTAGGTCAGGAAATGAAAGATATTGTAGATTTCACCCTCGAAGACATGCGTGCCGGAGCCGAAGTGGCAGTGCAAATCTGCATGGCCGTACAGCCCGGTGAACGCGTGTTCATACTTGGCGACGAAGCCTCTTCGCTTATCAGCCAGGCGCTTGCCGATGCCGCAAGCCCGATCGCCGATTCCGTTGAAACGCACACGCTGGAATCTCTCGGGACCCGCCCCATCACCGAGATTCCAGGTAAACTCCAGAACGCACTGGAACAGTTTCAACCGCACGTCAGTTTCTATACCGCCAGCAGCCGCCCCGGCGAACTGAAATTCCGTATGGCCTATATGCCTGCAGTAATGCAAGCCAATCCGGCCGGCGCCCGCCACGGTCATATGATCAATATCACGCCCCTACTGATGATGCAGGGAATGCGAGTCGATTACCAGCAGATCTACGATGTAACGATGCGAGTGCACGCGCTCGCAAGTCAGGCAAACGAGATTCGCGTTACAAACCCGAAAGGAACTGACTTTACCGCCGTCTTGAATCCCGATTTCAATTGGATACCCTGCCACGGTCTCTACCACGAGCCGGGCAAATGGGGCAACCTGCCGGAAGGGGAGACCTTTACTTCACCTGGAGACGCAAACGGCGTGCTGGTGGTGGACGAACTGGGCGACTACTTCAGCGAACGTTACGGAATCCTCGAAACTCCGGTCAGATTTGAAGTTGAGGATGGACGCGTGAAATCAGTTAGAAGCGAAGACAATTCTCTGGAGAAGGATGTTCAGTCTTATATCTACGGCGCTGAGAACGCCGATCGGGTAGGCGAATTTGCCATAGGTACCAACATCGCTCTGACCGGACTCGTTGGAAATCTGCTGCAAGACGAGAAGTTCCCTGGCGTGCACGTGGCCTTCGGCGACCCCTACGGTAAGCAGACAGGAGCCGACTGGAAGTCCGACCACCATGTCGACGTCATCCCAACGCAATGCACAATCGACGTGGACGGAAGACGTATTATGTCGGATGGAGAGTTCGCCGCTGAAATATTGGGAAGAGCACCAGAGCAAGCTTGAGTTTGATTGCTTGTCCTGGCACAAAAGGAATCGCCCATCCGGAACTGTGCTGGCGGAACCGGAATGGGCGGCGAAAGACTTGTGTTCTTACTCGCTACAACGAAATCCGTGCCTTGACGTCTGTGCGCCTAGTTGGTGGCGCCGAACGTTGAAATTCTCGGGCGAAATGCTCGGTCAAATGCCTCCAGCTTTTCCCTGAACCAGGCATGCTGTTCCGACCACTGTGACCGGTTAGTCGGGTCTGCATTATACTTGCGCAACATCACCTGCCCCTGCTTGTGTTCAGGTAATTCGCGCCACTCCAATGCGTCACCAATCTCCGCCCCAATCTCCCCGCGCTGCTGATATAGTGTATTGTAGGAAACCTCGGCGTCACCCTCACGAATCACCAACTGAACGCCGATGCCGCCTTCCCGCATATTGTTGAAGGCGGTCATGCGCAGGCGCCAGTGCCCAACGTCAAAGTTCATCCAGTTCTGTGAACGAGGGGTGCCTGGACGGATGAAACTTCCGCCGTCTTCCAGGTGCTTCCGTAATGCTTGCCAGTATTCCATCTGCAATTCGTTTTCAACGAGTTGGTATTCCAGTTGCAGTTCATTCTCAACCTGCTGAAGCTGATCCTCTAAGGACGTCTCGTCTGATTCTGGGGCAGACGTTGGCGTAGGAGTCGGAGACGGGGCCGAAACAGGGGTCGAAGTGCTGCCAGCGCTGCTTCGTCCTGACGCAGCGGAGCCTTCTTCCCAGCCAGCTGGCTTGCTGACCAGATAGAACTTGGGCGCAAGAGGCGACTCGCCGATACGCCACAACTCTACCTCCAGGCCGAAAAACCGAATGCTTTCATTTGTGATTTCGTTCAACCAGTTGAGTGTATTGCGATCTTCCTGGGTAAATTCAGCGGCCACCCACACCATCGTTACCGCCTTCAACTCAGCTGCGTAGGTAAGTAGTTGCCCTAAGTGGCTTTGGTCTGTATGTTCCAGTTGGTTTTCAATGACAACGTAGCCGCCACTGCCTCGAGAACGGCAGACCACGCCTCGCGGGTAAGGTGAGACCCAGCCCTCCATGTCCTCCAGCTCGAGATCCACATTTATCGCTTCACCTAGAAGGGCCAAGCTTTCGCCGCGTGCCAGCCAGGTAGCGAAGTCGCTGTCCTCACTCACCCATACTGTGCGCAGTTCTACTTGTTCCAGGCGGCCAAAGTCAAACTGAATCATTCTAACGTCTCCTCCTATTTCGAAACGCTCATCGCTTCTGTCAATTGTAAGCCATACCCGGAACGATTTCCACGAAGGGGCACTGCTCGACTATTGAAGTTTGAAAGGGGGCTTTCTTGATCTGAAAGCGTAGGACTCCACATCATAGTTTTACACGAAACAAATGCATAGCGCAAGCGACATTTTTGCTGATTTGACAGTGCGCGTACGCACCCGTATTATAGTAAAGATGTTTCGCCAACCTTACTGACAATCGAGCGAAGCTCAGAATTCTTTCGTTTTGCGGGCGTAGTTCAGTGGTAGAACGTCAGCTTCCCAAGCTGAATGTCGACGGTTCGAGTCCGTTCGCCCGCTCTCTCTTTCTTGGTCTCCCGACCTCGTTCGCCACCTCGCAGGTCCGTTCGCGCCCTGCGACACTTCCACTGACTACAACCTTAAGAATCACCTCAGTGACATCTCTAAGTGTCAAACAGATCCCTTTCGGCTACACGCAATCGAAGATCACCTTGGCCAGTCAGAATCCATAGTTGGCCCGGAGCCCACTCAAAAACATACGGGTAGGAAATCCAGGCATCTTTCTCTCGGGCAACTACCCGTGGCGCCGACCAGTTGACCCCTTCATCCTCGGATACGGAAACGGACAACTCCTCCCGGTGCCAGCTTGCTTCGTCTTCCGACAGTTGGCCGCTGCGCCGGGGATAGCTGTCCGCCCCTTCAGGATAAAGGCGGTTCCAGGCTAGGAGAAGTCGCCCACTCTCCAGTCGAGCCAGATAGCCCGGCGACGTACTTGCTTTGATCGAACTTGGCCGGATCGTACGCCACGACAGGCCTTCATCAAAGGATATCGCTTCCCAGAATCGATCCCAGTTCGTGCGAATGAGCATCCAAAGGGTACCGTCCCGCCTCTCGATGAAGGTCGGCTCGAACGCGCCGTCATGGTGACCATGTCCACCCAAGTCAATAATGTTGCTGCCTTGCCAACTCTTCCCTCCATCGCCAGAAGAGTAGACCCTGATGGCATTTCTTCCCGGGCGGCGAATGTAGAACTGGTTCGTTACTACAATTCTTCCGTTGACAGTTTCAATCATGTTGATGGGGGGATGACCGCACACCCCGCGAAACAGACGTTGGCGGTCAACCCAAGTTGCCCCGCCATCCAGACTGCGGATAGCCCAGAGGTCACCGCGGGCATCCGAGCCAGGCTCGCCGCTGGCATCGTCCCAATTCAGGACTCGTTCGTCCATCCAGACGAAAACCAGCGTGCCGCCTCGGGTAGTCAACAACTGTCCAGCGTTCCGCGGTACGCCTGGACCCGGTGAAGGCAGGCCGGCCCCGTCGCCGCGGTAAATCGGACGCGGGGCTTGCCAGGTCGTCCCGTCATCGGTGCTGACGATGGTCGCGTTTCCAGCCACAGCCATGAGCCCACCGTCCCGCAATCTGACAAAGGGTCGGCTCGCGTCAATCGACAGTGCCTTGCATACCGGATCGATCCAGCGTTCAGCTGAGTCATGCCCTGCTGTGGGATCGCTCATCTACGGGACCTCCATGTCTCCTACGCTGGTGAGACAGATTCAGGCCTTTGGCGGGGAGGCAAATCCCTTGGCTGATTACACGAACAATATCACGGCGGACCTTCACCGTCAACCCGCCTTCCTGTATTCTGATCAGCTGATGCAGGTAAATCTACACCTCCACCCGAAGCGCTCACAGGCTTGACTCAGTATAGGCAAAACAGTATCCTGATAACCGACCCCGCCTGTAATTTGCAGCTGCCCTTCCGCATTGATGCACGGCGACTATGCGAATTTGGCAGGCTGCTGAGAGCCGTCACAGCTTGGTCCCGTGCCCAAAGGAATCTACCTTTTGTCCCCACGAATTAGCTCCATATGACCACAGACATGATGATTCTCGTCATCATTCTCGTGGTGGCGACCTACCTCTATCTGACGGACTGGCTGGCAACTGAGACGACTTCAGCTCTTGCCATCACCTCCCTCGCTCTGACCGGAATACTGGACCCTGGCGAGGCCTTGTCCGGATTCGCCAGCACCGCCACGCTTACGGTAGGCGCGATGTTCGTGATCAGCGGTGGGTTGCTGCGCACGGGCGCGCTGGAGATTGTAACGATTGGTCTGGCGCGATTCTCAGGCGGCAGTCCCCGAAGGCTGCTTGTCTTGCTCGGCGGCGTCATCCCTCTGGCCAGTGCTATAATGAACAACACGCCAGTGGTAGTCATGATGGCACCGGTCGTACTTTCTCTGAGCCAGCGTTTCCGGATTCAGCCGTCCAAGCTGCTCATCCCCCTGAGCTACTTTGCCGTGTTGGGCGGCACCATTACCCTGCTTGGAACAAGCACCAACATCCTGGTCGATGACCTCTATCGAGCCGCCGGCGGACCTGGTTTCAACCTGTTGACCTTCACCCCACTCGGCCTGATCTTCACAGTTGCAGGCGGCGTCTTCGTTGTATTGACAAGCCAGAAACTGCTGCCTGACAGGTCTCCTGCCGGCAGCCTCGGAGAAGGCCGTCACCAGAGCACCCCTTTCGTCGCCGAGCTGATAGTCGAAAAGACGAGCCCCCTGCTCGGCCAGAACGTAGGTGAACTGTTCAGTGAGGCCGCCGGCGTCCGATTCTCCAGGCGCAGATCGGAGCGCCACCACCGGCGTTTGACTCACTTGCGCGGGGCGCTGCACAGCAACGGTGAGTCGGCGCAAGACCGCATCGAATTACTCGAACTTCTGCGCGACGGCATGCCGCACCGCGCCCGGCGTCCCCAACCATCGCGATTGGATCTGGTCAGACGCTTCGAGCCGGACGACGCAGAGTCACTGCGAATCCAGGAAGGCGACGTCTTGGTCATCTGCGGCGCGCCACCAGTGATTGCACGCTTTATCGACACATACTCGGGATACTCGTCTGAGCCGGGACAGTTTGGCCCGCCGCCCTCAGAGAGGACGTCCGGCGCCTCACCCGCACTCCGAATCGTGGAGGCCGTTATTCTACCGGACTCAGTGGCAATCGGCCGTCAGCTCGCACAACTTGAATTTGAAGAAAGCCACCATGTACACGTGCTGGGGCTTCAGCGAAGGGGCGGCCAACGCCGGGTCGGCCCTCGACATGCGCGCCTCCATAGCGGGGATGTACTGCTCCTGCAGGGTACCCGCTCCGGCCTGCACGCTGTGAGCGAACTGTTCAAGCTGCTCCTGGTCGAGGGCGTGGAGTCGGCGATTGTCAGGCGTGCCAAAAATCGTCCTGCACTTATTATTATGGCCGCGGTGATTCTGTTGGCTAGTCTGACGGAAATTCCGATCGTCATGCTGGCGTTGGGCGGAGCGGCGTTAATGGTAGTTACTCGCTGCTTGCGCGCTGATGAGGCGATGTCGTCTCTCGACGGAGCAACGCTGTTGCTCCTTGCCGGCACCATCCCCATGGGGATTGCCATGCAGAAAACCGGACTTGCACAGTTGCTCGTGGACCATCTGATTACCGTTTCCGGCCAGGTCAGCCCGGTCGTCATGCTCTCCCTCTTCTATCTCTTCACCAGCCTCCTGACCCAACTGATCAGCAACAATGCCGTTGCGGTGCTCCTTACGCCAATCGCACTCTCCATGGCCGCCACATTGCAGGTAAGTCCGCAGCCGCTGTTGATGACGATCGCCTTTGGCGCTTCGGCCAGCTTTATGACGCCGATGGGTTACCAGACCAACGCCATCGTGAGAGGAGCTGGCGGATACACGTTCGGCGACTATCTCCGTATCGGGATTCCGCTTACTGTCATCATGTGGGGGCTGGCTACTGTTTTGATTCCGCTTTTCTGGCCGTTGTGATTCTGTACACCGAGGCGGCTGGTCTGCGATAATGTCCCACAGGAGCAGGACGCTTACCCACCTTCTTTCAGTAAGGAGAAATCTACATGTCCACGCCATCGTTGAGAGAGAGGGATTGGAGCGGAGGCGTCGTTCGTTACCCTGACCCCGCCGTCGAGGTGCTTGATGACCGCTTCAGCAAGTACAGGATTGGCAACGCCGTCGTCGAACGCCTCTTCACAGGTTGTCGCTGGGCGGAGGGTCCAGTGTGGTTCGGAGACGCACGGTGTCTGATCTGGAGCGACATCCCCAACAATCGAATGTTGCGCTGGACTGAGGAGAACCAGGAAGTAAGCGTCTATCGCAGCCCCTCACGTCACAGCAACGGCAATACGCGCGATCGCCAGGGCAGGCTCGTAACCTGCGAACACACCGGCCGCCGCGTAAGCCGCACCGAGCACGACGGCTCGATTACTGTCTTGATGGACAGCTTTGAAGGCAAAAGGCTCAACTCACCTAACGATGTCGTGGTCCATTCTGACGGTAGCGTCTGGTTCACCGACCCCGGCTACGGAATCATGCTCAACTATGAAGGCGAGGTCGCCGAAGCCGAGCTCCCCACCCGCGTCTATCGTCTTGACCCTGAAACAGGTGAGGCAACTATCGTAGCCGACGACTTTCTGCGCCCCAATGGTCTCTGCTTTTCGCCCGACGAGAACCTCCTCTACATCGTGGATACAGGACGCTCGCACGATCCTGACGGCCCGTCCCACATCCGCGTATTCGACGTCACCGCCGAAAACCGCCTCGAAAATGGCCGCGTCTTTGTCGACATGAACCCCGGCATGGCTGACGGCATCCGTTGCGATGAAGACGGCAATCTCTGGGCCGCGGCCGGTTGGGCCGGAGCCGGTTTCGACGGCGCCCACTGCTACGCGCCGGACGGCACCCGAATTGGGCAGATTCATCTGCCTGAAATCTGCGCCAATCTCTGTTTTGGCGGAGCGGGAAAGAACAGGCTGTTTATGGCAGGCAGTCAGTCGCTATACGCAGTATACGTTGAAACGACGGGCGCACAGCAGCCGTAAAATCAGAAAACAAAAAGGAGTTTCTATATGGCTTACAGCATTCACTCAACTTTGCAGGATATTCTGAGTGATGAGCGGGCCATGGCAGTCCTGGAGAGGCACATGCCCGGCGCCTCATCCCACCCGGACCTGCCCATGGCGATGCACCTGACCTTACAACAAATCTCCTACTACCCGGAGGCGGTCGACGCAGGCCTTTCTCAGGAAAAGCTGCAGGCAATTGACGCCGAACTGAAGGCCCTCGGGTGAGCAGTCGACACCGGGAATCCAAATTGGACGAAGTTACAGGTTCCCCCGGCGGCGCGCCATCTCGAAGGCGTCGTCCTGGGGTGCATAATTGAGAACCGCCTTCGTGTCGGTCATGTCCAGGCGCTTGTAGCGGTTGTCCGAAATGCCGTGAAAGTTGCCAAAAAGAACATCATCGCCCGCCTCGACCGCCGCAGCGATCAGGCCCGCATTGTCCTCCAATGTTTGAATGATCTCTACATACTCGTGATCCCAGTGGATCCATTCCGAGTCGCGGTCCTGTACGGCCCCGAAACGGAGACAAAGTGAGGAGAGACCGTACGCGGCCGAATAGTAGCGCCCCAGGGCCTCGCCCCAGCACTTTGTCGCGCCATAAAGGTTGATGGGATAGACGGGCTGGCTGGTGTGGACCTGCTGATCGCGTGGATAGCCTAACACCGCATTGATGCTGCTCGCGTAAACAACCCGCCGGCAACCGGCCTGATGGGCGGCTTCAAACACATTATACGTGGCGATAACATTGTTGGGCAGAAGACTCTCCCAGGAGGCGTCCATGTTCGGATCCGCCCCCAGGTGGACCACCGTGTCGACGCCTTCAAAGAGCGGTCTAATCGAATCGAAATCGCTCAAATTCGCCTGCTTGAATGGAGCGCCCTTCGTTTCCTCCGGTTCAGCAATATCCGTAAGGACGAACTCATAGGCGTCTGCATAGGCATTGTGGAAAAAACTGCCTATTTTACCGGCCGCACCGGTAAGCAAAACTTTCCGAGTCATATAAGGACCTCATGTGACATCTGAGAGGCAGGCAATCAGCGACGCTCTGCCGGTTCAACGCACTTTTTCTATTACGCCAACGTACTGCCCGCCGGTTCCGCCTATGAATTCAGCAACGCGCCAACCGGTACCCTCCACGATCTCCTGCATCTCCGCTTGAGAGACCATCAGATAGTCGAACCAGTCGCCGATCAACTGGCGGTATCGCACGCGCAGGCGAATCTCGCCGGCCATTCGCCCCCTCTGGCGGTTTCGATCATGATAGCCGAGATGCTCTGGCTTGTCTGTTCCATAGATGTCGAGCGTCTCAGCCACGATGCGGGCGTTCCGACTGGTAAGCTTCTTGAGCCGCCGAAGCATCCACCTTGCCCGGCGCGAGTTGGCGAACAGACCGAAGTTGTTTCCCATCATAAGAACAGTATCAAAAGTACCAAGAGATCCGTCAACTCTGTGGAAGGGCAACTGCTTCACATTCTTGACGCCCCGCTTTCGGCAGATCTCGAGCGCGCCAGGCGACACATCGATGCCTACCACCTCATGGTCTCTTTCCTGCAGATACAGCGCAAAGCGGCCGGCTCCCACACCAACATCCAGGACGCGGCCGCGCACAAATGTCATCGCTTGCTGCATGCGCGGAGGCCAATCGGTGTAAGGTGCAAAATAGGCGGGCAGATTGTCTGTTGCCATGAGATAACCGTCATCCCGCTCGATAAACTCCCTGCAGTCTTCACCTGCAAGATGGTCGGCCAAGAGAAGTCCGAAGGCATCCTGCTTCCGTTCGCTTTTCATCCAACGTACTCCGCATGACTACAAGAAATCAGGTCCTGTTAATGGTTGTCCATCTTAATCGCCCGTGCTATAAAGAGCAAGCAAACGACCATGGAATTGCAGGACAAGAAAAAGTCCGACTCTTGTAAAGGAAGACAAAATGACCGCCAAGAATTCCAGCCCGATCCCGGTAGACAGCGACGACAGCAGCCTCTTTGACGTCCAGACCAATGCCGCCGGTCCCACTGGCTCCTTGCCTCTGGACGAAGAGTTCCTGCGCAACGCGCCCAGCGGCGACATCTTCGGGCTCACACAGGACGCCGGCATGGGCTGGAACCCCCGGCGGTTGCGTAATCCGGAGTTCCTCATCCTCAGTACACAGGGCGGTATCCGTGCCCCCGACGGCACTCCGGTCGCCCTCGGCTACCATACCGGCCACTGGGAAGTCGGACTGCTGATGGAAGCCGCGGCCGCGCGCCTCAAGGATCTAGGCATGGTACCCTTTGCAGGTTTCGTCACAGACCCTTGCGACGGACGTTCGCAGGGCACGACTGGTATGATGGACTCCTTGCCGTACCGCAACGACGCTGCAATCGTCCTGCGCCGACTCATTCGCTCGTTGCCTACGCGAAAGGGAGTGATGGGCGTGGCGACGTGCGACAAGGGTCTGCCGGCCATGATGATCGCCCTTGCGGCACAGCGGGAACTGCCCGTGGTACTCGTACCCGGCGGCGTGACCCTGCCCCCCAGCGACGGCGAAGACGCCGGCAAGGTGCAGACCATCGGCGCCCGCTTCTCCCACGGTGAAATCACGATGGAAGAGGCCGCTGAGCTGGGTTGCCGCGCCTGCGCCTCGCCCGGAGGTGGCTGCCAATTCCTCGGCACGGCCGCCACATCTCAGGTTGTAGCCGAGGCCCTGGGTCTCACTCTGATGCACGCCGCGTTGGCGCCCTCTGGTCAACCGATATGGAGGGATGCAGCTGACCGTTCAGCACAGGCCTTAGTTTCACTACACGAAAATGAGGTCGCCTGCGCCGACATACTCACCGAAAAAGCCCTCCATAACGCCATGGTCGTACACGCCGCCTTCGGGGGGTCGACAAACCTGCTTCTCCACATCCCTGCCGTCGCCCACGCTGCTGGCCTACCCCGCCCCAGCGTCGCCGACTGGCAGCGCATCAACGCAGAGGTGCCGCGCCTCGTCGACGTCCTGCCCAACGGGCCCAAGGGCCATCCCACCGTCCAGGCCTTTCTCGCCGGCGGCGTGCCCGAGGTGATGCTCCACCTGCGCGACCTCGGCCTCCTGCATCTGGACGCACTCACCGTCCACGGCCGCCCGCTCGATGAGCTGCTTGACGAATGGCAGAGCAGCGAACGCCGAAAACGCCTGCGTGAACGCCTCTTCTCTGCCGACGGCGTCGACCCCAACGACGTCATCATGGACCCAAAGACCGCGTCAGCGCGCGGGCTGACCAGTACCGTTACCTTCCCCACCGGCAACCTGGCTCCCGAGGGATCGGTCATCAAGAGCACGGCAATTGATCCCTCTGTGGTTGACCCGGACGGCGTCTACCGCAAAACGGGCCCGGCGAGGGTCTTTACAAGCGAGCGCGAGGCGATTGCCGCCATCAAAGGCAACCATGAGAATTCGATTCAGGCGGGTGACGTTATCGTCCTGATCGGTTGTGGCCCGATGGGAAGCGGCATGGAGGAGACCTATCAGCTGACGTCGGCACTACGCTATCTGCCCTTTGGAAAGCAAGTCGCTCTCGTCACCGATGCGCGATTCTCCGGCGTCAGCACCGGAGCATGTATCGGCCACGTCGGTCCTGAGGCACTGGCGGGCGGCGCAATCGGCCGCGTTCGGGAAGGGGATACGATTCAGATTGAAGTGGACACTGTCAACCTGCAAGGCAGACTGAATCTCTTAGCCCCACATAGTTACAATGGAAGTGGTGTTGGCGGCAATGGCTCAGGCGCGATGCAGCGCGAGGAAGGATCCGAGCTTTTGGCCAACCGTTCTCTTCATCCCGACCTGGCCGCCGACCCAAGGCTTCCTGACGATACTCGCCTGTGGGCGGCATTGCAGGCCGTAAGCGGCGGCACTTGGGCCGGCTGCGTCTATGACACGGATCGCATCCTGGAGGTCCTCGCCGCCGGGGAGAAAGCTTTGGCTGAGCAGTAGGAGGATCGCCGGAGACTGTCTCTATGCTAGGCCGGCTCCTTCACTCTTTGCCGCTAACTGGGGAGCATCGAGAGCTAGTAACTGATCTTTAGGGGTCGCTGCAGTCGCGGGTAAACCCGCACTGAGTACAAATGATCTTGCAGTGGCGTTTGGTTACCCCGCCACCGCACAGCCAGCAGAACGTGTCATCCTCCGGCTCGTAGACCGGGACGAACTCGGTTTCCGCGGATTCGGCTCGATGTATGTAACTCTCTCGCTCAATTCGTCCGTCCTGCCCGTAGAAAGTGGCCTCATATCCCTGAAACTCGCCTCCTTCATACAGGAATTTCGCCGAAAAGAACCGGTCCTCGAATAGCCATGGGATGAACATCCTGTCACCCGGCCACAGGTTCAGATCCAGTAGACGGTCGCTGTCTATCCAGGCAAGCCTTCCCTCCAGAGAGTCGCGTAGCTGCCCCGTCCAGTGCTTGGCAAGGAAGAGCCACACATACCAGTCTGCCTCGCCATCGAAGTTAGGGAAGGTGATCTGACCGCACAGCGCCGGGTCAATGCAAACAAGCCCGCTTTCCTCGTAGACCTCTCGCACCACACACTCTTCGGGCGATTCCCCTGGCTCAAACTTCCCGCCGAGACCGTTCCATTTGCCCTCGTGGTAGTCGTTGGCGCGCTTGACCCTGTGCAGCATGAGTGTCTGACCGGGCCGCTGCACATAACAGAGCGTTGCCAGCTTTAGGTTAAGATTGCCCATGTTCAGAACGCCGCCAACTCCTTACCAACTGTGTAGATCTTCGCCGCGCTGGGACGGTACGCGTCCTCCAAGGTAGGGCTGAAGGGAACAGGAACGTCCAGGCCTGTCAACCGCTGAATCGGCGCATCCAGCCACTCAAACGCCTCCTGGGCGATCAGCGCCGCCACCTCCGCGCCGACTCCGGTGTTCCCTGTGGCACTGTGGACGATAAGCACTTTGCCGGTCTTACGTGCGCTTTCAAGGATTGCTTCGGTGTCCAGTGGCTTAAGCGTGCGCAGATCGAGGATTTCGGCGTCAACACCCTCCTCGGCTAGATGGGAAGCCGCTTCGTGAGCTTCCCGTACTTGGGCGCCATATGTGATGATCGATAGATCCGAGCCTTCCCGCGCCAGATGGGCCTCTCCAATGGGAACCGTGTAGTCGCCTTCCGGTACGGGCCCGCGCTCCGACCTGTAAAGGATTTTGCTTTCCATGTATATGACCGGGTTGTTGTCGCGTATCGCTGCCACCAGCAGACCCTTCGCATCTGCCGGCGTCGCTGGCGCCACGACCTTGAGACCGGGCGAATGCGTAAACCACGCCTCCGGGTTCTGACTGTGGAAAGGGCCGGAACGCAGCCCACCGTCACTCGGCGCCCTGATCACCCATGGCACCGGCGCCCCCCAGCGGTAGTGATTCGTGGCGGCGAACTGCACGATGCTGTCGAAACCGCTGGAAATGAAGTCGGCGAACTGCATCTCAATCACCGGCCGCATCCCCATCAGCGCCATGCCAGTACCCATGCTGATGAATGCGTTCTCGCACATCGGCGTGTTGAAAATGCGCTCGGGCGGATACTTCTCAGTTAGCGGCTTCGTTACTTTGAAGGCGCCGCCGAAGGGGCCGGCCACGTCTTCGCCGAAAATGATTACTTCCGGGTCGCGCGCCATCTCCACATCCAGCGCATCTGTGATCGCCGCAATGTAAGTCATTTCCTCAGTGCTGTTCATCTCTGTCGTTCTCTTGCCCGCCGCTCTGGAGTCGTTACCGCGGCCAAATGTGGAACTGTTTCAGGTATTTTAACATAGGCGCGCCATGTAGGCGCGGCGGAAGGTTCAAATAATGTGAAGGCCGCTCTGGTGTGGCGCCGGAAATGGGACTGATATTGGGACAGGTTCATATGGGAGCATCCCAAAATGGGGGTGAACTTTCATAAACCTCTGGAGGCGCCCAAGCCATGGGCAGTTCCCAATCCAGTTTCCCCCAGAATGAGCGCCGCTACTGACTACTAACTACTGCAGTTCCGGGCGGTCGGGCCTATTCGGCCCTCCCTTGTGCGGGGGCTCCGCCCCCGCAACGCCCCCTCTCCTACAACATGCCTGGTCGACCGGGTGTCGATATTGGTGACAAGTGCCTAATCGAAGATGTCTAGCCAGACCACGTCCTGTCAGTCCCATCAGATCCCTGTACGTGCCGGCCTTGTGCCTGCGTTCGCACCCTCCCAACTGACGGACGCCACCGTACGGCCAGGCCTGGCGCCTGCCCTGCGTCTCGCCCAACTCCGCTATACAATTTCAGCCACCGCTGGCACTGATTCCCCGCCAGGCTGTTCCCACCCCAATTCTGGGATGCACCCATTCAGATTCTGTTGTTTGCAGTCCAGTTCAGAACACATGTTATACTGTGCCGACTTGCTCATTGGAAACTGAATGGGCGGAATTCTTGCTGGATTGGTATTCTACTTCGTGCCGTAGCCGGGTTGTCAAGGCGCCTGAAAAGGGTGACGGCGGGCGCGGCATGGCAAGGGAAGTCATCTGGTTTCTTTCTGCCGGCTCCAAAGAAAGGTGAGATACGAAGTTGGAGAACTCAATATGAACACGTCTGAAATCATCTTTGAAGTAACCGAAGCGGTTGAAAGTGGATGCGATGCCAAGGCACTCGGTCATAGTATCTTCACCCAGGGCGAGGACTGGGAGGACCTAAAGGCTATGGTTAAAGACGCCGTTCGCTGCCATTTCGACGAGGACACCTTGCCTGCTGTCGTAAGGCTGCACCTTGTAAGAGACGAAGTAATTGCCGTATGAGGCCCCCTGGGGACTTGTCGGGGGCAGATTTTGCAGAGTCGCTTCGCGGGCACTTTGGTTACCGCTTCGTTAGACAGAGAGGCAGCCACATTTCTCTGGCCGTCAAAGTGTCTGACACAGAACATCACATTACTATTCCGCGTCATAGGCAGATTCGTGTTGGAACTTTGAGTTCGATTGTTTCAAGTGTTGCAGAACAAATAGGTGCTTCCCGAGATGAAGTACGAAGTAGGCTGTTCGAACGATAGTCGTGTAGCGGCAAACGGGAAGTCTTGGCTTCTGATTCCACGTAATCGTGAAACCGCAGAAAGATGCGGCTACCGTGAAGTCGACAAGGCCTGTACTAGATTGATTTCGCACGAAGGTTGACGCCCTCCTCGACAAGTCCGGCCATATTTCTGTTGAATTTAGAAGGCCCCCGGGCGAAACGGCAGTGAGGTCGGCAATCTGAAATGTGCCTTCCCACTGCCGTCACCAAGCTTTTCGGGAGGCCCATTGAGAATTAGATGCGAGCCATGTTACAGGGATAGCCGACCGGACTGGCACTTCCTGGTAGGAATAAGCCAGCAAGCATCCCATTGGCGGACAAGTAGGCAGGCAAGTAGATATAAGTGAATCCAGAAACCCGGAGGACCCAGTGAACGTAGAAATCCGCGACGAGAGATTCCGCGCAGTCGTCGGCGATGACGTCAACATCGAAGAAGTCGCCAGCGGCTTCGAATTCACCGAAGGCCCCATCTGGAACCACCTCGAAGAACACCTCATCTTCAGCGACATACCTGGCAACATCGTGCGCCGCTGGCGGCCCGACGGCAGCATCGAAACCTGGCGGCAGCCCAGCAACATGGCCAACGGCAATGCCTACGACGGCGAAGGCAGAGTCGTGACTTGCGAACACGCAACCAGTCGCGTCACACGGACGGAGAGTGACGGCTCAGTGACGGTACTGGCAACGCACCACGGCGACAAAGAGCTAAACAGCCCCAACGACATTGTCGTCAAGAGCGACGGGGCCATCTACTTCACAGACCCGGGCTTCGGCCGCATGGAGTACTACGGCTTACCGCGTGAGCAGCAGCTCGACTTCCAGGGCGTGTACCGTCTCGATCCCCACAGCCGCGAGCTATCCCTGCTTGTTTACGACTTCGACCAGCCCAACGGCCTCTGTTTCTCACTGGACGAATCGCAGCTATTCGTCAACGACACGATGCGGGCACACATACGCGTCTTTGATGTGAACAGAGAGGGCACACTCGAAAACGGCCGCGTCTGGGCCGAGGTCACCGGCGACCGCGACGGCGTACCCGATGGCATGAAGGTCGACGGCGAGGGCCATCTCTACGTTACCGGGCCGGGCGGCATCCACGTTTTTGGCCCTGACGCCGCCTGTCTCGGCGTGGTCTACATGCCACAGGGCTGCGCAAACTTCTGTTGGGGCGATGGCGACATGAAGAGCCTCTTCGTTACGGCCAGTACCTCCCTTTACCGGGTGCGAGTCCTGGTAACAGGTAGACACGCCTTCTAGCTGAGACACGCCTTCTGGTTGGCAGGAAGAGAGCGTAGAGGACGGATCACAAGTGTGCCTGCGAACGACGCCCTCAAACCGGCAGTTAGCACCAGTGGGTCTTCGGAATTGACGAATCGAAGCCACTGGGCTAGGTTGGAACTGAAGGTCCTAAACCAAGACAGATAGCTCCAGGAGATCCTAAGGAATGATTGCACTCGACGTATATTTCAACGCCAAAGACGGCAACGATGCCGAACTTGAAAGAATAATCGTGGATGTCTGGATGGAGGCAATGCGTCATCAACCGGGCTTTGTCAGCGCCTCGTTGATGACACCCTTCCCGCAGGAGGAACTCGAAGCTATGGGGGCGGTTCGGCCCCCGTTTTCCCACGAAGTCATCTCTTTCTGGGAGAGCGAAGCGTTACGCCAGGAGTGGGTGGCCCGCGACATCCACCAGGAAGTTTGGCCCCAGGTGGAAGCGGCGGCCGAGGTAATTGTATATACTGTTTCCAATTGCGATAAGGATTGGAATCTCTGAGAACCAGGGGCGGGAACCTGCTCGAGTTGGCAGCCCTCTCTCTAACTCCCGCCCCGATCCCCTTCTTCCTGGAACTGGGCATCAACGACCGCCAGAATGGCCACGTTGACTATGTCCACGACCTCGGCGCCGGTCTCCAACACATGGATCGGCTTTCCCATCCCCACCAGGATGGGACCGATGGCTTCGGCGCCGCCCAAGCGGTGCAGCAGTTTGTAGGCCGTATTGGCTGAAGCCAGTTCCGGGAAGACCAACACGTTCGCATCCTCAATTGCACTGAACGGATAGTGGCGGCGCATCAGGTCCGGCACCACCGCCACGTCCGCCTGCATTTCGCCATCGATCTGCAATCCCGGCTCCTGCGCCTTGACCAGTTCGGTCGCCTGCTGAACCTTATCGACCTGCGCATGGCGCGTACTGCCGAAATTTGAAAAACTCAGCATCGCCACCCTCGGCTCGACGTCGAACTGCCGCGCTACCTCAGCAGCATTGATCGCGATCGCCGCCAGCGTTTCGGCATCCGGGTCGATGTTCACCGTCGCATCGCTGAAAAAATAGATCCGATCGCGCACAATCATCAAGTAGACACCGCTGAGGACGCCGCGCTCCGGCGCCGTCCCTACGATCTGCAGGGCAGGCCGCAACACATCAGGGTAGTTGTAAGTCAATCCGGAAATGAAGGCCCCGGCGTCGCCGTTCAGCACCATCGCCGGCCCAAAGAAGTTGGATTGGCGCATCAGCTCATTTGCCCTGGCCAATGTTACCCCCTTGCGCTGGCGTTCATGATAAAAGGCGGCCGCGTAGTCCCGATACTTGGGGTCCTGGTTTGGGTTGATCACCGTCGGCCGGTAATCCAGCCCCAGCTCCTCGCAGCGAATACGAATTACCTCGGGATTGCCAAGCAGGATCGGCGTTCCAATGCCCTCCGACTCGACCGCATACGCCGCCCGCACAATCTTCGGGTGCTCACCTTCACCAAACACGACCCGTTTCGGATTCTGTCTGGCCTTGCTCTGCTGCGTACGCATGACCTGCACGCCTTTGCCTATGCGCAATGCCAGTTCGTCCAGATAGGCGTCCAGATCGATGTCGCGGCGTGCCGCGCCGGTCTCCATCGCCGCTTTCGCCACCGCCGGCGCCACCCACATCAGCACGCGGCTGTCCAACGGCTTGGGAATGATATACTCCGGCCCGAACTGGAGAACGTCCAGCCCGTAGGCCTTCATTACGCTGTCGGGCACGTCCTCCTTGGCCAGGTCCGCCAGCGCCCGCGCCGCGGCCAGCTTCATCTCCATATTGATCGCCTTCGCCCGTACGTCAAGCGCACCGCGGAAAATAAACGGGAAGCCGAGTACGTTGTTGACCTGGTTGGGAAAGTCGCTGCGACCCGTCCCCATGATGACCGTATCACTGCGCGCGGCAACTGCATCAGGATAAGGGATCTCCGGGTCCGGATTGGCCATCGCGAAAACGATCGGATTCTCTGCCATAGACCGCACCATATCCGACGAGACCGCCCCAGCTACCGAGAGGCCGATCAACACGTCGGCGCCTGCCATGGCTTCACCTAACGTGCGGGCATCTGTGTCGCTGGCATATTCTTCTTTCCACTCGTTCATGTTGTCCATGCGGCCCTGGTAGATGACCCCGCGGCTGTCGCACATGACGATATTGCTCTTCTCCGCACCCAACGCCACGTAAATCTCCGCGCATGCGATGGCCGAGGCCCCCGCGCCGTTGATGACGATTCGGGCTTCGTCCAACGGCTTTCCCGCGATCTCCAGGGCATTCAACAGCCCAGCCCCGGAGATGATGGCCGTCCCGTGCTGGTCATCGTGGAATACTGGAATGTCCAGCCGCGCCTGCAGTGTCTGCTCAATCAGGAAACACTCAGGCGCCTTAATGTCCTCAAGGTTGATACCCCCAAAAGTCGGCGCGATCAGTTCGCAAAAACGCACCATTTCGGCCGCATCCTCTGTATCCACCTCGATATCGAAGACGTCCACGTCCGCAAAGCGCTTGAAAAGCACCGCCTTTCCTTCCATGACCGGCTTCGATGCCAGCGCGCCGCGGTTGCCAAGCCCGAGGATGGCTGTACCATTGCTGATTACGGCCACAAGGTTTCCCCTTGACGTATAGTCAAAAGCGTCCTCCGGCCTGTTCGCGATCTCAAGCACCGGATGAGCCACGCCGGGAGAGTAGGCCAGGGAAAGATCCAGCTGCGTCTCCATCGGCTTGGTCGGCGTAATCTTCAGCTTCCCGGGCCGGCCGTTGGCATGATAGTCAAGTGCGTCCTGTTTTGTCAGCGTCATCGGGCTTCTCCGCGTGTTCTATATCAGACTGGCTCCCTTCATTGTATGCGATGTGAGTTGGATTCGCACACATGAAGTGCCTTCTCTGTCCACCGACCCCTGCATTGGGGCGTTCGGGCCTATTCGGCCCTCCCTTGTGCGGGGGCTCCGCCCCCGCAACGCCCCCT
>WTGY01000071.1 GCA_011523365.1 Caldilineaceae bacterium
AGCAAGGCCCGCCCAACGCCCCCCAGCCCTAAAAGGATGAGCGGCTTCTCCTTCTCCGAAGTCTTGCCCGCGATGTTCCCCATCAGTCCGCTCCGTTCCCAAGTTCGAACGTATCATGTATGGCCCGGAGCGCCTCATCGGCCTCCGTCTGCAGGACCACGAGGCTGATATTTGCCTCGCTCGACCCCTGCGCAATCGCGATCACATTGATATTCCGTTCCCCCAGCGCATTGAAAACCCGTGCCGCGATGCCCGGCGTTCCCTTCATGCCCGCCCCGATCACCGCCACGATCACGATATCCGGCTGGTGGCTGATCTCTTCGATCATATTCTGGGCCAGCTCGCGTGCGAACTCCACCTTAAGTGCCCCGACCACCGCATCGCCCTCCGCCTCGGGCACCACAAAACAGATGCTCTGCTCGCTGCTCCCCTGGCTGATCATCAGCACGTTGGCCCGCTGCCGCGCCACCGCGTCAAACGTGCGCGCCGCAATGCCCGGCACACCGATCATCCCCCGCCCTGCCACCGTAATCAGCCGCAGCTCTCGCACCGCCGTGATCGCCTTCACCCCATGATGCAGCTGGTGCGTCTTTTCGACGATGCGCGTGCCCGGGTGGGAGGGATTGAACGTGTTGAGTACGCGCAGCGGTATCTTACTCTCCACCGCCGGCGTGACCGTCTTGGGGTGCAGCACCTTGGCGCCGTAGTAAGCCAATTCCGCCACCTCCTCGTAGGAAAGCTCCTCCATCGACTGCGCCGTTTCAACTATGCGCGGGTCCGCTGTCATGACCCCGTCCACGTCCGTCCAGATCTGGATCTCGTCCGCATCGAGGGCCGCGCCCAGTATCGCCGCCGAGTAGTCCGACCCGCCCCGCCCCAGCGTCGTCGGAACGCCCTTCTCCGTCGCGCCCACAAAACCGGTCACAACCGGCACAACACCGCTCTGCATCATCGGCAGCAGCCGGTCCCGGCAGCGCGCCGGCGTGGCCTCCATCAGCGGATTGGCGTTGCCGAATTGGTCGTCGGTGATGATCAGCTCGCCCGCGTCCACGAACTGGGAATTCACCCCGTTCGCCCGCAGTACAGCCGCCAGCAGCGGCGCGCTCAGCCGTTCCCCCACCCCGCTCACCACATCCAGCCCCCGCTGCGTCAGCTCACCCAGCACCGTTATGCTGCGGCACAAACGCTCGAACTCGCGCAGCCGGTTGTCGAACAACCTGCCCAGCCCGGCCCGCTCCACCCCGTCCTCAATCAGCTGCCCGGCCACCACCTGGTGCCGCACCAGCAGCTGGCTCCGCGCATCCCGGTAAGGCGTCTCGTCCCCCGCCGCCGCTGCCTGCGCCGCATCGATCAGCGTGTTCGTAACCCCGCCCATCGCACTCACAACCACCAGCACACCGGGGCTTTCCCCGCTCTGATCGGCCTCACCCTCTGCGCCCCCGGCCTGCCTTTCGACAGCCGCTGCCACGATCTTTGCTACGCCGTCGATCGACTCCGTCGTACCGACCGACGTCCCGCCAAATTTCATTACGATCATACGCGTCTGACTCGCTCTACAAGAAGAATAAGTAAAAAAATACCTCGCGCCGTCCAGACGAGAGGTAGCCGACTATTCTACTGCCTCTCATCTTCCAGAATCGTTCTGCGCTGCCTGATTATTCTCTGGGCGCAGCTTCTGCCGGAATTGGCACCTGCGTCACGGAAAATCCATCCTCCGCCACCAGGTTGCCGAGGCTTCACAGGGCCGGTCCCTCCGCCTCTCTGGATAAGAGTTCAGCTATTCAGTTGTAATGCGGCCAAATGTAGCAGAGCCCCCGTCCTATGTCAAATCTCGCTGGATGTTGTGTATCCAAGGTCTTGAAGAGGTCGTGCAACAATACCTGGCGCAAGAGGGCGAGACAGAGGGGTTCTACTCGTTTTGTCTGTAGTCTGGGCATATGCCGGTCCTGCAGAACCACAGCCATTCCGCGATCAACTCTGAGACAGCTAAAGCGCAGCCTCTGATCACTAACCCTAACCCCTGCAATTATGGGCGGTCGTGCCTTCGGCTCTCCCTAACGCAGGGAGCGCCGAAACGCCCCCTATGCACCATGCCTCACCGCTCCTGTAGGGGCAGGCCTTGTGCCTGCCCTGGCGCCGCCCACGGCACAGCCTCCGCAATTGCCCACACTGCTTCTGTAGGGGCAGGCCTTGTGCCTGCCCTGGCGCCGGCCCCCGCCACAGCCTCCGCAATCTCCTCACCGCTTCTGTAGGGGCAGGCCTTGTGCCTGCCCTCGCGCCGCAGCCCACGCCGCCTCCCCAATCTCCTCCACCGACCTGTAATAGTGCAGCTCCCACGTCTCCTGCGGCATCCCCGTGAACAACATCAAATTCAGCGGATACTCCTCCGTATCGGCAACGCTCCGGAAATCGTCCCGAAACAGAAACGTCGGCTTGCCCAGCGCGATCGCCATCCCCATCTC
>WTGY01000158.1 GCA_011523365.1 Caldilineaceae bacterium
CCTTGTGCGGGGGCTCCGCCCCCGCAACGCCCCCTCTCCTACAACATGCCTGGCCGACTTGGTGTCTATATTCGTCACAGGTCCCCAATCGAAAGAGTTCCGCCAGTCCAACCAAATCCCTGTAGGGGCACCCCTTGTGGGTGCCCAGGCCTGCCCTATGCCATCCTCAAAACGCGTAAACAATTCCAGCCTCCGCTGCCGAAAATCCCCCCCGCCAAACTGTTACCTCCCCAAAACGGGACAGCACCCCGGAATTCCAGGGCAATTGCATCAAAATCAGTGATATAATAACCCTGTGCGTGCGCCGTCTAACGGCACAATATCGTTGGCAAAGAGCCAAACGAAGGAGACGAACGGGAAGTCTAAGGGTAACTGGACACTGATACTGTGACCGGGATTCGGAATCGGCCTGAGTGCGGAGACCTATATGGTTGCGCAGCCATCGAGTACTCGCCGGCGTAACGACCGGCTACAGAGAGTGGGAAAGCCACTTACAGGGGGAACAGGGTGGCAGGTTTCGGCTGGCTAAGTGATAGAAAGGAATGCGAATGCAAACAGACGCGACCCCCTGCCCCTCCAACCGCCAGGGAACCGGCGTGAGTCTGGCCGCTGCGACAGTCGTGGAGAGGTTGCCAGAACCGGGAACAGACTCCAGAGACGGAAAAACTGTTGCAAAAGCGTAACAACAACAAGAGCCAAATAAAATATCGACCGACATAAACCGACTTAAACCGACTTATCACGCGCTTCTACATTCAAACACGTCCCACCATGCAGAGTTTGTACAACTCTCGTACAACGCACGTAAACAGTTAAACGGGCCCGCCAGCGCTGAGGAGATCCCGCCACAGCCCATCACACAATCTGAATGAATTGCAGCGCAGACAACACGAAAACGCTCGTAAACTCTCGTAATCTCTTGTCCAACACACAAATGTGAAGGCCTGCGTCCCACCTTCCAGACACATAGTCAACTATGAAAGAATTGCTCGCATTAGCCCCCAAGGTATTTGCATCTCATTTGCATTCAGTCTTTTCCTCCGAAGTTGGACTGCTCTTGACTTCAATCCTCAGCCACTTGCGCAGACGGACTTGCGCCCAAACCGGCACTCTTGCCAAACGTTTCCAAGCCGGTCGGAAAACTGACGATCTCTGGAGAATTCTATCCCATTTAGATGCGATTGCCCTGGGCAGGGGGGCCGAACCTGGTTCTCTTCAGACCAGAATTGGGACAAATTGCTTGGTCTTGACTACACGAATCTGGTCCCCGTGGCGTATGCTTCCTTCACTGCTCACACACGCCAGACAAATTTGACTGGCGTGCCTTTCATGCTATACTCACGCCAGTTACGCCCCGCCGCACTCTTCGCCCCCGAAGACCGGAAAAGGTGCCAATGTAGTGGTACTCTAGGCAATCTGCCATTAGCTGGGCGGGTGCATTCCCAACGATTGTCAAATCTAACGACCGAGACTTAACCCTATGGCGACAGCGGCTGACGTATCCAACGTCAGTACCGGGCGCATCGCAAGCCCGCTCTCCATCCTCGGCGCGATCTGGGGCTCCTACTTTTTCCGCAAGTTCCTGCGCGCACTGGCCACCATCTTCATTGTTACCACCATTATCTTCTTTTTGGTGCGCCTCCTGCCTGGCAACCCGATTGAAATCTATGTAAACCAGCTGGTTGTCACCTACGGCTTGCCTGTTCACGAGGCCAAAGATCAGGCCGCCGCTCTGTTCGCCATCGACCTGGAACAACCGGTTATTCTCCAATATTTTTCTTACCTGCAGAATCTGGCGAGGGGAAACTTCGGTCAGTCAGTCCTTTCACCGGGAACGACCGTTACCGAAGTAATCTTGCGCTTCCTCCCGTGGACACTTTTCAGCGTTGGCCTGGGTCTCCTTATCAGTTTCACAATCGGCGTTCTGTTCGGTGTCATCATGGCCTACCGCCGCGACAGCTATCTTGATCACGGCCTTACTGTCATTAGCTCTGTCATCAGTTCCGTCCCGGACTTTCTTATCGGCCTGCTCATCGTCGTGTGGTTGGGTGTCCAGTGGAAGATCCTGCCGATCGCAGCCATGCGAGGCGCGTACTCATCCGGCATGGTGCCTGGTCTTAATCTGGATTTCTTACTCGATGCCTTCTTCCACGGAGCTTTGCCAATTTCTACCTACGTGCTGACCAGCGTCGGCTTTTGGATGCTGAGCATGAAAAGCAACACGATCAGCACGCTTGGTGAGGACTACGTTACGATTGCCAAAGCGCGCGGCCTGAAGGAGTGGCGCATTACCACCGCCTACGTGGGCCGCAATGCCATCCTGCCCCTCTTTACTATTCTTACAATTCGCATCGGCTTTGTCGTCGGCGGTTCCTTGCTGGTCGAACAGATCTTTGAGTATGGCGGTATCGGGCGCATGCTGGGCCAGGCCATCAACCAGCGCGACTATACTTTGATGCAGGGAATATTCCTCATCATTACTTTCTCAGTGATCTTCGCCAACTTTTTTGCCGACGTCTTGTACGGCTGGCTCGACCCTCGTATCAAGCTGCAGGACAACTGAGCCTGACCAAAGTGCGACATAACACAGGAAGCGCAGGAGCTAAGCGATGACGGCCCAAGTGGTGGAAGGCCAGCAAACCGATAGCATCTTCGTCAGCGCATGGAAAGGATTCCGTACTGCCGTGCGCCTCCTGGCCTACAATCGGGTTGGGTTCATCGGTTTCCTCGTCGTGGTCTTTATGGTCCTGCTGTCCTACGCCGGCCCGTTGATCATCGAACTGGATACCAAAACAAAGATCGACAGGATCTATATCACGCCGACTCTTGAACATCCCTTGGGCACCGATCATCAGGGCCGCGACATCTGGTCCCAAATCGTCAACGGCGGCAAAGACGTGATCTATGTTGCCTTTCTGGCTGCCCTAATTTCAACGGTAATCGCGGTGGTCTTTGGCACGCTTAGCGGTTTCATTGGCGGTTGGCTGGACAGCGCCATCATGTCGGTCACCGACATCATACTTACAATTCCCCAGTTCCCGCTTCTCGCGGTCCTGGCAGCCTTTATTTCTCTGAACAGTTTGACCCTGCTGGGGATCCTGATGGGTCTGCTGAACTGGCCGACGCTTTTGCGCGCGCTGCGGGCCCAGGCACTCTCCCTCAAACAGCGAGATTTCATCGAGGCGGCCAGGGCGCTGGATCTGGGCGTTATGCATATTGTCATGCGCGAAATGGTCCCAAATATGATGCCCTACATTGTAGTCAGCTTCGCCTTGGGCATGACCTTTGCCGTCTACCAGCAGGCGGGGCTCGTCTTCCTCGGCCTCGTGCCGATAACCGCCGGCAACTGGAGTGTGATGATTCAGCTGGCGTGGGTACGAGGAGCGATCTTCTACAAAGACAGTGTCTGGTACATTATGGCGCCGATCGTCGCCATCGCGATTCTTCAGCTGGCAATCATTTCCATGACCCGCTCGCTTGAGCTCGTATTTAATCCTAGACTGCGAGCCAGCGAGTAGGCATCTGTTCGCTGGATATATATGAGTCAGACTACTGATCTCTCCTGGCATCAGGAAACCGAAGAAAACGGCAGCCAGCCCCCGCTGAGCCTGCAGAACGTTCATGTCAGCTATCGCACACGCAAGGGCAGCGTCCAGGCGGTCAGAGGTGTCTCCCTCGACTTGCAAGCAGGTGAAAGCCTGGCTCTGATCGGAGAAAGTGGCTCCGGCAAGACGACCTTGGGGCTGGGAATCGTACGTCTCCTGGTCGAAACCGCGGAAGTCAGCCCGGGCAGGATTATCTATCGCCGTGATGGCCGTGAGCTGGATGTGCTTTCCCTTGCCGAAGGTCCCCTGCGCGAGTTCCGTTGGCGCGACTGCGCCATGGTTTTCCAGTCTGCCCTCAACGCATTCAATCCCGTGCTGAAGGTTTGGGACCAGGTTTGGGATACGGCGAAGGCCCATAGGTGGAACAATCGCGAGGAAGTCCGCGAGCGGTTTCTTGATCTCCTTCGCTTTGTTCAGTTGGACCCTGACCGTGTAATCAACTCCTATGCCCATGAGTTGAGCGGGGGTATGCGCCAGCGAACGCTTCTGGCCATATCACTTCTATTGGACCCGCAGATTCTGATCCTGGACGAGCCGACAACCGCTCTGGACATCCTCACGCAGAGGACGATCATCGATTTGTTGCGCCGGCTGAAGGAAGACCTGCACTTTACCATGCTCTTCATCTCGCACGACCTCGCCATCGCCGCTGAGCTGGCAGACAGAGTTGCCACGATGTACGCCGGGCAGGTCGTCGAGCTGGGGCCGGTTGAGGACATCTTCTATCGCCCGCGTCATCCCTACTCGCTGGGTCTGATCCGGGCCGTGCCAACCGTAACCGGCGGTTTTGAGGAACTCTCCTCCATACCCGGTTCGCCTCCCGACCTGATCAATTTACCCACGGGCTGCAAATTCCATCCGCGCTGCCCCTTTGCCAGCGAGCGCTGCAGCAGTGAAGAGCCGGGGTTGGAACCGGTCGGCGACAATCACTACGCGGCCTGCTGGCACACCGATGCAGTGCAGGAGGACATCGAGCGCAGCGGGCTGAGAGGCAGGAGGAGTACGCAAAGGGAACGAGCCCCCGGCCTGTAATCCCGTGAGGAAACAGGGGCGCGGCCAGTGGAGGCCGCAATAGATGACGCCGATTCTCGAACTACGGAATGTAACGAAGTATTTTGGCGGCGGCCGCGAGCGCGTGACGGCCGTTGACTCGATCTCCCTGGACATTGAACCTGGCGAAATCGTTTGCCTCGTCGGTGAAAGCGGTTGCGGCAAGAGCACCACCGGCCGCATGGTCGTCGGCCTGCTGCCACCGTCCGAAGGACAAATTCTCTACCAGGGACAGGATATCGCGTCAATGGAAAAGGCCGACTATCAGCAGTACCGGCGCGCGGTCCAGATCATCCATCAGGATCCCTACGCCTCTCTCAATCCAACCCAGACCGTTCGCCAGATGATTACGACCCCCCTCTTGCGCCACCAAACACAGGGAACGGGTCAGAATGGTGCGAGCGCTGGCCGCAGAGGTCGCCGTCGTGACGCGGGGCGCCGGGCTGCCGAACTGTTGGAAATCGTTGATTTGACGCCGGTATCGGACTTTCTCGACAAATACCCTCACCAGCTGAGCGGAGGGCAGCGCCAGCGTGTATCGGTAGCCAGAGCCTTGACGGTGGAGCCGAAGTTTATCGTCGCCGACGAAGCCGTCTCTATGGTGGATGTATCGATTAGGGTGAGCCTGCTCAACATGCTCTACCGTCTGAAGGACGAATTTGACGTAACCTTTCTCTTTATCACCCACGACCTGGCTTTGGCGAAATACTTTGCCTGGGAAGGGCGAATCACTGTCATGTATCTGGGGCGCATAGTGGAAGAAGGGCCTACGCCCCGTCTCATCACCGATTCTCGCCACCCTTATACGCAGGCGCTTCTGGGGGCAGTGCCCGAAGCCGATCCCGAGTTGGCAAAGAAGAAAGTCCACATTGAACTGCGAAGCGCCGAAATTCCCAGCCTTTTAAATCTACCTACAGGTTGTACTTTTCATCCGCGTTGTCCTTACTTTGTGCCGGGGCAATGCGACTTGGCCGTTCCTGGGTTGGAACGGATCTCAGATGGGGGCAGTGTAGCCTGCCCCGTTCGCATGGCGGAGCCGAGTCAGATTGTTTGAAGTGAAGGATCGCCGCCGACCACCTCTGCTTTGGTGGTTAAGGGCACTGCAGGAAAGACATGGATCCCTTCCTTGGTAGAGCGGCATTTCACATCGGGTTTTACATAGCCTTCGTTGCCGGCGCGCTCCTGATCTTCTTGGAGAAGGGGACCGCCGAATACGTAATAACTCAGTTTACACTGGGGATTGGGCTTGTATATCTACTGTTGGTTGTAATTCTTGTGCAATGGGGGAAGAAAAGAGAGAGATAAGCAAAAATGGTAAGCGCATTTGCCGCGCTCCTGCGCGTGGCTCACTCTTAATCTCCCTGCAATCCCACTTTCTCAATTGTCCTAAGGAGGATACAGAATGAACCGAAGATTTTGGCTAATTGTTGCTCTGATTGCGGCCTTGGCCATCGGCGCCTGCGGCGCGCCGGCGGCCGATATGGGCGGCGGCGAGGCGGCTCCGGCTGCTGCGGAGGAAGAAGCGGCTCCAGCGGGAACTGGCGTGTCTGAGTTCCATCCGGCCTGGCCCTACGCACCGCCCCCCACGGGCCACTTCAACACCTGGGTTACGAATGGTATGACCCTGGGCATCTACCGCGCCCTGATGGAACCGCCTTTGTTCATGTTCCTGTGGGCCGACGGCAGCTGGCTGCCGGTGGCCGGGGACTCCTGGGAATGGGTCGACGACGTCACCTTGCGCGTCAACCTTATCCAGGGCGCGAGCTGGAGCGACGGCAGCGCCTTCACTTCGCAGGACGTCGTCGACACCTTCTCCATCTCCCGCCTGCTCAGCCAGACCGTCTGGCGCTTCCTCGACGACGTACAGGCCGTGGATGACCACACCGTCGACTTCGTTCTCAGCGGTCCGTCCACGACCGTCCCCCGCCGTGTACTGCGCGAGGTACATATCACAGCCTCTTCGGTCTATGGCGACTTCGCCCAGCGCACCCGCGATCTGGTCGAGGCCGGCATGACAAATGAGGACGACGAATGGAAGCAGTTGCTGCAGGAATTCAACGAACTGCGCCCGGACGAAATGGTCGTTCTGGGGCCGTATGCGATCGACCCTGCCAGCATCACCGAGTCCCAGATGATTCTCAACAAGGTCGAGACCTCCTACTGGGCTGACACTGTGCGCTTCGACCGCATGCTCAACTACAATGGTGAGACGCCGGTGGTTACACCGCTCGTCCTCTCTGGCGACGTCGACTATGCCACGCACGGCTTCCCGCCGGCGACCGAGCGCGAGTTCATGTCTCTGGGTTACCGCATAATTCGCGCCCCCATCTACGGCGGCCCGGCACTCTATTTCAACCACACAATCTATCCCTTCAACGTCAAAGAAGTGCGTCAGGCCCTGGCCTACGCCATCAACTTTGAAGAGAACGCCTATATCTCGCTGGCCGAATCGGGTGTGGCGCAGGAGTGCATGTGCGGCTTCTCGGACAACATTACGCCTCTGTGGCTGAGTGACGATGCGCGCGCCAGCTTGGATCCGTACAGCCAGGATCTGGAGAAGGCGGAGCAGATGTTGCTCGACATCGGTTTCACTCGCGCCGACGACGGTGTCTGGGTTGACGACACCGGCGCCCGCATGGAGTGGGAGTTGACCGCGCCGGCAGAGTACGCCGACTGGTCTGCCGCAGCTGAAAACGTGGCCGAGCAGTTGACTGCCTTCGGATTCCAGACCAGCTTCCGAGGTGTCAACTTCCAGCAGCATCCGATCGACGTGAATGAGGGCAAATTCCAGTTGGCGATTCGCGGCTGGGGCGCGGGCAACCCGCACCCGTCCTTCTCCTATGAGAATGACTTCAGCACGCACAACGCCGCCGCCACGGGCGTAGGCGCGTCGGGCGCCGGTAGCATCGAACTGCCCGGCATGTCCTTCGACCTGAACGTCAGCACCGACAGCGTTGGCGATGTCGACCTGTGGGCGCTGACCAAGGAGGCCGGCTCCGGTGGTGACGCCGCCATGCAGATTGCGGCACTCGACAAGATCGCCATGGCCTACAACGAGCTGCTGCCGCAGATTCCCCTTTGGGAACGCTACGGCAACAACCCGGTGCCCAGCCGCTTTGCCAGTGGTTGGCTGCCCGAAGGCGACCCGATCTACGTCAACAGCCCTTACGCCGACTCCTTCGTCGTAATCCAGATTCTGACCGGACAGCTAGGCCCGGCGGAATAGGCGATACGGCAGAGCTGGTTTTGTGGTAGAATAAGTGTAGTTAGGGCCGGCACCCCTGTGTCGGCCCTACTCTTTCAACACCGGCGCACAGTCAGGCCCACCGACAAGAATACCGGATACAACGCCTGCGCCACGAAGGAGATCAGTATGAACACAGACTTGACCCAGGACCAGATCGACTCCTATCGGCAAAACGGGTTCGTGGTCCTTCACGACTTCCTCACGCCAGAGGAATTGGAGACCTGGCGGCAGGCGGTTGACGGGGCCGTGCGTCAACGCGGAAAGCAGAAGATGTACAATCAGGAAGTGGACGAAGACCAGGAAGAATCTTACTACGACTACGTCTTTGTTCAGCGTATCAACCTGTGGCAGGACAGTCTGGACGTTCGGCGGCTTATTCTGGACCCCCGTCTGGGCAAGATGGCCTCAGATCTGGCCGGGGTGGAAGGCGTACGCATCTGGCATGACCAGGCGTTGATCAAGCAGCCGTGGGCTAACCCCACCGGCTGGCATCTTGACAATCCATACTGGTCCTACTCGTCACGCAAGACGCTCAGTCTCTGGGTCGCCCTCGACGACGCCACGCTGCAGAACGGCTGTCTCTACTTCCTGCCCGGCAGCCACAAGACAGCCACTTACGACAACGCCGGCATCGGCGAGAACATCGGCGATATCTTCCGCGTCTACCCGCAGTGGAAAGACATCATGGCGGCCCCCGCTGAGATGAAGGCCGGTTCCGCCTCCTTTCACAACGGACTCATCGCCCACGGTGCCGGCGCCAACATGACCCCGGGCTGGCGGCGGGCCATGACCTGCGGCTTCATGCCGGACGGCTGCACGTTCAACGGCATACAGAACATCCTCAATGATGAACAGTTCGCCAGTTACGAGATTGGCGACCTGCTAGACGACGACCGGCAGAACCCCCTTATCTTCCACCGCTCCAAGCCCTATGAGGAGAAACTGGCCGAGCGATTCGCTAAGAAGCAACAGACATGAAAGCACCGGTCGCGGCCTCGGGCCAGCCTTGATCATCCTGATTGCCGCTCGGCACTCAACTGCCAACTTAATCGAAGTGAAGTGTCCAGGATTGATTGTATCTGAAATCGAGGAAGCATTTCTCGAAGAGTATCATCGTGATAGAGACGGCTAACTCGCCAATAGAAATCTGAAGGCATAGGAGTATCGTTGAAAGTCTGCGGTTTGCAAGTATTGTATCTGCCCGTACTTCGGAAGAGTCCGTGAGTTATGGTTTGCAAAACTGATGCAGAAGTCGCGCCAGAAAACCCAATTCTGGCGCGACTTCTGCAGACTTGACGCGACATTGGTACACGTAGCGCGACATAACGCGACTTGTACCCGGGCAGTTGCATCGGATTTGTACAAGGCTTTACAGTGCTGCTCTGGTCTGGTAAGGTTGCCTCTTGTGGGTCTTTTGAGCCCCCGCGAATTGGGTACAGTTTCACTTGATTCAAGCCCTGCGTCGATTGACAGTTTCTCCCCGCTATGCTAGCATTCCCGTCATTCTTTTTTCCCTCCCGTTGCCCGTCGACTATACGAATTTACTCCACTCTGAGGAGGATGCTCCGTGCTGAACGTAGCAATTATTGGAATGGGGAACATCGGCCGTACGCATGCCGGTGTCTACCAGGGCAGCGAACGCGCGCGTTTGGCCGCAGTCTGTGATATAGACAAGAGCATTGCGGACGCGGCCGCAGATCGCTTTGGCGTACCAGCCTACTACAGTGTCGAGGAGCTACTCGACAAGGTCGAGTTGAACGCCGTCAGTGTCACCACTGCAGGGCCTGAAAATGGCGGGCATCACTACGAGCCGGTAATGCAGTGCTTCGATGCAGGACTGCATGTATTATGCGAAAAACCGATCTCCAACAACATAGAGCACGCCCGCGAAATGGCGGCCAAGGCTGATGTGACCGGGCTCTACTTCGGCATCAACCTCAACCATCGCTTTGTGCCTCCGGCAGCCAAAGCCAGGCAGTGGGTCGAGGAAGGTAGGTTGGGGGAACTCCTGCTGATGAACATGACGATGTGGATAGGCAACCCGAATGACACCTCGCCCTGGTTTCACATTCGCGCCCTCCATCCCCATAGTCTCGATATCATGCGCTACTTCTGTGGTGACGTAAAGCGCGTCCATGCCTTCTTCAACCAGGCCCCGGGCCGCGTCTGCTACTCGAACGCCCAGGTAAACCTGGAATTCGCTAACGGGGTCGTCGGACACTTGACGGGCAGCTATGACACCAACCCGCGCCACAATCTGGAACGTTGCGAGGTGATGGGGACGGCCGGCCGTTTTGTGCTCGACAACCTGTACCAGGAGTTGACGCTCTACCCCCGCCAGAGCGAAGAGCTGACCGTCGTGCGCAACAGCATCATGGGCGGTCTCAGCGGCTTTGACGCCACGTTCACCAACCGCATCAATCGCTGGATCGAACAGGTGGACGAGGGCGTGCCGCGTGATGAAATCGAGGCCTCCGGCCGAGAAGGGCTGGCCGTGCAGGAAATCATTGAGGCGGCAATCCGTTCCCACCATAGTGGAAGTGCGGAGGAAGTTCCGGCCGTCTGAGGACTTTGTGAGTCGCTGAATGCGCGATGATCCTGAGTGCCTTGTTCTGAATTCCGGCCGGGTCAAGCTGGCGCCTATGAACAACTGGATGGGGAGCAAGAGCTGAAGTGAAGAATTCCTCAGAAACTCATGAGTTGCTGGAGCAACTCAATCGTGATGGCTACATTCTTATTCCCAATGCGCTGTCCCCGGAACGGGTAGAACAGTGGAAGACGGTCCTGTACGCACTCTACGACCGCGGTGCCTATGAGATAAGTAACGGCGTGGGCAACGTTGCCTTCGAGAAGTTGCTTGCCCTGGAGCCGGAGCTGGCTGGGGAGCTTGTGGGGCATGAAAGTGTTGCCCCGTTCCTGCATGCAATAATGGGTAAGCAATGCCAATTGCGAAGCCTGCGGGCCCACGTCAACCCTGCCGCCTATTTGCAGGAATGGCACATGGATTTCTACGACTACTACTATCAGAAAGAGAAGGCGGAGGCACAGAACCCCACGCACGGCCTCTGCGTCAATTCCACCTTCTATTTGACCGACAACACACCAGAGCGCGCGCGTCTTACTTTCGTCAAGAACTATCTGGACCGCCCGGTACCGGAGGAGTTGGTCCCGTTCCTGCGCTACACTGAAGATCGGAGCGACCCCTTTCAACGCTGGTGCGACGATCAGGAGCTGGAGCATCTGCACCCGATGGCCGGCGACGCCGTCGTCTTCTACAGCCACGTTCCCCATCAGGGCGCCAAAATTGGGCCGGATCCGGAGGGCGAAATCCGCGCCAATATCGTGCTCCACTATCAGCAGAACCCGATGTTTCCTGGAATCAGGTTCGTCAGCAATCCCCAATTCACACTTGAGACACTTGGCTATGCAGGCACCTTCCCATTTGCCGAGCAAGATTAGCGGCAACACCGTTTCAGTTCAGACAGAACGAAAGGAAGAAATCGATGAAACATTACAGAACGGTCCTCGGCCTGATTCTTTTGATATCGCTTGTCCTTCTGGCGGCTTGCGGTGCTCCTGCCGACGGCGGGATGGCGGCTGACGAAGCCCCGGCTGCAGAAGAGGCGGCGTCGGATGATGAAGTGGTCGAAATCGAGGAAACCGAAGAAGAGGCGATGGAGTTGAGCGGCGAAATCGTCGTTAGCATCGCTTCCAACGACGTCCAGACCTACCAGGCCATTGCCGACGCCTACATGGAGTTGCATCCGGACGTGAACGTCCTGATTGAACTGAAGGCGCCCGGCGTCGATGCCTATCTGCAGTGGATTCGCACGCAATTCACCTCGGAAGTGCCGCGTGTGTCGATCATCGAGTCACCCCATCTGCGCGAATTCGCGCAGGAAGGGCGGCTGATCGACTGGGGCCCTTACCTCAACAAGGAGAATCCCTACACAGGCGAGAAGTGGGAGAACAGTTTCGAAGAGTGGGGGCTGAACCTGGTGCGCGATCCCAACACCGGCCAGATGTTCACCATGCCCTACATGTCCGTCCAGACCTTCTGGCTGTACAACAAGGCTCTCTTTGAACAGGCCGGCATCACCGAAGTTCCCCCGCAGCCGACTTGGGACCAGTTCGTCGGTTGGAACGAGAAGCTGAGAGACTCGGGCGTCATTCCCATCGCCATGGAAGGCACGACCGAGCAGATCTGGGGCGGCGGCCGCATGCCCTGGCTGATGCGTTCGGCGATGGACCAGTATCACCGCGACGAACTGGAGATCATTCAGTGCCAGGAAGGGGACTGGTGCTTCCGAGAGGGCATTGACGATGTGTGGACATACGATCCCTCCGACGTGCGCAATGACGATCCGGACCGCGTCTCCGTCAACATCGCCCGCCATCTGGCCGCCTTGCGCGACGGCTCAATCAATTTCAACAATGAATGTACAGTCGAGATGATGACGAATATCGGACGCGTCTTCCAGACTGCGAACGGGTTCGTCCCCGAAGGCTGGACCGGCATGGCCGATGCCTATCCGCTCTTCCTGACGCAAAAGGCGGCCATGCGCATGGTGCATGGCGGCATCTATACCAGTTTGCCGAAGGACATTCGCGCCCTCGCCCAGGGCGAATACGGCGGTAAGGCTGAAGTAACGGAAGAAGACTCGGCCGCCGCGGTCGAGTTTGAGTACGGCCGCTTCGCCTTCCCCAACATCGAAGGCCCTTGTGTACAGGGAACTGCCCGCGCCAATGAGTTGACACAGGGCTACTTGGCCCTGCCGGTAAAGGACCGCGTTCAGAACGACCTGGAAGTTGACTTTGTCATGTTCTGGACCAGCCCGCAGGGCATGCAGATCTTCCTGGAAAATAAGCTGGATCCCGAAAACCTGCAGGGTGGCATAGCCGGCCCGCCGCTGATCAGGAACGTATCGCTTCCAGGTGAGTGGGAGGAGGTCTTCGCCCAGAGCGTTTTCGTAGGCAACTATGAAAAGCCCGGCGCACCCGGAGACGCGGTAGCGCGCGGCTTCTTCAAGTACGAAGAGACGAAGCGCGAATGGTCGATCATGGTCCAGGAGTTCTTCGAAGGCAAGATAACGGCCGAAGAGTTCGCGGCAAGCTACCAGGCTCTGCTCGAGGACAACTTTGACGGCTTGCTTGAGTACCTCAATCTGACGCACGAGGATCTGGACAGCCCCGAGAAGCGACCGCCAGGTTGGGTCGCGGCCGGCCCATACTAAGAGGTTGGGCTACACCTCCACCGTATGCCGAGGGGAGGACGCACCAGCCTCACCCAACGAAAGTCTATGGTTTCGTTTACGCAGCACGCGTCAAACAAGAGACGATCTCATCAGCCTAGATCAGGCAGGCCGCTCTCAAGTGGGAGCGGCTTGTCTGGTGTGCGCGCAGCCGGTCATAGGGTCCCGTTCAAACGCGCTGCTGTCGCGATCGCCCTGGCGGCGGCATTTCTCTTGGTCGCCGCTCTGCCAATTGCCGCGCAGTCACCGGAAGGTCTGTTGTGGCAACGTGAGTGGGCCAGTCGCGTCCAGGCCGTCGCCATTTCGGAGGACGGAGGTCTCATAGCTGTTGGCAGCCGGGACAATTCTCTACGGCTATTCGACGGCTCTGGCGAACAACTCTGGCTGTTCGAAGCTGAGAACAGCATCCTCGGCGTGGATATGTCGCCGGACGGGCAGTGGCTGGCGGTGGCCTCTGAGGATCGCTTTGTCTATCTGCTCGATGGCAAGGGCAATCAGCTGTGGAACTACAAAGCAGCCCGGCCAATGAACAATGCTGCCGTAGCCAGAGACGGGTCCCTCGTCGCGGCGACTTCCGATGATCTGTCGGTCTACGTTTTTGACCAGGGTGGAAACCTGCTCTGGCAGGAGGAGTTGGGCATTGGAGTCCGGGCTGTCGACGTCTATGGCAGCGGCGAAAAGGCCCGCGTCGTCTTGGGTTCCGACGACGGCCTGATCACGATTTACAATCGTGAAGGCAGGGATTTGCTCCAGGCTTGGCTCGATTACAGCGTAGTTTCCGTTTCCGTTACGCCAAATGGCGCCCGCATCCTGGCAGGCGCGGGTGACGGTTCCGCCATTTTGCTCAACGGGGCAAATGGCAATCAGATTTGGAGCTTCAAGGCCGAAGATACCGTCAAGAGTGTCTCACTGGCTAGCGACGGGTCCATCGCTCTTGTCGGCTCAGAGGACGGGAGTGCCTACCTGCTGGATCGCGACGGCCTGCTCACGCACCAATTTCGTCAGGATTCTGAGGTCCTCAGCGTCGCTTTGGCCGGTGATGGCAAACGCCTTTCTGTCGGTACGGTTTCTGGCGCAGCCAGGATCTACGACCGAGCAGCGGCCTTGAGCAGTGCAGCCCGTTCGTCAGCACAGCGCCAGCGCACAATTTTCGCAGTATTCGGCGTTTTCGCCTTGTTCGTCCTCGCGGGAGTCTGGGCCGCCCGTAACACAGTGGCGGGGCAGCAGGTCTGGCAGCGCAGCGCAGCCGGGCCTCTCGGCGTGTTGCAGCTGATGTGGAGCGCACGACTCTCCTACCTGCTGATCCTGCCAACTCTAGCCCTCCTATTGACCTTTAACTACTATCCCGCCTTTTCCGGCCTGTATCACGCCTTCACCGAATGGAGTCCTGGCGTGCGTACCGAGTGGGTGGGTTTGTCGAACTTCCACTCCTTAACGGAGAATCGCTTCTTTCTTTCAGGATTCCGCAACGCGGCAATCCTGGTGGTCGTCTCCATCGCGAAGACGATGACAATGCCGCTCCTGGTGGCGGAATTCATCTTCAACTTGCGCAACAGGTTTTCTCAGTACTGGTTCCGTACCCTCTTTGTCGTGCCAATCGTGCTGCCCGCGGTGGTCGAGATCCTTGTCTGGAACAACATCTACGATCCCGCCATCGGCCTCCTCAACGAAACACTGAAGCTGATTGGCCTGGAAGAGCTCACGCGCGTCTGGTACGGTGACGCTAGGGTTGCCCTCGGCTCAATCATCTTTATCGGCGTGCCCTGGGTGAACGCATTCGCGCTGCTGATTTTCTACGGTGGCCTCATATCCATCTCCAACGAAATAATCGACGCAAGTCTCGTCGACGGGGCCAGCACGTGGAGGCGCTTCTGGAGCATCGATTTGCCCCTGCTAATGGGCCAGGTCAAGCTACTCCTTATACTCAATTTCATCAACGCTGTCCAGACCTTCGAGCTCGTCTTCTTGACGACTGGCGGCGGGCCTGGAGCTGCTACCTACACGCCCGCGCTTGAACTCTATTACAAGGCGATGCGTATGGATCGCATGGGTATTGCCTCAGCGATCGGTATGATACTGTTCATTATTATTCTGGCGGGCACCATTGTGAATATGCGCTTCGTCAGTTCCTCGACCGAGTATGAGGCCTGAAATGGTAACGGTGCGAGACGGTCAGGGGTCGGAGGGGGCAGCTGCGGTTGGCGCGCACGTAAAGAGCGGCGACACGGCAGGCCAGCCCATACTCTCGTCCCATTCTGCCTTGGCAGTCCTTCGGTTGAGCAGTGGGCAAGCCTTACTCTATGCAGTCTTGCTCATACTTCTCATCGTTACTTTCGTTCCTATCGTTTACCTGGTTGCTCTCTCGCTCAAGGACAACGGTCAGATCTACGGGCGTTTTTGGTCAATGCCCGATCCCTACCGCTGGGAAAACTTTGCGCTGGGTTCGCTCGCCATCTGGCGAGCGGTTCTGAACTCAATCCTGACGTCCGGGAGTTCAACGGCGGCGACCGTCGTGCTCGCCAGCCTCAGCGGCTATGTCTTCGCCCGTCATCGCTTCCCCGGCAAGGAGTTGATCTATACTGGCATTCTCGCTCTGCTGATGATCCCGCCGATCCTTACTCTGATTCCCGCTTACGTTCTCATTCTAAATATGGGCTTGGAAAACACGTATTGGGCGCTCATTCTGCCTTGGACATCAGGCGGGCAGGTCTTTGCGCTGCTGCTTTGCCGCAGCTTCTTCGCCACGCTGCCGGAGGAGTTCTTTGACGCGGCGCGCATCGACGGCGCCAGCGAGCTGCAGAGTTTCGCTCAGATTGCCGTACCGCTTTCCGCGCCGATCCTGGTGACTGTGGCCGTTGTCAGGCTCGTTACCACCTACAATCAGTTCATGTGGCCGCTGGTCGTCATTTCCAGCCCAAAGAAACAGGTCGTGGCCGTGGCCCTGACCCAATTCACTTCTGAGATCGGCGTCACCGACCTCGGTCCGCAAATGGCCGGTTACATCCTGGCATCGATTCCACTGATCGTCCTGTTTTCCTTCGGCATGAGACACTATGTACGGGGCCTGACTGCGGGTGGTCTGAAAGCCTAAGTCCACAGCCTTAGCACAATAGAACCACGAGGTTCTCACATGGATAGAGTACGAATCGGCGTCCTTAGCCACGCCCACGGACACAGTAACGCCTATTGCCGCAAGATGCTGGAATTTGATGATGTGGAACTGGTGGCCTGCTGGGACGACAATGAGGAGCGTGGGCAGGAGGCCGCGTCCTCCTTCGGCATGGAGTTTCGCGATGAATCAGAGGCTATCACCGCCGACCCGAACATTGACGCGGTCATCGTAGCAACTGAAACAAATCGACACGCCGATTTGGTGGAGCAGGCCGCCGAGGCAGGCAAGGCGATTCTCTGCCAGAAGCCGTTGGCGACGACCCTCGACGATTGCGACCGGATAATCGAAGTTGTCCACCGCACAGGCGTCAAGTTCAGTGTCGCCTTTCAGATGCGACAGGATCCGGTCAACCGCAAAATCAAAGAACTGGTCGACAACAATGCAGTTGGAGAAATCGCGGTCGTGCGGCGCAGGCACTGTATTGGAGTACTCAACAACGAGGGCTTCTTCACCGGCCCAACACGTTGGCACGTCGACCCCGTCGCCAACGTAGGAATGTTTTTCGACGACGCCATCCATGCCGCCGACTGGTTCTACTGGACATTCGGCCCAGCCAAGCGAGTTATGGCCGAAATCGACAACTTCGTAACAAACGTTTCGCCGGACGACAACGGGATCGCTCTGTACCGTTTCGAAAGCGGTGTTTTGGGCACGCTGTTCAACGGCTCCACGACCGTCGCAGGTGTTAACACGACCGAGATCTACGGGGCGGAAGGCACGATTGTTCAGGACTACGGTGACGCCCCGTCTACGTCGGCGCCGCGCCCTCCTGGCGCCTCACCTTTGCGGATGATTCGACAAGGTGACACTGAGTGGCAGGAGTTTGATCTACCGATCCCCGCTACCCAGGGAGAGAGGATCGCGGCCGTGCCGCGGCCCTTCATCGACTACGTTCGGGGTCTGAACGACGAACACGTCAGCGCCGAGGAAGGGCGCAAATCGGTCGAGATGGTCCTGGGGGCCTATCGTTCTGCGCGCGAGGGAAGGCGAATCGCTCTTTAGAGGCCGAATACCCCGAGCGAACGTCTCTCAGATCAGGGGCAGCAGTGTCTTGGCCGTTTCCTCCACCAGCCAGCTGTAGAACTCTTCCGAAAGAACGCCACTGCCGTGATCCTGGATGAACTGCAGCTGCTCCGCAGTCAGTTCCTGCTCCGCGGCCGCGACTGCATTTTGGTATGGGTTGGCCGGTGTGCGATCAAGCGGCGCCACGAACTCAACAGTCAGCGCGCCGTCGTAACCGATCTCCTTCAACGTACTCACAATCAAAGGCCAGTTGAGCGCACCCATGCCGCAGGCCATGCGGTTGTTGTCGGCCACGTGAAAATCGACCAGGCGCGCCTTCGAACTCTTTATCGCCTCGATCATGTCGGCTTCTTCTATGTTCAGGTGAAACGTGTCGATGCAGACACCGCAGTCCGGACCGACCTCCTCGGCCAGGAGCATGGCTTGGTCGGTTCGATTGAGAAAGTTAGTCTCAAAGCGATTGAGCGGCTCCAGCGCAATGCGTATGCCTTCCTTCTGCGCATGGTCATAGACCTCTTTCAAGCTTTCGACAGCCCACGCCCACTCCTGTTCAGGCGTATCCATCGGCGCGACCTTGCCGACTTGAGAGGGCACGATTGTCATCTCATAGCCTTCCAACTCCTTCGCCATGGTGATGCAATCGTTGAGATAATTGATCGAACTGGCGCGCACAGTTTCGTCGGCGTGGATCAGGTCCCGTCCCTCAAACATCAGTGAGACAGCTCCCCAGCAAGCGATTCCGTACTCTGCCAGCAGCTTGCGTAGTTCCTTTGTATCGAAGACATCAGGCTCACCGCTTAACTCGATGCTCTTGTAACCGTAACGGGCCAACCTTCTGACCGTTACATCGATCGGTTCTGCACGCATCCAATTGTGCATTGACAGGTGCATAGAAACTCTCCTGTAAGCTGTGGCAAGTGTTTGGCGGCGGTCCGGGTAGGAAGCTAACGTATGGGCTACTCGGTCGGCCCTCCTCAGCCCATGCCAACCCAGTCGATTTCACGATCAGCTTGCGTCAATAAGATAGTACTCAGGTCGCCTACGTGCTGCTGCAGATGGCGAATACTGTAGATCTGCAGTTCCATTTTGTTAAACGGCAGCCAGTGGAAGCCGGACGGGGCGCTCAGATCGACCGTGGGCAAAGTGCTGGCTACGAACGAGCGCAGATAATCAATGTAGGCCACAATCTCTTGGGGGCTGTAAGGCCGATCAGCTTCGGGCTGCTCATGAGGAGGCCACGGTGTCGGACCGAGGAATTGGTACCCGTCTCTTGCATTTTCCCACAACGACATTTCATCTTCTGAAGGCTGCATATAGAGGTCCACGTAGAAGAGCGCGTGGTATGCCACTCGCCAGAAGGGATTCGACTGTCCTGGAACATTCCACAGTTCCTCAGGGCAGGAGTTGACGGTCTGCTCCATCATCGACAAGGCGGCGTGGAACTGCGATGCGACCGTTTTCGGAATCTCCATTGGAAAAACTCCTATCACTCTAGGTCAACTTTGAATGAAGCGTTGCCCACATACATCCGAGGGAATACGTCCGAAATGGCATTGCCGACACTTGCAACTGAGCCATAAGCAAGGCTCACAGTCTCCTCATCAATCTCGCCAAGAAATCAGGGAGTATGCCCGGTCATTCGCTTGGTTTGTTCTTGATCAGGATTGAGCCGACCACGGTGGAACTCGGAATCAGCACTCGCTTTTCCTCTGAGTCCAACACAATATGCATCAGCGTAATGTCGGCCACGACTCCGGTTTCTCTGCCAATGGTAACGTTTTCACCTAGCCCTACAGGCCGGAAAATCGCCAGGAAGACCCCGGCAACGGTGTGCCCCATGACGGTCTGGGAGGCAAAGCCGGCGACTAGTCCCGCGAAACTTCCCATCGTCAGCGCTGCCACGGCATTGTCTGTCACCACAGAGACCAGGAACGAGAAGATCAGACCATATCCTAACAGACGTGCTATGACCCGCAGCGTGCGGGCGACATCCTCTGATGTCCGCCTTAGGGAGATGGTGTATACCCACTTCGTTCCGGATTGGACGGCGACATGCCCCAGAAACGCGACCACGACTACTGAGATCGCGTTCTCGTACGGCACCAGGAATCCGAAGAATGCATAATCTTCCATTTTTGAAGTAAATGAGAGTATAGCCAGAAGGCCAACTATAGCCAGAACCGTCGTAACCAGCGGCCCTGCAGGAGAAGATGTGGATGTGGGCTGACCTGTGCTGTCTAACATCGTGCAGTTGCCTCCTGATGGCCTCATACTTCTCGTCGTCGGATTCCCCGGTCTGTGACGCTGTCGCCCCTCTCAAGAGCCACGCCTGCTTCTAACTCGGAACGGCTGGCAAGGCGCGAACTAATGTACTAGAGACGATCTGCCTCTTGGCCTGAATTGGATCAGAACTGCTAAGTGTCAAGGATAGTAACAATGCTGTTTACTGTTGTCAAGAGTACGAAGGTAGCACTGGAATCCGAAACATACTACTCAGAATGTTACCGTTATGGCTGAATCACGCATGGAGGAAAGCTGCCGGCCTGATGGCTGAAAGTGCCATTGATCACGGAAACGGTCCAGGCATTCAGAGAGACTTCGGACTGATTGAAATGCCGAGATGAGTCCATAACTTCGAATTAGAGGCTCCGGAAGAGGATCAAAGAGATTCGAATAGGCCCCAGCCGTTTCCGACACGGTCGACGTGAGACGATAGGCTGCGCATCTGGACAAGATGCGACAAGGCTGCTAGGCTACGTGGCATCGGGTCCGACAACGCTAAGCGCCGAAGGAGTGGGATGGAGGAAGCTTCCCAAGGTGGGCTGATTCAGAAGGCGATCTACCGCTTCGCGCGTACGTCCAAGATTCGCTACTTTCGGGCAGAGCGTACGCGCTCCGGGATCGAGTTTCTCTACCCGATCAACGTCAGCGGTTCGCGAATCGTTGACACTAGCAGTAGCGGGCGCGACTATGTGATTCTCTATCTGCTTACGAAGTGGGGCAAGCTGGCGGCAGGAGGCTACTGGCTCAATCCGCGCAAGATCTTCGACAAGGCTTACGTCACCGACGCTACACTCGCAGATCTCATCCTTGTAGCAGAAAGAATTGAAGACCTGCCCGATGCCCACCTTCTCTTGGATGACGTTCTCAATCGTGCAGATGTAGAGGTGGACATGGAAGTTTGGGGAGGTGCGCTGCATTGAGCCTGAGCGAAACTGACACCAGCGAGATTACTAACAGAGAATTCCGATGAACAGATCAGACAAGAACGTCTCCACTCTGTCCACTGACCTAGAGGAGGGGACCGAATTGAATCTGGATTACGGCAAGTTGCGAGCTATTGGCAATGGAGATGCCGCCGTTATCCCTGTAGCTGTACAGGACTACGAAACAAGGGAAGTTCTGATTCTTGCCTACGTCAACCAGGAAGCTCTGGCATACACTCTTTCTCACGGCGTTGCCGCCTTTTGGAGCACCTCTCGCAACGAGCTCTGGGTGAAAGGCGCGTCCTCCGGAGACACTCTGGAACTGGTTGACGTGCGCGTAAATTGCGAACAGAACTCACTTCTCTACCTTGTCCGCCCTTTGGGTGCTGGCGCTTGCCACACCAAGGATGCCGGCGGCAGAGCGCGTTGTGGCTGTTACTATCGACGCATCGAGCGGTCCGCCAGCAAAAAAACGGGCCCCAAAGAGGGGCAACCCGAGTCATGGCAGCTTTCTTTCGTATGACCTACCTTCAGGGACTCTTCGCTTTCACCAAATCTCGGCAGGAAGCGTAGCTTGAATCTAACCCTATACTTTGATTGAGGACCAAAATGAGTCGTTTGACGCTTGGTATTCCAAAAGGCAGCCTGCAGGAATCGACAGTAGCTTTGTTTGCAAAGGCCGGCTATCAGGTCTATGTACGTGGCCGCTCCTACGCTCCATACATCGACGATCCGGAAATTGGCTGCCTGATGTTTCGCGCCCAGGAAATAGCGCGCTACGTCGAAAGGGGCGTCCTCGATGTCGGCCTTACCGGCAAGGACTGGGTACAGGAGAACGAGGCTGATGTACTCGAAGTGGAGGACCTGGTCTACAGCAAGGCGACCAACCAGGCATACCGCTGGGTACTGGCGGTACCGGACGACTCCGACATCCATAGTCCTCAGGATTTGAAAGGCAAGAGAATTGCAACCGAGCTTGTGCAGGTTACGCGCCGCTACCTGGAACGTCACGGGGTCGAAGCAGAAGTCGAGTACTCATGGGGCGCAACCGAGGTCAAGGCGCCGCTGCTAGTCGATGCCGTAGTGGAAGGCACAGAGACTGGTTCCTCGTTGCGGGCGAATCGGCTGCGCATCGTCGACACCGTGGCCGAGTCCACGACAAAGCTGATCGCCAATCATGACGCATGGGCCGATGAGTGGAAGCGCCAGAAGATAGAGAACCTGTCAATGCTTTTGAAGGGCGCTCTGCAAGCCGGCGCCAAAGTCGGCCTCAAGATGAACCTGCCCCGAACCTCTCTCGAAGCCATCACTGAGCAACTTCCGGCACTACATACGCCGTCGATCACTAACCAGACCGACCCGGACTGGGTCGCCCTGGAGGTGATCATCGACGAGAAAATCGTTCGCGACCTGATCCCCGATCTGAAGCAGGCAGGCGCCACAGGTATTATTGAATATCCGCTGAATAAGGTTATCTATTGAGAATCAACTGAAGAAAGTTCACTTCCGTATGTAAGGAACGGTCTCATGCCTGTAAAGCAGTCAGTCTGTGTGCCAATCCTTCCCCAAGTCGCCATGTCACAGGATCAGCTTTTCGCAGAGATCGCCGGGATCGGGTATCCGGCGATTGAAATCTGGGGGCGAGGCGACGATTTCATTAGCTTCTGTGAGGCCGCCGCCAGCCATGGTCTGCGCGTGGTCAGTTTTAGCGGCCACGACTCGCTCCCGGACGGTCTCAATAATTCTTCCAACCACGACAGGATCGCAGATGAGTTGCGCGAGTCGATCGACATTGCCGCTGCGAATGGCGTAGAAGGACTGATATGTTTCAGCGGAAACCGCATACAGGGAATGAGTGAGGAGGAGGCCATCTCCAACACAGCCGCCGGTCTACGCCGCGCTGCCCCACATGCCGAGGCCAAAGGTGTCAATCTCAATTTGGAACTGCTTAACTCCAAAGTGAACCATGCAGGCTACCAGTGTGACCACAGTGCCTGGGGGCTGGAGGTAGTGCAGCAGGCAAATAGCCCCAACGTCAAGCTCCTCTATGACATCTATCACATGCAGATCATGGAAGGCGACGTGATCCGCACGATGACGGAAAACCTGGACGCCATTGGCCACATCCATACTGCAGGCAATCCGGGGAGGAACGATTTGGATGACAACCAGGAGTTGAACTACCGCGGCATCTGCCGGGCGCTGAGCAGCGCCGGCTATGCAGGTTACGTCGGCCACGAATTTCTCCCGCGCGGCGATGTGATCGAAGCGTTGAGGCAGGCCTTCGAACTGTGCAACGTCTGATCGTTAGCGCGTCCCTTGTCCACGCTAGCGGACGAAAAGACTTGAACCCACTTATCTTCATTTTCCCGCCCAACAAGGAGCCGAAATGCCTCGTCAGCCCCATGTGATCTACATCCTGTCCGACGAGCACTTTGGCGGCGCCATGAGCCACATGGGCGATGCCAATGTACGCACCCCTAACATGGACCGTCTGGCTGCCGAAGGAGTGAGCTTCGCTCGCGCCTACGCAAACTGCCCAATTTGCACACCTTCACGGGGCACGATATTTTCGGGTCGGCACGCGCATTCCGGCCCCGTGCAGTACTTCTTCGATGTATACAAGGCAGGGGCGCCGAGCACGGCAACGGCTCTGAGGGCAGCCGGATACCACACTGCCTTTTTCGGCAAGTGGCACTGCGGCGTCGTCCAGGATCAGGAGCCGCCTGACGTGAGAGCGGAAAGGGAGGAGTACACGCGCTGGCCTCACCGCACCCCGGAATACCATCGGGCCGGCTTCCAGGACTGGTATGGTTTCGAAATCAACAATGCCCCCTTCAAGGGATTCTACTATCACGAAGACGAGGCCAATCCGCGCAAGATGGACGGCTATCAGACCGACTTTCTCACCGATCTGGCCATCGACTATTTGGAGTCTTACGATCGTGAGGAGCCTCTTTTCCTCGTTCTCAGCGTTGAACCACCTCACTTCCCTCTCGAAGCCCCGGAGTCGTTTGAGCGATTTGATCCTGCTGCGCTGGAGACACCGCCCAGCTTTTCCGACTCGCCGGAAATGCGGGCCCAACTCGCCACCTACTACGCTATGGTCGAGAACCTGGACTGGAATATCGGTCGCCTGCGTGAGACGTTGGACAGCCTGCCCGAGTTCAGGAGCAACCGGTTGACAGTTTATTTCTCCGATCACGGCGACTACATGGGAGCCCACGGTGCCATCAACAGAAAGGAGAATCCCCACGAAAACTCTGTTCGCATTCCCGCCGTATTTCACTGGCCGGAGGAGATTCCGGCGCAGGGCAGGAAGGAAGGCCTGCTTTTCAGTCTTGTAGACCTTTTCCCGACCACACTCGGTCTGCTGGGGCTGGACATTCCTGTCCACAGCCAAGGGCTTGATTTCAGCGGGGCGTTGCACGGTCAGCAGGACTTTCCAGGGCCGGACGCCGTCCTCATTGAAATGTCTGGCAATCCTCGCTGGAACCTGGATTTCCTGGACTGGCGCGGGCTAGTAACTTCTCGCTGGAAATACGCCTATTACGAGACTGGGCACGAACGGCTCTTTGACCTCGAGAACGATCCTTTCGAGATGAAAAACCTTGCCGAAACTGACCCGCAGATCTGTGCAGAGTTGCGGGATAAGCTGCTGCAACTCCTGGCAGACAGCCGCGAACCCTATTTCGACGTCCTGATGGAGCACGGCGCGCCCGTGGAAAGACCGGCACTGGACGTAGGCGAACACAATTTCAAGGGCAAGTTGGCCCCCATCTGGCCGGACCTGGTGCGCCGCCACCAACCATGATCTGTACCTCAAAATGGACCTCCCGGCTGAACTCTCCACCAATCTTGAAGACTGGAAGACTGAACACACGGTAGCCTTCGCCCTATTGGGAAGTTATGCACGCGGTGATGCCGGGCCTCACAGCGACGTAGATGTCGTGCGCTTCGTCAGTGACGATAAGCACGATGACGAAGCCCGGACCTTTCTGGTAGGGGGCACAGAACGCGGAACGAGGCGGCGCGAGTACGTAAACACCCTGCAAAACCCCAAACGTTGGCTTGTCGTGCGCAGCACGGTCACCCCCAGCCAGGTGGAGAGTTGGTTTTCCGAGCCTGGGCATGCGGTGAACATTATTGTCGGTCTTCGCGACGGACGCGCTCTTTGGGATCCGAATGGTCTTTTCGCGGCCATTCAACAGCGCGCAGAAGAGTTCATGTGGACGGAGACGCTTCAGGAAAAAGCTGACCGTCTGGCTGGTAAAGAACTGGTAGGTTGGATCGAAGAGGCACACAAGGGGTTGGAAGGACTGCGGCGCAATGACACCGGGCGCCTGCTGAATGCCCGCTTCGGTTTGTCCTGGGGACTGGCTTGGGTGATGCGGCTGCACAGGGGTGTATTTGCTACCAGCGACAACACTTTCTTCAGCGACGTTATCGGCGAAGTCGGTCCGGAAACCAGGTGGGCCAGGCTCTTGCACCAAGCCTTTGGCATAGCGACCGGGGCCGATGGTGAGACCTATACATTACGCGAAGAAGTGACTGCCGGCCTATTGCTTTACTGTGAGACCTTCTCACTCTTGAAGGAATCGTTGCCCCCGGACGACCTCCTTCTCATCGAAACTACTGTACAGCGAATTCGATGCGAACTGGAGTGCAACGTTATGGGCGCCGTCGGACGTCCATGACGTCCGACTAGGTGAGGCGAAAAACTGTGGAAGAGCCTGCAGTTGTGGTTGCGTTTTCCACGTTGATTTCGGTAAACTAGGCGGCAAGAAGGCGTGCTCGCTCTCCACGTCTACAAAGTTAGCGCCTATGACTCGGGAAATTGAACTGCAGATTCATTGACGTGACACCCTTGCAGAGGCTTCATGGGAGTTCGCAACCCGCGACCGAACTGCCACACATGCGGCCGGCAATTGCAATTGCCAACGATGAGGAAGAGTGTAAACCCGGTACACGCGCCCAAAGGAGATGAAGCAATGCTGACTCAACAACAGGTCGACTTCTATCACGAACACGGTTACCTCAGAATTCCTGAGGTGTTCACGCCAGAGGAAACACAGGAACTGTCGAAAGAGATGGATCGCCTTGTCGAAGACTGGGCGTTCACGAGCCCAGGCTGGAACGGCCCATGGCGCCTAGCGTATATGGACCCAGAGACAGAAAAGAAATCCAAACTGACCGCTATGCACGATCTACACTTCTATTCTGTCGCCTGGATGCGGGCGGCTACCAATCGCAAGCTTGCCAAAGCGCTCAGTCAACTGTTGGGCGAAAACGTAGAATTGCACCACACCACTATGCACATCAAGCCCCCTCAGACGGGGCATCCTTTCCCCATGCACCAAGACAACCCGTTCTACGGCCATCAGGACGGTCGTTTCATTGACGTTCTTGTCCACCTGGATGACACCTGCCATGATAACGGCGAGATCCGTTTTCTGGACGGTTCCCACAAAATGGGCCATCTTGATCACGTCACAGAGACAGAAGACGGACCTTGCTCACCCCACTTACCGACCGACCGGTTCCACTTGGAGGATACAGTGGCCGTGCCAGCCAAGGCTGGCGATGTCGTTCTCTTCTGCATAGACACGGTCCACGGATCGTACATCAACCAGACTAAGAAACCCCGGCGGCTAGTGCGGATGGGCTACCGCGACCCGCAGAACCGACAAGAGTATGGCCAAAGCATGGGACGGCCCGGCGTGATGGTGAGCGGATATCGTGATCGCAAAGAGGGAGACGAACTGCTGCCAATTGCGTAGAACATTGACAGATTATACCGTTCTTGTTTGGGGACAGGAGCAGCGGCGTCATCCCCGGCTGGGCATCAGAAGGAACTTGGAGCCGCATTACTGCATGGGCACATTTTTTTCTACATGGGCAAAGGAGAGGACCCAATGCTCACGCAACAACAGATCGACTTCTATCACGAGCACGGCTTTTTGCGCATTCCGCGCGTCTTTACCCCTGAAGAGACGGCGGAGCTTTCCGACGAGTTGGACCGACTCGTCGAAGACTGGGCCTTTACCAACCCCGGCTGGTCCGGTCCCTGGCGTCAGGCCTACATGGACCCGGAAACCGAAAGGAAGTCCAAGCTGACAGCTATGCAAGACCTGCACTACTACTCGGTTGCCTGGATGCGGGCGGCAACGAATCCCAAGCTCGCCGAGGCACTGAGCGACTTACTGGGCCCCAATGTAGAACTGCACCATACCACCCTCCACATTAAGCCTCCGCAGACAGGGCATCCCTTCCCACTACACCAGGACAACCCCTTTTATCCACATCAGGACGGCCGCTTTATCGACGTCCTGGTACACCTGGACGATACCCGTCACGAAAACGGAGAGATCCGCTTCCTGGTTGGCTCGCACAAGTTGGGCCACTTGGAACATATCACCGAGACTGAGGACGGCCCCTGTTCACCTCACCTGCCTACCAGCAAGTTTTACCTCGAAGATACCGTGGCCGTTCCGGCAGAGGCCGGGGATGTAGTTGTCTTCTGCATCGATACGATTCACGGTTCCTATATCAACCAGACAAAGAAGCCCCGCCGGCTCGTGCGCATGGGGTACCGTGATCCGCAGAATCGCGAGGTTGCCGGGCAGAGAGTTGAGCGGGCCGGCTTGATCGTAAGCGGCTACCGCGAGCGCAAGAAGGGCGATGAATTGTGGCCGACTAAGGCCGCCAACACTTAGTCCTGCGGGCCCTAAACTTTGGAGAATCGTTGCGGCGTGATCTATGACACTCTAGTCGTTGGCTCTGGGTCGGCGGGAAACATTCTTGCATCCCGTTTGACGGAAGATTCAACCCGTCAATTGCTTCTCCTTGAGGCAGGCCCAGACTACGCATCAACTGATGCCTTGCCAGCCGACATTCGTCTGGGCTATGGAACGACATCGGGCATTATCGCAGAGAGCCACGACTGGGGTTATACAGGGGTGGCTTCACTGCTGCGCGACGATATGCCGATTCCCCGGGGCAAGCTGGTGGGCGGATCGAGCGCCGTGAATGCGCAGATATTCCTGCGCGGCATACCAGAAGATTTCGCCGCTTGGACCGAAATGGGGAACGACAGGTGGAGCTTCGAACAGGTTCTACCTTACTACTGCAAACTTGAGAACGACCACGATTTTGGTTCGGAGGCATTCCACGGCAGCGACGGGCCCATCGGAGTGCGCCGGTACCCTGAAGAGGAGTGGGGTCCGGATCAACGGGCTTGGGCCAAAGCCTGCAGGCAAGCCGGGTTCCCGGAGTGTCCGGACGCCAATTCACCGGGTTCGACCGGTATAGGCCCCTATCCTCTCAACAACATAGCGGGTGTGCGCCAGAGTACTGCGGTGACATACCTGGCTGCGGCCCGAAATCGCCCGAATCTCCACGTGATGGCCGACTGCACGACGCGACGGCTCCTTCTGGAGAACGGAAGGGCCGTCGGTGTGGAGGTGGAATGCAATGGTATGGTGGATATGCTCTACGCAGAAGAGACTGTGCTCTGCGCGGGTGCGATCGGGACGCCGCAGATTCTGATGCTTTCCGGTATTGGCCCGGCGCCACACCTACAGGAAGTTGGAATAACTGTCATTCATCACCTTCCAGGTGTCGGCGGGAACTTACGCGACCACCCGACGGTAAACCTGAGCTGGAATCTAATGTACAGGCCTACGGACCTCTTCCACTGGCATCAGGCCGGCTTGCGATTCACGGCTACAGATTCGCATCTATACAATGATATGATCGTCTATGTCGGTGCCGGGCCGGGCTATGCGGGAGGCAGCGTAGATCATCTTTTCGTGCGCCCAACCCTCAACCTCGCAGTAGGGAATGGAGAGTTGCGTTTGCGCACTGACAGCATCGGAGACCAGCCTAGGCTCAACTACCGGTATTTCGAGGAGCAGTTCGACCGCGAGCGCCAGCGGGAAGCCATCCGGCTCTGCACCGAACTGATAGAAGAGCACCCAGCGTTTCGCGGCATCTGCGGAGGCGTTTTGGATGGACCGGGCGATGCGTTGCAGGATGACCAGGCCTTGGATCGCTGGATGCTTGCCAACGCCGACACGGGTCACCATAGTTCAAGTACCTGCAAAATGGGGCAGCCATCGGACCCAATGGCTGTTGCCGATCAGACCGGGCGGGTGTATGGAATCGAAGGCCTTCGAATCGTCGACGCCTCACTGATGCCGGACAGCGTGCGCGCAAACATCAACGCAACGGTTATGATGATTGCCGAAAAGATTGCTGCGGAGATGGCCGGCGGGTACTAAGTGCAACCGAAAGATTCGAGAAGGCCAGGACGCGATTCCGGTTGCCGAGTCCGGGCCTAACATGGCTATTTCCACAGGAACAGAGTGGAGTTTGAGATATGACCAGTCGCATACTCATTACCGACTATGCATGGCCGGACCTTGAGATAGAGAGAGAGGTCCTGTCCGCCGTTGGGGGCGAGATCGTGGTGGCCGGAGGAGGATCGCCAGATGAAATCATCGCGCTTGCCCCTCAGGCAGATGCCGTCCTGACTTGCTGGAAGGATGTACCGGCTGAGGCGCTGGATATTGCGCTAAATTGCAGGGTTGTCAGCCGATATGGGATAGGGTTGGATAACATTCCGATCAGACGCGCCACCGAACTTGGCATGCTGGTTACCAATGTTCCCGACTTTTGTCTGGAGGAGGTGTCCGATCACGTCATGGCCCTTTTGCTGGCGACCGCACGTCAGATCTTGCCATTGGCGCGCAGGCCTGAGCGAAGCGGGTGGACACGAGAAACGCCCCGCCCGATTCCGCGGGTGAGCGGCCAGACTTTGGGGCTCATCGGTTTTGGAAATATCGCCCGCGCACTTGTTCCCAAGGCGCTGGGGTTCGGTCTACGGGTCATCGCGTTTACGCCGAGGCTTCGACCGGAAGACGCGCCGGACGGGGTTGAGGTGACCAACGACCTTGGGCAGATGCTTGCAAAGGCTGACTACGTGTCAATCCATTGCCCGCTCACCGAGGAAACGGATCGACTCATTGACGATGTCGCGATAGGCCAGATGAAACGCTCGGCCTTACTGATCAACACGAGTCGGGGTGGTGTCATCGACGAGGAGGCGCTGATCCGTGCGCTGCAGGAAGGTCGCATCGCGGGGGCAGCTCTTGACGTCACTGATCCTGAACCGCCTGCCGCGGACAATCCACTTCTGTCACTGGAGAACGTGATTGTTACACCGCATGCCGCTTTCTATTCAGTAGCGGCCACGGCAGAGCTGGCGCGCAAGGCGGCGGAAAACGTTGTCACCGTTCTCCGCGGCGATGTTCCCAAGAATCTAGTAAATGCGGAGGTGCTGGATCAGGAAAACTGTCGATTGTCCAGCCAGGGCTGAATGCTGTTGGGACTGTGCCTCACCGCATATCCGTTACGCCCATTTCTCAATTCCGAGGGTGTCCAGCTCGGGAAACTGGAGCACGGCCAGGAACGAATCATTGAAGTCGCCCCGCCCGGAAAGTTCATGATACTCGACAATCTGGGGCAATGATCGAGCGACCTGGCGCTCGCGGAACGAAAGCAGCGCGATTTTGGCGCCCTCCCCGGCCGCGTTGCCGACGGCCTTGATTTTTTCGACGGGAACGGGGGGCACAAGCCCGATGATGCGGGCGCTCTGGGGATTTATGTAGCTGCCAAAAGAACCGGCCAGGAATATCTCGACAAGCTCATCCGAGTCGACGTCCAACTCTTGCATCACCACGTCGATTCCCCCTGCGATCGACCCCTTAGCAAACTGTAGTTCACGCACGTCACGCTGCGTCAGGACTATCGATTTCCCACTACCCGACTCTTCAGGCCATGCCAGGACAAAGGAGCGCCGACCTTCCTCGTCGGTGATTATTCGGCGCGCTAGTTCTGGAGACACCAGTTCGGTCGCCTCCTCGGCCTTCACGAAACGGCCTGAAGGAAGCATCAGTCCGCTCAGCCGGAGTTGAGCGACAACATCCAATAAGCCGGAACCGCAGAGCCCAATTGGAGGCACATCGCCAATCACCTGGAGCTCCAGTCCTTCGGGGTTGATCGTCACGGCTTCAATTGCGCCGGTACTGGCACGCATACCGTCCAGTATCTGTGCGCCCTCAAAGGCCGGACCGGCCGGCGCGGCCGTCGCCACAGTGCGAGAGGCAGAACCCAGGATGATCTCGCCGTTTGTGCCTACGTCGACCAGAAGACGTACGCCCTCATTCTGCGCCAGGCCGGTTGCCAACAGCCCGGCAATGAGGTCTGCTCCTACGTATGCGCCGAGATAGGGAAGGCAGTGAATCTGGGCCTGGGGTAGGATTTCCAGGCCAACCTCTTGCGCCGATGCCTGAACCAAATCCTCGACAGCGGGAATAAAGGGTTCGAGACCAATAGGTTCCGGGTCGACGCCCAGGAACAGGTGCTGCATCGTGGCATTGCCAGCGGTCACGACTTCATATACCTCATGGGGCGCCACTCCTCCTTCATCCAAAAGCTGTACGATCAGGCCGTTAAGCGTGCGCAGGATGACTTGATTGAGTTCGGACAGTCCGTCCTCGTGGAGCATCGTATAGCTGATTCTCGAGATTACATCGGCCCCCTGCACAGCCTGGCCGTTTAGCGCGGATCGGACTGCAACCGGGGCTCCGCTGTTAAGGTCGATCAGCATGCCAACGACAGTCGTTGTCCCGATGTCGAAGGCCAAGCCGAAAAGGCGGTCGGTGGTATCGCCTCCTTCGACGCTGACCAGTTCGTGGCCAACCACTACTGCGGTGACATGCCAGTCGTTGCGGCGCAGAACTCCAGGCAGCTGACGCAGCAGGTTCAGAGAGGCTTCCACAGCATAACCTTCCGGCTTGAGTGCGTCGCGGATGCGGCTGAAGTCGCTGCGCTGGTCTTCGAGCGAAGGCGAGGCGAGTGACAGTGGAACCTTATTGACGTTGGGATTTAAGATTACGTGGCGGTCAAAGCCCATCAATGCGGCTTTGGGGTTCCCCATCAGCCGAGGGACGTGGCAGACGACATCGGAGTTGGCTTCGCTGCGGCAGGAGAGCCGCCACCCGTCGGCTAGTTCTTCATCGGTGAAGATCCTGCGGTCAGCCGCAGTGGCCCCGTTATTGCCGTGGAGGATACGGACCTTGCATTTGCCGCAGGTCCCCTTGGCGCCGCAGGTGCTGTCAATGGGCAGGCCAATCCAATTTGCGGCATTGAATATCGTCATTCCCGGGGGAACGCGAGTCACCTTGTCGTGGGGGCGGAACTCGATGGAGATCTTTGTGGTGCTTGAGGGCGCAGTGGTTGTCATTACAGCGAACGCAAATGCGTGTCCGTTAGGGACGGAGCGAAGGCTAACCCGATGCCTGCTGGCGCTTTCGTTCCGATCGAAAAGCCTGAATCAGGTTGCCCGCATAGGCGTCGTGCCCCATGAGCAGGTCGGCGGCGTAGATTGTGTGGCGGATTTCGGCTTCGAGAGGATTGGTGATGGCTGAGGTCAGTCCAGCCGCGATCGCCATTGAGAGGAACGCAGCATTTACGGTCGGGCGCCACGGAAGGCCGAACGAGATGTTGCTGGCCCCACAAGTCATATTGACGCCCAAGTTCTCGCGTATCAGGCGAATGGTCTCCAGTGTGATAAGGGCGGCGTTGTCATCGGCGCTGACGGTCAGAGCCAGTGGGTCGATCACAACGTCTTCCGGCGGTATGCCGTGGTCAGCGGCCCGTTCTACGATTCGTGTTGCTATACGAAGCCGCTCCTGCGGATCGTCGGAGATTCCGGTATCGTCATTGGCGACGCCAACGACCGCCGCGCCGTATTTCTTGACCAGTGGCAGCACCGTTTCCAACCTTTCATCCTCGTAGGTGACCGAATTAACGAGGGCCTTGCCTTCATAGACCGCGAGCCCTTCTTCCAGCGCTTCTACCACCGATGAATCGATGGAAATCGGCACATCCACAGTCTGCTGGACGGCCCGAATCGCTTGACGGAGGATTTCCGGTTCAACTCCGTCCACGGGCACGCCAGCGTTCACGTCGAGCACATGCGCGTGCGCCTCTACTTGCCGGCGCGCGTCGCGACAGACCATGGTCATATCGCGTTCAATCATTTGCTTGGTCAGGATTTTGCGGCCGGTGGGGTTGATGCGTTCGCCGATGATTACAAATGGGTGTTCGGGGCCTATGACGACAGTCTGTCTCGCGGACGAAATCACCGTATTCATGCAGGTTTACTCTTCGTGCTGTCCGGACTTGACCATAAGCTCCTCGACAGCCTGGACACCTCTAGCCAAAGCTGATGCGCCCTCACTGTCATCGCCTCCCATGCTAACGTCATATCCCATGTCGACCATGAGTTGCTTCGCCAAGCGCACCGCGGCGCTGGCATCCGGAGCGAAACCGTCGGCGCCAACGCTATCGGCGTACTCCTGTGTAACGGGAGCGCCGCCGACCATGACTTTGACAGAGTCTCGCAGACCAGCATCGGCCAGTGCGGCCAGGTTTGACTTGAAGAAGGGCATTGTTGTCGTCAGAAAGGCGGAGAATCCCAGGAGCTGAGGCTGGTGTTCCTGTGTGGCGGCGACCACTTCCTCCGGCTTGACATTGACGCCAAGATCAACGATTTCGAAGCCCTCGCCCTCCAACATGATATTGCAGAGATTCTTACCAATGTCGTGCACATCGCCCTTGACGGTCAACATGACAACCTTGCCAATCGGCTCCGCGCCTTTGTCGACTAGCAGTGGTCGTAACAGGGCCATCGCCCCTTGCATCGCTCGCGCCGCGACAAGCATTTCGGGCACGAAGTATTCGCCGATTTCGAAGAGACGGCCGACTTCCTGCAAAGAAGGTATGAGTGCGCCGAAGAGGATATCGAGCGGATCCATTTCGAGTTCGATACCCTCTTGAGTCAACTGGACCACCTCAGCCGCTTCACCGACTAAGGTGTGCTCGTACAGTCCTTCTTTGATTTCTTCTTCGCGGCTCATGATGCAGGGCTCCTATTAGTGGGGATTGTCGATGCACGTTTCCACAATTGACTTGAGGTTGGCGACCGGCGCCTGCAAGGGAACGGCGCATTCAGGGGCGATAATGTCCACACCGGCGTCGATAGCGGCCTGCGCTTCGGCGCGTGCTTCCGCTGGCCCACGGGCGTACAATGTAATTGGATTGTTGACGTTGCCAGTCAACTTCATTTTCCCGGCGGCCTTTTCGACCATCAGATCGGGCGCATTAGCCGACTCAAAATGATAGCAGGCAAAGCCTGCTTCGTTGAAATATTCGACCCGGTCGAGGGTCCTGCCGCAACAGTGCAAAATGACTGGCGCGTCTACTTGGGGCACAAGTTCCTGGTGATGGGGCAGGAGAAAGTCCCGGTACATAGTGTTTCGAACGAGGTCGCCGGTGGCGTGGTCCGCCCAGACGATAGCGTCTGCGCCGGCCTCAAGTTGGGCCGCGGCATAGACCAGTGGCACGGGCGCCAACGTTTCCAGCGATTTGCGAACGCGGTCCGGGTCCATAATTGTGTCGAAGAGGAACTCCTGCGTGTTGTAGCAGTGGTAGGAAAGTGTCCACGGCCCCATGACTTTGCCCAGAATCATGACCTCGTCGCCAAAGTGTTGTTTGAGCAGCCGAATGGCATCGATGGAACACTTGACGTATTTGTCTTCCAGGAACGAATCGGGGAAACCGTCCGGAAGCATGATCTCCACGTCGCGATCAGCCCAAGGCGAATCGGTCGGGTTGGGCATCATATCGGTATCGGACCAATCAACCTGGCAGCCGAGTGCCACCGCCTCTTGTGCGATGCTGAATATCGGCATCACGCTATCGAATCCCATTACTTCATGGGCGCCGGCGGCCAAGGTCGCCATTGGTTCTGGTTCAATGTTGGCATGGGGGAAATGGGCGCCGGTTATGTCCATGAGCTCGTAGGTAATCACGGACACAATGCTGGCCGCTGGCGGCCTGTCCACGGGGTCGCCGTTCAGCCCGGCCAAAAACCGCTGCTTTGAAGTCATTTGTTCCATGGCTTACTCCTTTCAGCGTTGTTTTCGGATCAGTTGGTGCGACAAAGGTAGGCCCAAAGGAGTGGGGACACCTTACCAGTTGTCCGGATCGAGCCCCAGAATTCGTCCTTCCTGGCAAATGTGAGCCCAGGTTGTTTCATCGATTTCGATGCCATCCTTTTCTTTGCGCTCTGCGCTACGAAACTCCGGCTCGCCCGGGGCTAAAATTTCCTCGAATCCCGGCGCGAGGCGGCTTGATTTGACGTGGCGGAGTAAACCCTCTACTTCTTCATAGTAGGTAGAGAGCTCGGTAAAGTGCTCAATATTGTATACGGTGAAGAGAACGCCATTGCTCCTCATGGTCCGGGAGCCGTCGGCACAACCCTCACCGCTTAGCGCGCCACCAAGCAATTCTACCACAAGACCGAGGGCGAAGCCCTTGTGGGCTACCACGCCTCCCAGCGGCAGGATGGCCCCGGGCGGGTCGGCTCTGAAATCGTTTGGTTCGGTCGTTGGATTGCCTTCGGAGTCAATCAGCCATCCCTCAGGCACCTGACTGCCCTGATTAATTGCGACTCGAACCTTGCCTTCGGCAACGACGGAGGTTGTCAAATCGACAAGGATCGGGTCTGTGTCGGGGCGCGGCGCGGAAAACGCGATGGGGTTTGTGCTTAAGCGACCCTCCAGCCCGCCAAACGGGGCAATCTGGTAGCCAAGCCGCCCGGCATTCACGAATGCCAACGCGATCATGTTGCCCTGACGAGCGGCCATCAGGGGGTACGCACCGGCGCGGCCCACATGGCTTGTGTTGCGCAGAGTAACTGTGGCCACACCGTGCTGGCGGGCTTTCTCGATCGCCAGATTGATTGCAAAGGTGGCGCCGACCTGGCCCAGAGCACCACCTGCGTCCACGACAGCAGTACTCGGATAGTCGCGCACTATGGTAGGGGTTGCCTGGGGTTGGAAGCGTCCCTCACGAATCGCGCGCGTGTAGTCGTAGTAGCGAATCGCGCCGTGAGAGTCGTGGCCGAAGAGATTTGACTCAACGAGGTGGTCAACCACGGCCCTAGAGTCTTCGGTTGTGCAGCCTGACGCTTCGAACAATTGATAGCCGACGTCTCTCAATGTGGAGGGTTGAATTCTAGGCATGATTCTCCTATTTTACTCTATTTTTCGAATGCTGAACGAATTCAGAAGTGACGGAAACGGGTTGGCGTCAGGGTGCGGCATCGTAGATTGCCAGACGGCGTTCAGGCAGGAGCCTCGCCGTTGCTTTCGGCGGCAGTTGAGCCGGGGTCGCGGGACAGATGCGCACCCAGATGCGACCGTGCCGCGCCCAGATCGGCGCTCTCCAAGTAGCTCTGAACTTCACTTAGTGTATAGCTCTGAACGTCTTCGGGAATTGGAAGTGCGGGTTGCAATGGATCTGGGATGACCGGCACTATGCGAGTTGAGGCTAGTTGCTGTCTGTCGCTCTCAAGATCGGTGCGAGGCGTCAAGTGGGCAAATAGGACATGGGACAGGATCTCCGGGTTGGAGATGAAGACGGGGGAATGTGTGTTGCAGATCACTTGACGCAGAGGGGCACCATCCTGGTCCGACGATGAGAAATCGGTGGTCAAGTCTTTCAGAATCTGCGTCAAGTCCTTTAGGCGAGAGGGATGAACGCTACTTTCCGGATTCTCAAAGCACAGGAGGCCGCCGTGCTCCGGGTCGTTCCTCAATGTAACAAGGGCAAGTGCGCGCAGTGCGCCGTCGGAAAGAACTCGCGATGAGAATCTCCGACCATCTTCCGACTTGGCCCAGATGGCAACTCGGCCAGCTTCGCGATCCTCGGCTGCATCGACCTGCATGGCCCCTGGCACATGGTTCGCCAGATCGCTGGCAACTCTGGTCAGCAGTTCCGGATCGACGGCCTTCATTCGTGCCAGCACGTTTGGCAGGTTTCTGCCTCCGTAGCCCAGCTTGGCGGGCGCTGTCAGCGGGCTTGGCTGACGCAGGATCTCCGGATCCAGGTGCAGGAATTGCCACGCGCGCATTTCTTGGGCGGCGGCGAAGGCATGTGGAAACTCTGTATTTCTTGCTCCACTCAAGAGAGTCCGCTCTGCCTCCATGGCGACGATGTTACGCTTGCCGCTATTGCCGTCCTGGTGCAGGACCAAGGTCGTTCCTTTTCTGCTCTTTTGCGAGGAGATGTAGGGAGAGGAGCGTCCGCCGGTCATCATTGGAATCCAGGGGCCACCGGTCTTGAGCTTGTTGGACTTCGTCCACCGATCCCTTTGACGCGGGATGGGTGTAAGGAATTCGTGCTGGATGATCAGGCGGTCCTGACCCTCATCGTCCTGGCGCCGTGCAATCTCCAATTCGTAACGCATGCGGGGAAATTTGAGCTCGTGAACAGCACCCCAATCGTCCCGCACTATCTGATCGACAAGCATTTCGACGGCTAATCGAATACAGTTCGCCGACCCACCACCTGGTCGGGCCGAAAAGAGTTCGCCAACGTCGCCTCTCATCTCGTGAAACGTGGCCCGGACTTTTGAGTCTGCCAGGCGCCCGATCAGTTGAAGGGCATCGAATAGATTGCTCTTACCCACTCCATTGGCGCCTACGATGACCTGCAAAGGTGACAGATCGAGAGTGAAATCCTGAAACGTTTTGAAGCCATCGAGCTCGATACGGGTAATCATTGGACATTCCACACCATTGGCCGGCCACTGATGCAGGGCAGATGCGTTTCCGGCCAGCCAGGAATTTTCCCGTCGAAGTTCAGTCCTGTTGACCTGGGCAATTATACCACAGATTACTGGTCGGAGTTCGAGAAAATCTGAGGCGGGGTCTCCCTTCACGGGACGCAAGATTAGGATGTCCAAGTATTTCGTTTCAGCCTTGGGACACGATCTGAAATGGAGTGGAAATCGGCGAAAAGTGTTATCACGCGCCCCTTTCCGGAAGCTTCTTCCAGCGAGCGAAGAAGGGAGTGACAAGGGCATGTCACTCCCTTCATTTGCTTCAAACTGCCGATTGTTGGGCTCGCTACTTATTTGGCGATTGGTTTCTTACACTTGACTTCAGTCCTTAAAAGTTCTGCACATGCGGCTTGGACTTTCTAACCGGTGGAAGGAATGCGTAGTTTGCGGCCGATGTAAGTGAGACCTGGGTTCTGGATATTGAAGTCGATCACTGCTTGCTGGCAACTTCCTGGATGGAAATCGTCCTGGGTGTGGACAAATGCCATCTCTGAAATGCGATGGCCGTCGTTGTTTTCTACCCAGAACCACCAACTCCCTTCCCTAGTTCCGGAAGCTTTGAGGATGTGAGTGAAATGTCCGCCTTCGGACGAGCTCTTTCGGGCCACGACCTCTCCGTCAGGTTGCCAACTGAATGCGACCTTGTAGCCGTTGACCGGATGGCCGTTCAGTCGGACTGTGCCCACGGCACGTGTGCTTCCGGCGTTGGGGTAGCAGCGGACAAGCTCTGCCCGATTTACGAGGTTGTTGGTTGCTCTCAGGTCCTGGACCGAGGCGCCGTAAGTTTCGGCGATTCTGGCGAGCGTTTCGCCGGACCGGACGACGTGGCCATAGACAACCTCGGTGCCGGGCTGCTTCGATGGCGGTGGCTTGGCGGCGGCCACAGGGAGTGGTGTTGCCGGAATACGCAATCTTCGCCCTACGTAGGTGAGTTCAGGGTTCTGGATGTCGAAATCTATTACGGCGCGCTGGCATTTGCCTTCATGGGGATATTTGTCCGTGAAGACATGCACCATTTCCGAGATGCGTGTGCCGGCACCGTTTTCGATCCAGAACCACCAGTTCCCTTCGCGGGCACCCCCTCCTAGTATGTGGCTGTATTGGCCTCCCTCCTGGCCGCCAGCGCCGGATTCCGTCCATGCTACTTTCGTCTCGTCGGGGTGCCAACTGAAAGCTACCCGAAAGCCGTTGGCCAGGTGGCCATTCAGGCGCACCGTGCCTTTCACCTGCGTGCTGTCGGCGTTGGGCGTGCAATTTACCAGACGGCCCTGATTTGAGAGGCCATTGGTAGCCCTCAATTCCTCGACAGATATGCCGTAGAGCGCCGCGATGTTTACAAGGGATTCGCCGGGTCTGATGACGTGGAAGTATTCCTGAAGGGAAGCAGGACGCTCCGATGGTGCTGCGACCACCGGCAGGGGAATCACTAGCAGAGACAGCAGGAAGACGAGCAAAGTGGCTATCGAATTTCGATGCGGCCGCCAAGTCGATCTGGCAGGCGAAATATCTTCAGGGATCATGATATTCCTCCTATGTGGTACCGTCTGGACTCCCTAGGATCGGTTTCTTGTTTTTCTGAGGGCTGCCCCTCCTTTGTGTTCAGATTGCCGCATTTGCCAAATCTCGGGGGTAACTCAACCGGGATATAAACCATTTTGCCTAAATTGTCAAGAAGCGCTTTGAAGCATGTTCTAATTCAGAGTTTACACGATTTTCGAGACGATTTGGGGAAAGTACCTTCCGATTTTCGTCGATCGACTTACCTAATCCGGGAGAAGCCAGTAGTTGCTCTACTATAGTGTCGACAGGCAGAACCTTGAGTGCCAGAGCTTCTACATTGACGCCGCTTCCTTTCTGGCGATGACGGCGGGGCGTTCAGCGATTGAACGAAGAACTGTCGGCAGCAGCATTTTCCCCTGACTCCCGCGTGCTGCGGTAGTGTTGTCATTGTCGAGACTGTAGTAGAATCTAACGCTAAAGCGAAGGTGTGAATCTCAGCAGGAATACTAAGACTATGAAGACTCCCAGATTCACCGCTCCTCGCCAAGGACTGACCGGCGCGGTTTTCATGATTGGGCTGGCGCTTTTGTTCGCCACAGATTGGATTTGGCCGGGAATTCTTGTTTTGGTCGGCGTAACCAGCCTGGTGGGAGCATACCTCGGGCGTTCGGAACCAGGGCCAGATGACATTCCTTTGCGAGTAGATCAGCCGTTGGAGGGGGAGCAGCCGGCGGCCGTGCGGTATGCGGCGCAGTGTGCGTCTTGCGGGGCCGCGACCCCGCGTGAGCTTCGCGAAGGAACGTCTGCGAAACTGAACGCGGTTTGCAGCTTCTGCGGTTCCCCGCTGGCACAGGAAGAATGAATCGAGCACGTTTATTCGTTGTTGCCGTACTGTCGGGGTCGGCGCTCTTCGTGGTCGGGGCGCTGGTCTGGCGAACAGTTAGCGGCAACGTTGCCGGCCCGGGCTTGGCTGCCGCTCGCCCCGGAGTCGTGCGGATTGGCGTGATCACGGCCCTGCCTGTGGAAAAGTGGGTGAGAAAGGCGGCTGACGAGTTCAATGCAACTGGCCCCAGAACAGGGGGCGCGACAGTCGAAGTTGAAGTCATTCTTATGGATGGCCTGGTCGCGCTCGGAAAGTGGGAGCGTAACGAGTTCGCTGCCCTGAAGTCGGAAGTACACCTCGAAGGCCTGCCTCGTGACGGGTTGGAAGCCCTCCAAGATTTTCCTGCCGCGTGGATTGCAGATAGCCGTTTTCTCGTAGAGTTTGCCAACGCCTCATCTCGAGATCAGATCGGTCAAGACCGGTTTGTGAGCGACGGCCAATATGGCATGAGGCCAGTGGCAAGAACGCTTCTTGTCTGGGGACTTTTTCGAAGCAGGGGAGTTCCTTTGCTTGAGAATCTAGGCCCCATTTCCTGGTCGACAGTTCACAAAGCAGCCGCCGCGCCAACGGGATGGAAAGAGTTGGGAGGCGATCCCGCCTGGGGCAATTTCAAGCTGGCTCTCTCCGGATCCGGCAGCAGTGCGAGCGAGCTGGCGGCCATCGTCGCGGCGGCGGGAGAGTTTCATGGTAGAACGGAGGTTTCGGTTAAAGACGTTTCGGACCCCAGGTTCGGGGCCTGGCTGGCCGAGCTGAAGACGGCGTCGACCAACTTCGGCGGTGGAGGCACGAGCAGTGCAGAAAGGGTGGTCTTGTTCGGCTACACTGCGGGTGACGGGGGGCAGTTCCTGGAAAGCGATCTGCTCCAGAATATGGAGGGCATCCAGTCGCGCTGGCGGGAGCCGATGGCTCTTCACTATCCGAGAGCGACAACCTGGTTTGACTTTCCTTTTGCAATCTGGGCAGGTCCTGAGACTTCAGCGTTACAGAAGAATGCAGCGCTAGCATTCCAAGAGTTCTTGCTCAGCGAAGCTCAACAGCACAATGCGCTGGAATTCGGGTTGCGTCCTATCGATCCCGGGCTGCCAGTCGACGCCGCGGCGGGCAGTCTCTTTGTACGCTGGCAAAGGTTGGGGGTCCAGAAGGAGGTGCTCACCGCTGAGGAGATGAGCCCAACGCATCGGGACGTCCTGTCTGCGCTCGCCCGCTTGCGGGACCTGAATGAAGGGCCATGAGCGAAATTCAGGGTGGGACTGAACAAGAGTTCACAGAGCCGACCATGGCGGAGCGTAAGCGAATCCTTTCCCACCGGAGTCTCTTTGCATTGGCGGCTGTGGGCTTTTTTCTGCTCTGTGCTTGCGGGCTGACGACGGTGCGAGCGGGAAACTGGATCGCCGACACACTGGCAGGGCGTGAGTCGACAGAATCCGGAAACGGCAGTGCCGTCCCTGCAAATTGGGCTGCCGCGAGCGCAGAGTTGACGATAGCCGTGTCCCCGTCAATGGCAGGAACTTTGAGGGAACGGGCCAATAGCTTTAACAGACAAGGGTTACGCACGCCTGACGGCGAGCAGATGAGGGTGGAGTTGGTCACGCGTTCCTCACGCGAGATGGTTGGGGAATCGGTGAGGCAGCCAGCGTATCAGGCCGTCGCCCCAGACAGTTCACTTTGGCTTGAGATGATCGATAGGCGATGGGCCCAGTTGTTTCCCGGGGAACGCGGCGGTCTGTCAGCGAGCCGGGTGGGGGAGTCGACCCTTTTTGCCGTCAGTCCTGTGGTCATCGCCGTAACTTTGGATGCGGCTCAGCAGTTGGGCTGGCCACAACAGTCGATAGGATGGAAGGCAGTCCAGGACCGGGCGGCTTCGCCATCGAGGGCTTTCAAATGGGGACATCCTAGCCCCAGTTGCACATCCGGGATTGCGGCGACATTGTCTAAGTTCTATGCCGGCGCCGGCATCACGCGCGGATTGACAGAGGATATCGCCAGGCTGCCCGATGTCATCGCTTATTTTCAGAGGGCGGAGAGAGACGCGTACGTTTACGGTGCCGGTGCGCGGGCTAGGGCAGCACGCTCACAGGCGGGAGGCGGCGCGAACACAGCCGTGGGTGCAAACGAGGGACTCCTGGACGCCTTCGTAACGCAAGAACAGGCGGTCATCGCCTGGAACTCCGGTACTGACCAGGGTCTTGCATGGCTGTCAGGCCGGGAAAGTGCCGGACAGTTCCTGCCAGCTGGGCAGCTGGCGGCCATCTACCCTCAAGAGGGGACGCTTTGGGCTGATCATCCCCTGGCTTTGCTGGAATTGGATGGCCGGGCAGGCCCTGCCGTGACCCCGAATCAGCGAACCACGTATCGAGCGTTCATTGCGTTTCTTCTGGGTGAAGAGAGCCAGACGGCCTTGTTGGAGGCTGGGTTCAGACCGGTCGACCCGGCTTTGGATCTGATGGCGGAGGGCAGCCCGTTTGCAGAGGCTTTGACAGTGAATCCCCTCCTTCCGCAGACGCTCATGCAGTTGCCGCCTCAGCCGGTCATGGAGATGGTGTTGGACGCCTGGCGCCTAGCGGTGCCTCCGTTAAACATATTACTGGTTGTCGATACGAGCGAGTCGATGGGCGGGGGCAAGCTCGCCAGAATGAAAGCTGCGCTGCAAGGTTTCGCGGACCAGTTACAGGGGGAACACGACAGAGTGGGACTGGTGGAGTTCGGCTCCGGCGTAAAGCGTTTCGGGAGCTTGCAGCGGTTGGATGCCGAAGGTCGTGAGCGCATGTCCCTTCTGATCGAAGGTCTGGAGGCCGGCGGCTCTACAAAGCTGCTCGACGCCGTGTGGGCAGCGCATGGAGAGCTATCAGACCAGGGCGAAACCAATGCCACTTACGCGATCGTCGTGTTGACCGACGGTCGCGATAACGATAGCGAAAACCGGCTGCGCAGTCTGGAGCGGGCTATGGTTGGGACAGACAATGCGGTTTCCATCCATACGGTGGCATTTGGGCGCGATGCAGACGAAGGATTGCTGGAGGAGCTGGCCCGCATCGGCGGGGGCCAATTTTACCGGGCAGATGAAACGACGATTGAAGAGGTGTACCGCCAGATCGCGAGATATTTTCAGACGAGGGGTTGACTGTGAGCCTGACCCACTGATATCCGGGAGCTTCAACTTTCAAGCATCCGGTTGACGACAGTTGAGGCTCATCCGGGTGCATCCCAGATTTGCGGTGGGACCAGTCAGGCAGGGAAACCATGCCAGCGGTGGCTGAAATAGTTCACCGTCATTGGGCGAGACGTAGGGCAGGCGCCAGGCTTGGCCGTACGGTGGAGTTCGTCAGTTGGGGAGGGTGCGAGGGCAGGCACGTGGCCGGCACGTGCGGGGATCTGATGTTACTGGTGGGACCTGGTCTGGCCAGGCACCTTCGATAAGGCACCCGTTACGAATATCGACACCCGGTCGATGAGGCATTTGGGGGGGCGTTGCGGGGGCGGAGCCCCCGCACAAGGGAGGGCCGAATAGGCCCGACCGCCCAGAACTGCAGTAGTTAGTTGTCAGTAGTTAGTAGTTAGTAGTCAGTGGTGGGGTCATTCTGGCGGGAACTGCAATGGGAACTGACCGTGGCCTGGCTGCTTCCAGAGGTATACGAGAGTTTACCCCCATTTTGTGGGATGCATCCGCTCATCGAATCGCCTTGCCAGGAGGCGGAGATTGGCAGGGCGCTTCCAGTAGTAGTTTGCGCTGGCTGTTGTTTACTGGACCACTGCTATCGCCTCAGCAGATGCCATTCCCCTGTTCAATGATGAAGATCCCAATCGTATAGGCGAAGTAGAGGGTCAGCATTGTGGCCCCCTTCCAGCGATTCACCACGTGGGGCGGCCGCAGGACCAGGAGAAGTGGAAGAGTTGCCACCAGGAGCATGGCGGGGAAGTCCACGCAACGCATGCTCAGGGGGGCAGGCAGGGCCCGGACGCCGGCCGTGATGCCAACGATCGCCAGCATATTGAAGAGGTTGCTGCCGACGAGATTGCCCAGAGCGATGTCGCCGCGCTTGTACAGGATTGCCACCACGGAGGCTGCCAGTTCGGGCAGGCTCGTCCCCAGGGCGACCAGACTGAGTCCGATCACGAGCTCACTCACGCCAAAGTATCTGGCGATGAAGGTAGCCGAATCGACGAGCAGGTCAGCGCCGTAGACGAGTACGGCGATGCCGATCACGACCATGCCGATGTCGCGGAGAAGGAGTGAACGGAAAAGCCCGGATATGGCGGCTGGCAGCAGCGGATTCCTGGTTGCGCGGGCGATTCTTTCCTGAGACTGTGCCAGATCGGAGTCGGCGTCTTCCCCGTTGCCTGCGGCGGTTTCCCCTTCTTCGTCAGAAGAGGAATCTGCCTCCGCCTCCCCGCCAATGTACTCAAGCGCTTCGCTTTCTTTTTCCTCGGCGAGCGAACGGCTGCCAATGTAGCTCCAGTAGATGAATCCGATCAGGCCCAGAAAGAGAAGGATTCCCTCCCAGCGGACGATCTGTCCGTCCCATGCCATTGCGGTGAACAGGAGCGAGATCCCGATCATGAGGGGGTATTCGCGCTGGATCAACTGGCGATCGACAGTGAGAGGGCGCAGTATGGTGACCACGCCGAGGATCAGGGCCAGGTTTGCGATGTTGCTGCCGACGACGTTGCCGATTGCCAAGTTGGCCTTGCTGCCACCCTGAAGGTTGGCTATCAGGCTGACGACCAGTTCGGGAAGACTGGTGCCGAAGGCCACAACGGTCAGTCCGATTACGACCAGAGGAATGTTCAGACGGACGGCCAGGCGACTGGCGCCGCGCACAAGAAAATCGGCTCCGCCGGTCAGGAATGCGAAGCCGACAAGGAAGAGGAGTATGTTGAAGAGCAGGGAGTTCATTTTGGCGACAACCGACCAGGCCGCGGCCCGCTTGTTGGATTCATCTCAGCGCTTGCTGGCGGGGCAAACGCCGGCATGCGCTCACGCTTCGACCGGTGATACATCTCGGACAAAGCGGCCCTGCATGCTCCACGGGCCGGTCCACGTGATCTGCGCTTCAATCAGGCGTCCGCGCAGATCTCCTGAGCGGTCATCAACATTGACGAATACCAGCTTATTCTGGCGCGTACGGCCGCGCCACTTGCCTTTGTGCTTTTCTTCGATGAGCAGTTCGACCGACTCGCCAAGGAGCCGGGCGTTGACCCCGGCGCAGACCTGCTCCTGTAGTTGCTCGAGCGCCTTGTGGCGGCGGACCTTTTCCTCTTCCGGCACGTCATCTGCCATGCGCCGTTCGCTAACGGTTCCCGGCCGCGGGCTGTAGCGGGCAAGGTGGGCCTTGTCCAGCTTCAGATCGGCCAGGAGCTGGTGCGTCTCGTCGAACTGTGCAGGGCTTTCGCCGCAGAAACCGACAATAATGTCGGTATTGATCGCCGCCTGCGGAACGGTCGCCCGGATGTGCTTCACGAGACTGCGATACTGGGCCTGTGTGTAGCCGCGTTTCATGCGGGCCAGGACCTCGTCATTGCCGGCCTGGATCGGTACTTCGATATGCTCACAGACCTTGGGCAGGTCGCGTACCGCAGCGAGGATTCTGTCCGACATGTAGTTGGGGTGGCTGGTGAGGAAGCGGATTCGCCAGAGCCCCTCAATTTCGTGGACAGCGTGGAGCAAGTCGGCTAAATCGGGTCTGTCCGGTGTCGAAATCTCAGAGGTAGCGCCGTTGCGCCAGTCATGGCCATAGCGGTCGACTATCTGGCCGAGAAGCGTAACTTCGCGAACGCCCTGGGCGACCAGGCCGCGGACTTCGGCCACGACTTCGTGCACCGGCCGGCTGCGTTCAATGCCGCGGCGGAATGGGATTATGCAGAAGGTGCAGGCGTGGCTGCAGCCGTAGACGACGGGCACGTGGGCAGTCACGGCGGCCTGGCCGTTCATGGTGAGGCGCCGGATGGACTGTCCGGGGACGAAAGGCTGCAGTTCGTCCTGCAGTGTGTGGCGGTGAGCCAGCTGTTCTTTCTCGAATAAAGACGATTCTAACGCAATCTCGTCTCGCTGGAGGTAGGTGATCAGCGGGGCCGGCTCGCTGGGAGGCATGAAGACGTCTACATGCGGAAATCGGTCCTGAAGTTGCGGGCTTGGTTTGACGCCTACCATACAACCCATCAGGGCCAGAGTACGATTTGCGCGGGCGTTTTTCCACGGCTTGAGGTTGCTGGCCTTACCGATGCCCTTGTTTTCGGCGCTCTGGCGGACTACGCAGGTGTTGAGTACAACGATATCGGCCTCATCGATAGCCTCGGTGGGCCGGTAGCCGATCCTTTCCAACTCGGCGGCAACATGATTGGAATCGGCGACATTCATCTGGCAGCCGACGGTCCAAATGTGGTATGCGCCCCGGCTCCCGATTGCCGACATGGAGGCGCTCGGGGCACCGAACCCGGAAACCGGCTCCGTGTTCAGATGAAATGTATCTGGGAAACTGTCCGACTCGGGGGAAGTTGAGAGTTCGAAAATCTCTGGATTCGGATCAGGATTGCGCTTGGTCATTTCCTGCTTATCGGCCTGCAATACAATCAATTGAAAGTTGACAATCGGTCATGAGGCAATGTTGCCCGGGGGCAAGACGCCGCGTATACCAGAGCGTATTTTAGCGGGGTCAGGACGCCTGGTCAAGAAATCGGATTCGCCCTGGCGGAAGAGAGCGAGCGCAGAAGCTGCAGTTGCAACGAGGAAAGCTTTTCGCTGACTGAGACATGGTAAACCTTTGGACCGATAAGTCTGCGAACATCCTTTTCCAGGCTGGCTACGTCTGCCCGGCGAATGATCCGGATCTCTTCCAGGGACGGGGTATCTCGAAGCGGCCTCCCTTCGTACAGGATGTCTGTCAGCAGCGGCTCGATCCGGGAAACAGTGCGGTACGGCAAGCTTCTGTGTTTGGCCGGTTCACGCGGATGGAACAGTTGGAGGCGAGGGCCGGTCAGACCATCAGTCGAGTTGTACTGGCGGCAGCTTTCCTTCCACTCTCTCATTGGGTCTTCTTTGTCCAGGGTGAGGAGGTCGGCTGTGGCGAGGCCGCGATCGTCATATATGCGCCAGACCTTCTTGCTGCCGGGGATTGCAGTCTTGCCGGGGTCTTCGGAGACCTTGATAGCCGGCTGCCAGCCTTGATCACCTTCGAGGCCCACGAGCTTGTAGACGCCGCCCAAAGAGCTGTCGCCTGCCGAGGTGATGAGGCGAGTGCCGACGCCGTAGACGAGGCGACGAATGATGCTGTCGGCGTCCAGGCCGTTGTTGGCGGCCTCCTCAGCGATCTCCAACTTGATTTTATGGATTGTCAGTTCATCGAGCTTATTTGACAGAACTATCGAGGCATAGGGAAAGCCGGCGTCATCCAGCATTTGGGCAACTCGGGTGCTCAGATGGGCGAGATTGCCGGAGTCGAGACGCACGCCAACGGGGGCATAGCCTTTTCGCCTGAGCCCCTCGAATACGCGAATCGCATTGGGTACACCGCTTGCCAGCGTATCGATCGTATCGACCAAGAGCAGGCATTCGTCGGGATAGATGTCGGCGTATGCCTGAAAGGCCTCGAGCTCGGTCTTTCCGAGGGCCAGAAAGGATTGTACAAGAGAGTGGGCATGGGTGCCCTTGGGGGGATAGCCCAAGAGGTGTGAGATTCCGGCGTTGGAGGAGAAGTCGGCGCCGCCGATCAGGGCGGCGCGCGTTCCGGCGTTTCCACCGCGGTCGTGTGCGCGGCGCAGCCCGAATTCGAGCACGAGGGCGTCGCCGGCTATCTCGCGGACACGGGCGGCCTTGGTGGCGATGAGCGTCTGGTAGTTGAGGATGTTAAGCAGAGGCGTTTCGAGGATTTGGGCGATGGCAATGGGACCACGCACAACGGTAAGGGGTGTGTGAGCGTGAACCACCCTTCCTTCGGGGATGGCCTGGAGTGAGATGCTGCCGAAGTTGCCGTGTTTGCTCAGCCAGGAGAGGAAATCGTCGGCAAAGAGATTGCGCCCGGTGCGCGATTTCATTGCGCGCATCAGGGAGAGCTCCTGCTCGCCGAATCGGGCTTCCCGCATCCAGTCAAGCAGCCATTCGAGCCCGGCATTTACGCAGAAGCCGGCACTATGCTCGCCGTAATCGGGGTAGCTGCGAAAAAAGTGGTCAAACTGGGCCTGGCGTTGGTGCATTCCGAGGCGAAAGTAGAGCTGCGCCATGGTCAGCTCATACTGATCGGTGAACAGGATGCCTTCGGCTGTGGACCTGGATTTCATGAATTGAGTTCAACCGGCCAACTGGTCGGCGGTGGGCTCCGCTCAGCAGAACCAGTGCTCGGTAAGGCGCGGGGGCCGGGGAACGTAGGAGGGAAGAGCCGGAAGGACAGGAGGCGTGCGGGCGGCAGCCAGGTGCGCCTCGCATTCGATAGTGTGAAATACAGTGTATGGACCTGCCGAGACTCCAACATGCGCCGGAGGCGTTGCACCTGCTACGGAGGACGCGTCTTCGGACTCGCTCTGGGCGGCCATTTCGGCGATGCGGGCTACCTGCTGCTGGAGTGCGTCCATGCGCGGGTCGGGGTGCTGCCAGCTGTAGGTGAAGTTGGCGGCGTCTAGCGTTCCCTTCCATTCGTCAGCGTCTTCGCCGGAGAGCAATGCGCTCCCTGGGGGTACGAGCATGCGAATCGAAAGCTGGACTGCGGGCACGTGCGGTATCAGGCCCTGCTTCCGGATCCATCTCAGCATGAAGAGATAGTCGTCCAGAGTGGTCCAGGGGGTGAAGGGCATCCAGGTCGGCTGGATGGAGAGGCCGGCCGCGTCGACAGCGGCCAGCGCCTCCTCCATGTGGCGGCGAGTGTGGCCCTTTTGGAGGCGGGAGAGTACATGGTCGCTGGTGGACTCGAAGGCGGAGACGACGAAGGATGCGCCGTGCTCTGCAAGTTCCGGCAGGAGCCGACGATGTTTGAGAAGATGCTCCACCTTGGCGGTGAAGTCGAAACTCACGTTTGGAAAGGCGTCATGGAGGGCACGGGCTACTTTGCGGGCGTGGCCGGGGCCGTTGAGGAAGTCGGGGTCGCCAAAGGTGATGTGGCGGGCGCCGTTTTCGACTTGCTGGGCGATGTCTGCGAGAACTGTCTCGACGGGGACGACGAAAAAGCGGCCGTTGTATACGGGTACGACCGGACAGTGGCGGCAGGTGTGCAGACAGCCGCGGGTGGCCTCGGTGTAGCCGGCAGGATAGGCGACGGGTTCTTCGACCTGTTGGCCATTGCCGGTTGCACTTCCGTTTGTTGCAGTAGTGGACCCGGGGACGTAATGGGCGTAGCTGTCCAGGGAGGGCAATGGGTTTCGATCCGGTACAGGCAGTGTGTGCCGGCCCAAATGGGGTGATGCCTCTTGAAACGGGGTGGTGAGTCCGGGCACTTCTTTCAGCGGACTGCCTGCGTGCAGGGCCTGCGCCAGGGCGACCAGTACCGGCTCAGTTTCACCGGCGATGACCGAGTCGGCGATCCCTTTGCGGCTGTCACCGAGTTGCAGCAGATGACGGCGATTGAGCCAGGCGTACAGTCCGAAAAAACAGAGATGGGCGGCGGGATTGACTGTCCGGGCCTTGCGAGCAGCGTCGACCCCGATGCGCAGGGCGGTATGCATGGGTACGGCAATGGCAATCAGGTCAGCGCCAGCCGCCTCGGCTGTTGGGAAATCTTCGACGGCCAGGTCGGCTGTTGCGGCGTCGAAGCCGGCGGCGCGCAGGGCGGCCAGCGGCCATGCCAGGCTGAGAGGCTGGTGACCGAGTTCGTAGCAGGAGAAGAGTAGAATTGAGCTGTGCATCGGTACTTTGTCGAAGACGGTCCTAAAGGTTGCGGCCAGATTCAGGTTTTTCAGGGATGCTACTCTCAACGACCGCGTTTGGATTATATACTATCGTCGCCGTTTCGCTGTAGCAGTCGATCTTGCTGCGGGCGCACCCTACGGGAGATTAAACAGAGAAACATGCGTGTCGCACGAGAGCCTATGAGAGTTTGCGAGCGTTTACGAGCGTTGGGCAGATTGTCTGAATCAGGATTTGCCGGATTCCTGAGGATTCTCAGGATGGCGAGTGCCTCCTGGCTCGGGAATCGTCGTACGAGCGTTGTACGAGTGTTCACGAGAGATGACGAGAGTCCATGAGCGTTTACGAGTGTTTACGAGCGTTGGGCAGATTGTCTGAATCAGGATTTGCCGGATTCCTGGGGATTCTCAGGATGGCGAGTACCTCCTGGCTTGGGAGTGGTCGTGCGAGCGATGTATGAGTGTTCACGAGAGATGACGAGAGTCCACGAGCGTTTGAGAGCGTTTGAGAGTGTTTACGAGCGCTGGGCAGATTGTCTGAATCAGGATTTGCAGGATTCCTGGGGATTTTCAGGATGGTGAGTGCCTCCTGGCTCGGGAGTGGTCGTACGAGCTGTGTATGAGTGTTCACGAGAGATGACGAGAGTCCACGAGCGTTTGAGAGTGTTTAGGAGCGTTGGGCGGATTGTCTGAATCAGGATTTGCCGGATTCCTGGGGATTCTCAGGATGGCGTGTGCCTCCTGGCTCGGGAATGGTCGTACGAGCGGTGTATGAGTGTTCACGAGAGATGACGAGATTCCACGAGCGTTGACGAGTGTTGGGCGGATTGTCTGAATCAGGATTTGCCGGCTTCCTGGGGATTCTCAGGATGGCGAGTGCCTCCTGGCTCGGGAATCGTCGTACGAGCGTTGTACGAGTGTTCACGAGAGATGACGAGAGTCCATGAGCGTTTACGAGTGTTTACGAGCGTTGGGCAGATTGTCTGAATCAGGATTTGCCGGATTCCTGGGGATTCTCAGGACGGCGAGTGCCTCCTGGCTAGGGAATGGTTGTACGAGCGTTGTATGAGAGTTCACGAGAGATGACGAGAGTCCACGAGCGTTTACGAGCGTTTCCATGAGTTCATTGATGTTTCATGTGGTGCCGGGAGCCTCGAATCAGGTTCAAAGAGCGCTGCAACAAGGTCCTTAAGCATTGCACGAGAGTCCATGAGAGTTTACGAGCGTTTACGAGCGTTTCCTTGCGTTCATAAGTGTTTCAAGAGTTGCTGGGAGCCTCGGATCAGATTCATAAATCGCGACACCGAGGTCCATGAGCATTGCACGAGAGTCCACGAGAGTTTACGAGAGTATACGAGAGATTCGGCATGAAGGAGTTTTTGCGGGTTTGAGCGAATGGCGCCAGCTGAACGACGACTAAGGGAGATATTTCCTTGATCGAATTACTGCGGCTCCAACTGCTTTTTCTGACATGTGTCTGATGTTGTTCATGACCTCCGACAGAAAATCTGGGATTCGCCCTACAGCGAAAAATCGAGAATAAGTTATATTTTTGATGTTTCTGAGTCATGATGTGTTTGCGCTCTGCATGAATCTGGAAAGACGGCAAGTACTGTCACGGTTTCTATGGCGGGCTCTTGATGGTCACAGTGGTGTAGGTTGGGACCATTTGGGAGTTGCCTCGCCTGCCTTGGCTGCACCGGCACGTTCTCGGGACCTGTCAAGACGCGGGGTGAAGTGCGGGTCGCCGCGGGACGCCAACTTCATATTGCCCACCCACTCGCTGCGGCGCGAGGTTGTAGGAGAGGGGGCGTTGCGGGGGCGGAGCCCCCGCACAAGGGAGGGCCGAATAGGCCCGACCGCCCGGAACTGCAGTTTTTAGTAGTCAGTTTTTAGTTTTTAGTGAACTGCTGGGGTCGTACCGGGCCAATTGAGGGCTTGGGTCAATTGGTAGATATACCAGCGGTTGATTGGTGAAAGGCTTGAAGAGGAGAAAGTACAGAGACATCCTGGTTTACCTCTTTCAGGGTTGCTATTTGGCAAGGACTTTGCAGGAACGTATTTGTGAAGTGTTGGTGAATCCCTATCAGGAAATGTTGCGCTTGCTGGACTTGCGATGGATTTGCTTCGTCGCGATTCTTCAGAGAGATTTTACGATTTGTGTGCAGTTTCTGATATGCTAGGGCCGATGTTCGATTGACTATTATACCACGAACTTTTGTCCCTCAGAGGACTTTTTTTGCCCGGCGACGCTGGACACATTTGGCGCGGTGTCGTCGCACACATTACCTGAAGAAAGGAAGCTAGGCATGGCAGATACCAGGGCAACGAATGGCGCGGAGGCGAATGGCGGACAGGAGAAGGGAACGTCCGACGAGCCTTTGCGGATTGGAATCAGCGGTTTGGGAAGGAGCGGATGGGGCATTCATGCCAACGTTCTGGCCCAGATCGGCGAGAAGTTCAGCGTCACGGCGGTGTGCGATCCGGACCCCGCCCGACAGGAGGAGGCAGTTGACCGGTTTGACTGCCTGGCCTATTCGACGATAGACGAGATCATTGCGGACAAGGCTGTGGAGCTGCTGGTGGTGGCTACGCCGAGCCAGCTGCACGTGAGCGATGCCTCGGCGGCGATGCGGGCGGGGAAGCATGTCATCGTGGAGAAGCCGATGGCGCCGACGCTGGCCGGCGTGGACGAGATGATCGCGGTCTCCGAAGAGACGGGGATGCTGCTGACGGTGAACCAGAATTACCGCTATCATGCGGACTTTCTGAAGGTCAAGGAGGTCGTCGATTCGGGCGTGCTGGGGCGTATCGTGCAGATGCGGATTACCGGCAACGGTTTTCGCAGGCGGTGGGACTGGCAGACGCTGAAGAAGTACGGGGGCGGAGATTTGAACAACAAGGGGGCGCACTCGATCGACTGGGCGATTCACTTTTTCGACGATCCGAACCCGGAGATCTTCTGCCAGATGGAGACGACACCGCTGTTTGCGGGGGATGCGGAGAGCCATGTGAAGTTGGTCATCAAGCCGAACGACGGGCCTGTCATCGACGTGGAGATGTCGAACTGCTGCGCGTTTCCGCAGGACGCGTGGCTGGTGATGGGCACGCAGGGGACGCTGGTCAGTGCGGACCGGCGCGAGGTGCACTGGAAGTATTTCGACCCGGAAGAGGCGCCGCCGCTGGTGCTGGATACGACGCCGACGCCGGACCGCAGCTACAACAGCGAGACGTTACCGTGGAAAGAGGAGAGCTTCACACCGGAGTTCAATTTCTTCACGGGGATGTTCACGCTTTACGAGGACATCTACAAGACGATCCGCACGGGCGAACAGGCAGCGATATCGGCGGCCAGTGTGCGGCGCCAGGTGGAGATATTGGAGCGCTGCCGGGAGATCAGCCCAGTTTAAGGCTGGCTGGCTTCGCGGCCAAACGCGTCCATGTAGATTTTTGTACGCTGGTTCAGTACGCCGTAGAAGGCGCGTGTTTCCGGGTCCGGGTTGTCGCGCCAGAGGGCGACAGGAATGCCGGAATCGTTGGAGAGGGGCGCCCGGTCCCGGTGACCGTAGTAGATCTGGACTGTCTTGCGTTCTGAGCTGGTAGGGCGGGTTGTGGCGGTATGCAGGGCGGCGACGTTAAAGAGGGCACAGGTCCCGGCCGGCCCGTGGAGGTCGTAGATGCCGCCGCGGGCAAGTTGGGCATTCTGGTCCAATAGAAGCGGTTGGTCGATCGATTCGGGCGAGAAAGAGATGCAGTGTGTGCTCTCGTCGACGTCGGTGAGATAGACCATGAGCTGGATGTAGTCCATGCGCAGCGGGTGTTCGGGCCAGTGCGGCTTGTCCCGATGCCAACCGCGGTGGAGCTGGCCGTCGTAGGGACCCATATAGCGCAGGCCGATTTCACCGAAGCAGACTGGTCCGCCCATGAGGTCTTCGATGACAGGCAGGATGCGCGGGTGGCGAATCAACTCGTCGAATCGAGGGGTGGTGATCAGCGCGTCGTAGTTGACGTATTGGTGATAGCCGTAGTCGTGCCAAAAGTAGCGATAGTCGGAGCGGTCGGTGTCGAACATGCCGCGAAAATAGTCCAACTCCTCATCCTCCAGTATCCGGCCCAGGTTCAGTACCGCAGTTTCCTCGATCTGTTTACGCCACTCCTGATTCATGGTTCCTTTCCCTTCGCTAGCTGTTCGCCACCCACTTGAGGATATGTTGGGCTACTGCAACCAATGTGCCGGACTGATTGGTGACACGTATGTCGGACACGGACCGCCTGCGCTCTTCGTCGACGGAGACGATCTGGTAGTGAACGGTGATGGTATCGCCCAGAAAGACGGGCGCGAGGAAGCGGATGCGGTCGTATCCCAGGGAGACGGGCGTCTCTTCGTCGCCGGTGCGGGAGCCGGCGATGGCCATGGATGAGGCGGTGGACATGTAGCCGATGAGGAGCGCGCCGTGGGCGATGCGGGTGCCGTAGCTGGAGCGCTTCATGTATTCTTCGTCGACATGGTTGGGGGCCAGGTCGCCGGTGATGCCGGCAAAGAGGTAGACGTCGCTCTCGCCGACTGTCTTGCTGAAGGATACGCTGTCGCCTATCTCCACGTAGAAACCGCTCATTTGTAGATTCCTCGTAACTACTGAGTCATGTACTGTGTACGGTCTGCCTGGGGGAATGTACCGTCAGCATTTCTGTAGCGGGCTCTCGATGGTTATAGCGGTGAACGTTGGGCACTTATGGGAGTGGCCTTGCCTATCTTGCCTGCGCTGGACACATTTTCGGAATCTGCCGGGAGGCGGGGGGAATCGTGGGCCGACACGGGGCGGCAATTTCGTATTGCCTACCTGCTCGCTACGACGCGAGGTTGTAGGAGAGGGGGCGTTGCGGGGGCGGAGCCCCCGCACA
>WTGY01000205.1 GCA_011523365.1 Caldilineaceae bacterium
CCCTTGTGCGGGGGCTCCGCCCCCGCAACGCCCCCTCTCCTACAACCTCGCGCCGTAGCGAGTGTGTGGGCAATACGAAGTTGGCGTCCCGCGTCGGCCCGCGCTTCTCCCCCGCCTCCTGGCAGATTCCGAAAATGTGCCAGCGCAGGCAAGACAGGCGAGGCAACTCCCTTAAATGCCCAACGTTCACCGCGATGACCATCGAGAGCCCGCTACAGAAATGCTGACGGTACATTCCCCCCAGGCAAACCGTACACAGAACATGGCTTAGTAGTTACCGCAGCGCATTGAAGAGCTACGGCTGACGACCAATTAGTCCATTGTCAACAGATATTCAGATGTGAGTCATTCACGAAGAACTCGCCCCAAAATTAGGATGTACTCTCAGATTATGGTGGTTTGACAGAGTCCTGTCAAAGAATTAAGATATTTCTGATAAAACATGTTCCTACTGTTTCCAGAGCAGCGTGGGTTGTGCTGTTCAATCGATTGGGAGGCGCCCTTTCCTCTATCCAAAAATTCAACTGTATTAACAAGGAGCTATGCCATGGGAAGCACATCTTTGAACCGGCGAGAGTTCTTGCGCTGGACAGGATTTTTGGCGGGGGCAGGTGTACTGAGTGCCTGTGTCCCTCCAACAACAGCGCCGATGACCGAGCAGGCTGCGCCTGCAGCTACCGGTGGTATCACACGCGGTGGCACATTGGTCCACTCATACACCAGTGGCCTTGGAACCATGGATCCCCAGCTCACCCAATCAATCAATCACGTCTTCTACGATGCCGTCTACAATGGGCTGGTGCGGCTGGAATTGGAAGATACCGAAACTGGGAAATTCAAGATTGTAGGATCGCTGGCCGAATCGTGGGAACAGCCGGATGCCAGGACGATCATCTTCAATCTGCGCCAGGGCGTGAAATTCCACGACGGCAGTGATTTCGATGCTGAGGTGGCGAAGTGGAACTTTGAGCGCCAGAGAGATCACCCAAAATCACAGCGCAAATCCAGTCTGGCATTTATCGAGTCCGTCGACGCGCTCGACAGCCACACCTTGCAAATCACGAGCGAAAAGGACAATGCAGCACTTCTGAGCACCTTGGCATTTGGCGCCGCCGGCTTGGTCCATATAGGTTCAAAGGCCGCCTTCGATGAAATGGGGGAAGAGGGAATCGCCCGGCAGGGCGTCGGAACCGGCCCCTTCCGCGTCAAGGAGTGGGTTACCGACGACCGTATCGTCCTGGAGCGCAACCCGGACTACTGGGAAATGGGCGCAGATGACCAGCCGCTGCCATACTTGGATGAGGCTGTACTGCGTGTCATTCCCGATCCCACCGTTTCCCTCGTGGACATGCGCGCCGGCTCGCTGCATCTCATGGAACTGGTACTCCCCAAAGATGTCGAAACCATTGAGGCCGATCCCGATTTGCGGATTGACGCTCTCCCCTGGGCCGGCCTGAATCTGTTCCTGGTGGGGTACAATACCAAGAGGCCGCCCTTTGATGACGTCCGAGTCCGCATGGCCGCCAACTACGGCATTGACCGGGAAGGAATGGCCAAGGCACTGGGCTTCGGCGCCGCCACTGGCCACTACTATCCATATTATACCGAGGGAACCCTGGGATTTGATCCGTCCGTCGAGCGCTACGAATACAATCCGGACAAGGTGACAGAGCTGCTCACCGAAGCCGGCTATCCTGACGGCCTTGACCTTGAACTGCTTGTTATTGCCAGAGAGCCGGAGGCCACAATCGGCGAGTTCGCCCAGCAAATGTGGACCGCCGTCGGTATCAGGACCGAATTGAAGCTGCTGGAGCGGGTTGCCTGGGGCGAACTGCTGCAAAGTACCGAAGACTTCGAGGCAACTTTCTGGCGCGGTCAGCTCTGGCCCTCTGTCGATCCCGAATTTGCGCGGCCTGTGCTGGGCTGTGGCGCTACTTCGAACTGGAGCTTCTTCTGCGATGACGAGATTGAGGCCGCGCTCGACGAGGGTCTGACAACATCCGATCCGGCCGAGCGCAGTGAAATTTATAGTCGGATGTGGCGTGTCGTCCACGAAAAGGCTTACGTATCCGGCGGATACCTGATCCCCAGTTTCGTTGCCTACCGCCAGGAGGTAAATGGGCTGTCGTACAACTTCCAGGACCCGTATCTGGGGAATATCTGGCTGGCGTAGCCGGTTCCACTTGGGTGAGGGGCCACAAAAGGAGGCGTCTTGGGACGGTATCTGCTGCGCAGGATAGTCCATTTCGTGCCAGTGTTGTTCGTGGTCTCAATCATTTCCTTTACGGTAACGGTTCTCTTGCCCGGTGATGCTGCGCTGGCTATGCTCGGCGAATCAAATATCCATGATAAAGTGGCCTACGAGGCCATGCGTACCGAACTCGGGTTGGATCAGCCAATTCCGATTCAGTATGCAAAATGGCTGGGGCGGGCGCTCCAGGGCGACTTGGGGCGCTCCATCCGTACCGGCGAACCAGTACTGGAAGGCCTGCTGAACCGCCTGCCAGTTACGCTCCAACTGACAGCTATGGTTCTCGTTCTGGCCCTGTTGTTCGGCCTTCCGCTGGGCATCGTGTCGGCATTGTACCCGAACTCCAAGTCCGACACGGTGACCACGGTTCTGGCCATAGGGGGGGCCGCTGTTCCCGATTTCTGGTTGGGGATCCTGTTCATCTACTTCTTCGCGCTTTGGCTCAGAATAGTGCCTCCATCAGGATTCGTGCCCCTTGATGAAGGGCTATGGCCCAATCTCAAGTCTATGCTGCTTCCGGCACTGTCGTTGGGTATGTACTTGACGGCAATAACGATGCGCCAGACTCGTTCTTCGCTCATCGAAGTCATGCAGCAAGAGTACGTTACCGTTGCCCGGGCCAAGGGGTTAGGAGAGAGGGCGGTTGTCGTGCAGCATGCCCTCAAGAATGCTCTGATTCCCGTGGCCACTGTCATCGGATTACAGGTGGGCCGTCTGTTTGGCGGGGCCGTTGTCGTGGAGACCATCTTTGCTCTGCCCGGACTGGGTCGCGTGGCCGCCAACTCTATCTTCTTTCGCGACTTCCCCATGTTGCAAGGCGCAATGCTCGTAATGGCAGTGGGCGTACTCGCGGCGAACCTTCTCACCGACCTGCTCTATGCTTTTGCCGACCCTCGAATCCGCTATACGTAGTTACAGCTTCGATACTTTGCTCGGGCTGCCATCTCAAGTATCGAAATGGTTGGCGCGAACAGGCCGATGGTAGTATCCGGTCAAACTTGGCCTGCTGAAGGAAGTGATTCTCAGCTATAAGGCGGTCCTAAGACCGTTTCTCCAGGGAGATACGTGGGAGCGAGAGTAACCTCAAATTGTCGTCGCAGTTAACGGAGAGGTTCAATAGGCTAGGCGGCATTTCCCGCACACCTTCAGAGAATATGAAGACTGGACGAATCTGGTTGGCGATCCCTGGTTTTGATCTTCAGAGTTGGAGGCAATCTGTTGGCTCGCAAAGATGCCGCTAATCAGTTCTCCGGAGAAATTGGATCTCTGAGACAGCGCCGAATCAGAGACTTCCTTGATCGATTTCTGAGAAGCCGCGGCGCCGGATTCGGCGTGGCAGTACTGGTTGTTCTGTTATTCACCGCACTTGCTGCGGACGTAATTTCTCCATACAGTCCTGTACAGTTCCAGGATGCCGATGTTCTGGAACCGCCGAGCCTGGCGCACCTCCTGGGCACCGACCAGTTGGCTCGCGACACTTTGAGCCGAGTCATCCATGGCGCCCGCGTCTCGGTGCAGGCAGGTGTTGGCGCAGTGGGCTTCGCACTGGTGGTAGGTGTGTCCATCGGCCTGCTCGCCGGCTATCACGGAGGGTGGGCAGACGACGCTCTCATGCGGCTGGTCGATGGCTTCTACGCCTTCCCACTGCTGCTGCTGGCGCTGGCTATCGCTTACAGCCTGGGGCCTGGTCTGAACAACACACTGTTGGCCATCGGTGTCGGTTTCACACCCCACTTCGCTCGACTGGTCCGGGGGCAGGCCCTTTCAGTGCGCGAGCGTGAATTCGTCTCCGCAGCACGCGTGACGGGCGCTCCGTCATGGCGGATCATGGTGTACCACATCTGGCCCAATGTGACGGCAGCAATCATTGTGCAGGCGTCGCTGCTGGTCGGGCAGGCCATTATCACCGAAGCGGCTCTGAGCTTCCTGGGTCTCGGCGTAGAGCCGCCTACCGCAAGCTGGGGTTCGATGCTCAAGGTCGGTTACCAGTACTTGGAGCGTTCCCCTGTACTTTCTTTCGCTCCTGGTTGCGCCATGTTCGTCACAGTGCTGGGCTTCAACTTCCTCGGCGACGGACTTCGCCAAGCCCTGGATCCACGACTGTGGCAACGCGGTGTGGCTTGACAGCCGCTCCAAGAGACACCGCAAGAGAAAAATATGAAACTCAAGAATCGGACGGCTCTCATCACGGGAGCTAGTCGCGGAATTGGTAGGGCAATCGCCCTGGCATTTGCAGCCGAAGGCGCAGACCTGGCTATCACCGCCCGTTCAAGTCAGGACCTGGAATCGCTGAGGTCGCACGCCAGCGACTTGGGCGTGCGCTGTCTCTCAGTCGAGGCCGATCTGTCAGAATCGCCTTCGATTGAGACTATCTTCAGTCACTTCAATCGGGCTTATGATCGCATAGATATATTGGTCAATAACGCCGGCATCGGCAGCAGTATTGACCCCAAACCACTGATCCACTTCGATGATCACATCTGGGACCTGACATTTCAAGTCAATGTGAAGGCGCCCTATATGCTGTGCAAGCGGTTCCTGCCCAACATGATCGGGCGCAAGTGCGGCCGGATTATCAACATCGCATCTCTGGCCGGAAAAGCGGGCCTCCTTCACGGCTCGGCCTACTCGGCAAGCAAGCACGCCTTGCTGGGCATGACCCGCTCGCTCGCGGCTGAAGTTGTGAGTGATGGCATAACGGTGAACGCCATCTGCCCGGGAGCAGTGCGTACGGTCACCAATGAGCCCAGAATGGCATACGACGCCGACCGGTTGGGTAAGTCCGTTGCAGAGTATGAGGCTACCATGACCCCGCTCGGACGCAGACTGGAATCTGAAGAAATCGCCCCTATGGCCGTCTATCTGGCCAGTGACGAGGCCTCCGTCATCACTGGCCAGGCCCTCAACGTCGATGGTGGGGTCTTCATGTGGTGAACAGGGGCCGATTGTGGACCTGACCATCCGAACCCATTTAGCGCTGCAATTCTGACTTGCTTTCTGCCTCGACCCAACGCCGAAAGCGATTGATCCATTCCGCTCTGGAGTGCCAGCGAGCTTCTCACGCCCCGTCCAGTCCCAATGTGAAAGTCTGTGGAACCGGACCATCGAAAAGGCCCTCGTCCGTGCAAAGTCGGCCGAAGATGCCCTCTTCGACATCACCGCCGAGCTCCAGCAGCCCCTCGACGACTACGGTGAAACCCAGGGCTAGTCCTTTCCTGTACGTGCAACCATACAGTCTCGCCATGGCCTGGGCTTCAAGGCATGACCACTCTTCTGAGTCTTCTCCTGCAATGGCGCCCCACCTCATAATCTCTGTATGTTTGCCGTACATGGATACTGTGCTATCCTATCCTCCATTCTACGAGGGACCCCCAAAACTGTAGCCATCCGAGAGGCACTTTCAACCCAACCGCCCGACAAATTCCTGGAGGAAAACAGAACATGCCAAAGCAAGGTTTCAGCCGCAGAGAGTTCCTTTCACTCGCCGGAGCCACCGGCGGTGCCGCTCTCCTCGCCGCCTGCCAGCCCGTTGCCCAAGACACCGCTGACGGCGGCATGGAGACAGCCATGGAACCCGTCACCGTCTCCGTCCAATCCGGCTGGCAGACCTCCGGTGATGGCGACATCTGGACGCCCTGCATCGAACTGTTTGACGAAAAGGGCACACACATCTCCATCGAAATGATTCGCCTCCACGTATCCCCCGAGGACACAATGACCGCCGTCGCCGGCGGCACCGCGCCCGACGTCTACCATCGCTACATCGGCGGCTTCGCCGAACTGATGGCGCGCGGCGTCATGCTCCCGCTCGACGACCTCATCGCCAACGCCCCCGACTTCGACCCCGACATCTACCTCGGCTCACAGTGGGACAACGGCAAATGGGACGGCGTCACCTACGGCATCCCCGCCCTTGAAGGCGGCTCCATGCCCGCCATCTGCTGGCATAAACACCTCATCGAAGAAGTCGGCGGCGACCCCGAAGTCGGCCCAAGAAGCTGGCCCGAAATGCTCGAGTGGTCCCGCATGCTTCTCCAATACGACGACGATGGCAACCTCACCCAGGCCGGATTCGACCCCAAAGACGCCTACGGCTTCACCGTCATCGCCTGGCCCGTCGTCTTCGACGAAAACTACATCTCCGAAGACAAGCGCACCTTTACTTTCGACACCGAAGCGTGGGCAGAAGGCCTCGACATCATCGCCCAGTTCCACACCGACCCGGGCGTAGACAAGATGCTGGCCTTCAGAGACCAGTGGGGCTACTGGTCCGGCTATCCCTCCAGCGGCTTCAACAACGCCAAGCGCGCCATGGTCATGGACGGCAACTGGCTGCCCGGCGGGTTGCGCAGTATGGTCGAAGTCACCGGCGTCGAACTCGAATCCATCGGCTATGGCTTCCATCCCAACCTCAACGAAGGCTACAATGCCATCGACTTCGGTACTGGCCATACGCTCTTCATGCCCCGCTCCACCCAGGTCGCCGAAGACGCCCTCACCTTCATGATTCACATGACCAGCGTCGAAGTCGGCCTCATAGAATTCGAAATCCGGGCCGCCGCCATGTGGAGCAAACCGCTGCTCGACGCCATCGATCTTTCCAGCGTGCCCGGCCTGCAATGGTTCTTCGACGCACCGCTCGAAGCCGACCGGCTCTGGAGCCCCAGCGAGTTCCTTACGCCCGTCCAGTCCCAGTGTGAAAACCTCTGGGCTCGGGCCTTCGAAGAGGTGACCGTCGGCGTCAAATCACCCGAAGACGCCCTTGTCGACATCAACAAAGAACTCCAGCAGTCCCTCGACGAATACTGGGAGACCCAAAGTTAGCCTCCCGACTTTGCGCTGAGCCGACCGCATTCTTTGCGTTTCGCTGACGCCATCCTGGGCCATTTAGCGAAGCGCAAACAGCGCATTTGGCGAAGCGCAAACCGTGACACATCCCGGTCGTGCCTTGGTTCCCGCCCCAAGGCGCGACCGCCTCTTCAGGGATCCCATCCCAAAGGCCCCGAATCACCTTTCAACCTCCAGGTTTGATATGACTACACCACAACTGAGCGCACCACAACCAAGCCTGGATCCCGCCGCAGACCCCGGACTCCCTGACCGTTGGGCACGCGGCCGCAGTTTCCGTCGCCGCATGCTCCCCTTCCTCTTCCTTCTCCCCTGGTTCGTGGGCGTCCTCACCTTCCAGGCCTACCCCATCCTCGACTCCTTCTACCACAGCTTCACCATCTACGACGTCTTCCAGCCCGCCAAGTGGATCGGATTCCGCAACTACGTCAATCTCGCAGAGCACGACTATACCCGCAAAGCCCTGATGAACACGCTGCTCTACGTGGTTGTCTCCGTTCCCGGCGGGCTGGTCGTCGGCCTGCTGCAGGCGCTGCTCCTCAACGTAAAAGTGCGCGGCCTTCAGCTCTTCCGCACGCTCGCCCTCGTGCCCGGCACCGTCCCCGTAGCCGGCGCCGCCGCCGTGTTCGTCTTCATCTGGAGCCCTAATCTCGGCCTGATCAACAGCTTCCTCAAAGCCCTCGGCTTCCCCCGGGGACAGGCCTGGCTCACAGATCCCGTGATGGTCAAATGGGTCTTCATCTTCATGGCCATCCAGGGCGGTATCGGTATGCTCATCTTCCTCGCCGGGCTCCAGAATGTGCCCCAGGAACTTTACGACGCAGCCAAAATCGACGGCGCAAAGTCCATCCAGACACTGTTCAAAGTCACGCTGCCCATGCTGACCCCCTACACCCTCTTCAACCTTCTCACAAGCCTGATCGGCGCCTTTCAGATGTTCTCCACCCCCATGCTGATGACCGGCGGCGGCCCCGCCGGCGGCTCGATGTTCTACGGCCAACTCATCTATGAAAACGCCTTCAGGTACTTCAGAATGGGCCACGCCGCCGCGCTCTCATGGATTCTTTTCGTCATCAGCATGATCATCGTCGTCCTCCTCTTCCGCACCTCCGCAAGCTGGGTCTACTACGAGGGAGGCAACTGAACTGTATGGCAGGCATTCGCACTGCACGCCGCTACATTTTCCCCGCGGGCCGCCTCTCTCTCGGCATGCGCGCCAGCAGAACTGTTCAGCACGCCATCGCCTATCTGCTGATCGCACTCTTTCTCTTCTTCGCCCTGTTGCCCGTATTCTGGATGTTCAGCAACGCCTTCAAAACGCTCGAACAGATGCGCATCACCTTCCCCATTCAGTGGATTCCCAACCCTGTCACCTTCGAGAACTTCGCCGACGGCTGGCGCGCGCGCGACTGGCTCCTACACCTGCGCAACACCCTCATGCTTGCGGTCTTCGTACTCCTACCCACAATGGCTTCCTGTACCCTGGCCGCCTATGCCTTCGCGCGCATGAGGTTTCCCGGCAGCGAGCTCCTCATGCTGCTCAACATCAGCCTCATGCTTATGCCCGACTTTGTAACAATGGTACCCCGCTATGTGCTGATGGCCCGCTTGGGCTGGATTGGGACCTGGCTGCCCGCCATTATCCCATCAATGCTCGCGCTCAATCCCGCCATGGTCTTCGTCCTGCGCCAGTTCTTTCGCGCCATCCCCAACGAACTCTCTGAAGCCGCCCGCCTCGACGGCTGTAACGATCTGGGCATCTTATGGCGTATCATCATCCCCCTCTCCAAGCCCATCCTCGCCCTGCAGATTGTCATCGTCACCGCCTGGGCCTGGAATGACCTCCTCTTCCCTCTCCTCTACCTCAAGGACAAGAGCATGCAGACCCTTACTCTCGCCATGATGGGCTTTATCGGCTCGCGCGGCGACACCCAGTGGGGGCCGATGATGGCCATGTCCGTTCTTGTATCTTTGCCCATGATGGCGTTATCGTACTATGGGCAGCGTTACTTCACCGAGGGCTTCACCCTCACCGGCATCAAAGGGTAGTCCCCGGCCGCGCCGCCCTCAACTATCTATCGAAGATGCCCTTTCACTGACTTTGCGCTGAGCCGACCGCATTCTTTGCGTTTCGCTGACGCCATCCTCGGCCATTTAGCGAAGCGCAAACAGCGCATTTGGCGAAGCGCAAACAAACTAACGATCTCCATGTCCCTTTTCACTTCCAATCGAGAACGCCGCCTCTGGCTATGGGCCCTGGCCGTAGTCGTTGCCATCTACTCCACGCTCGGGCTCGCGCGCACACTTGCCGGGCACCTGCGAACACACGGGCTGCTCGAAGCCCTCTTCATGGTCAGTTTTTTACTGGTCGGGGCTGTAATCCTGATCTACGGGCTCAAAGCGCGCCCGGGCGGCCTCGAAATCGGGGTCGCGCTCGGCGTGGCCGCCGTCTACATCCTCGTCTTCGTGCGCATGGCGACCCCGGAGGAGCGCACGCACCTCATCGAATACGGGGTATTGTCCGTCTTCATCTACGAAGCGCTAAAGGAACGCGCCAGCCACGGCCGCCGCGTCCCCGTCCCCGCTCTGCTCGCGGTCATAGCCGCTTCGCTGATCGGCCTCATCGACGAAAACATCCAGGCCTACCTGCCCAATCGCGCCTACGACGAGCGCGACCTCCTCTTCAACGTCCTCGCCGCCGTCATGGCCGTCGCCGCCAGCATGGCCCTCTCCTACGCCCGCCGCTGGCGCTTCCGAAACCAGCCGGACTGAGTTGCAGCACCCAACCCAATCGCCCCCCTTCCACCACTCGCGCACGCTATACCGGCATGTCTCATGCCGGCCCAGTGTGCCAATCAAAGAATGGTAATGTAGGGGCAGGCCTTGTGCCTGCCCGGCAGGCCAAACCTCAATAGTACTTGCTATACCCCAGCGCCGGCCTGTAATTCATCGTCTCATCCTTTGACGGCCACGCCACGTCATAGCCCGCCGGCGGCTGATAGGGGAAGGGGACCTCATCGCGCCCGTAGCTGCTCTCCTTCCGTAGATCGATGGCGTGCATCATCAGCCGCAGACGGTCATCGATCCAGTTCTGGGGCACCGTCTGACCCGGCCTGAGGTACGACCCCTCCGACCTGGGTTCCCCCTGCCGCGCCGCCGCGCTCAGAGAATGGAACGCATAGTAGAGCGTGCGCCGCAGACTGTTGGCGCTGTTCCGCCTGGAGCCATGCACCAGCTTGACATTGTGAAACAGCACGTCGCCCGCCTTGACCGGCAGTTCAATCAGGCCGGGATAGTCAAAGCCCTGCGCCCTCACCTCCTCCCCGGACAGATTCAGCTTATGGCTGCCCGGTGCCGCCAGTAGACAACCGTTCTCCGGTGTGGCGTCGTCCAGATAGTAGTCGACGTTGAACACCATCTCCATCACATCCGGCTGGCTGGGATCGCCGTCGCAATGGACCGGGACCTCCTTGCCGTTTCCCGGCGCCTTGAAAACAAACGCCTCCGCCTCGCAGATGAAGTCATCCCCCAGCAGCCGCTGTACCACCTGCAGGACCAGCGGATGCGCCAGCAGCTTGATAAACGAGTTGTTCCTGGCTTTGGGGAAAACATACTGCACACGGTGGAATACAACCTCACCCGTATCCGGCAGCGCATCAAAGAAGTAGTCGCTCTCGGGTTCCTTGCCCTCATAGCCCTCTTCAATGATATGGGCAGAATCTTCCTGCAGGGCCGCCAGCTCTTCAGGGCCAATCGCTTGCGGCAACAGGACGTGCCCGTCCCGATCAAAATTGGCAATAATTTCGTCGATGTCCATTCAGTTTTTCCTGACTTGGGCGAAAGCTTAGGTGTCTCCCGTCTGACGCCAAGATGATTCCCTCGGTTTACCCAATGGGATCGAAACTGTCTGGGGCCTGTTGGCCTTTGTCAGAAAAGCGGTATGCGGGGGCACATTGCGGCTTTTCCGCGAGGAGCCGCAATGTCACGCCAATAGAATCCGCTACGCCCCTGTTGTTCTTCGCGACCCTTCGCGTAACTTCGTGGATAGACAAGCTTCGCAACTACCAAGCCCTATTCAGTGCTCGACGCCGGACGAGGCGAGCGCAGGTTTTTCTCACTCCGCACTCTTCTCCCCTCTCTCCTCGCCTTTGGGCGGTCGGGCCTATTCGGCCCTCCCTTGTGCGGGGGC